>NZ_JAWQRR010000009.1:0-403628 GCF_033446045.1 Plantactinospora sp. KLBMP9567 | reverse complement strand
GGCCCGGGCCAGGACTTTCTCTTGTTCGTTGATGGCCTCGATCGTGGCCGACCGCTTGTGTGGGTCCATCCCGATCACGACTCGACTCATGCGCTACTTCCTCCCATTTTGGCTATTGCTTGATGCCGAACGGGGAGGGCAAAGCTACTTCGAGCTGGACAAGTCCCTCTTGAGCCACTCCCCGGTCGGTAGCCGGCGGGCGCATGCCAGATGATAGTCACACCCTGGATCCGGGTGGACAGCCGCAAAGAGAGCGATCCCACCGGCTACCTCGACCCAGCCTGGCCGGGCACGGGTCGTAGATCCAATTAGATAGGTAGCCGCTGACCGTACGCGTCACCACCAGCCGTAGCCGTCCTGCTTCGTAGGCGGCGGGTTCTCAGATATTCCTGCATTTTTGGATGCCTCCGCCCTGGGCTGTGCGTCACACTGCTGCAGTGGAGAGCTTTCGGTGCGCGATGTGCGGAAACGCCCTGAGTGTCCCGGTCCGGCTGGTGGAGCTGCCAGCGGGAGTGCACTGGTCGCTCTTGGACTGTCACCATGTGAACCCTCCGCTGCTCGACCCGGGCACCTACGCGATCGATGAGGCCACGTATGGCCGCGACCAGGTTGTGGGCACCTTCGTGCTCTCACCCGGCGACGTGCGCGGCACACGATTCGTCCAGGACCTCGTTCTCACCGGCTGCTGGTCCCTGGTGGGATGGAGTCCGTGTGTCGCCTGCGAACAGTGCGATGCCCTGGTCGCTTCCCGGACGGACGACTGCGATGTGGCCCAGGAGACGCGCTTCTACCCTTCTATGGTGGTCCGCGAGACCTGTGACGTTGAGGCAGATCTCGCCACCGATCCGTTCGCGCGGTTCGCTGACTGGGACAACGCCGCGCAGGACACCAGACGACACGGCTGGGTACCCAAACCCACCCGACCACGGCCAGAACTCACTGCGACACGCTGGGGCGGCCGAGGTGCAAAAGCGCACCTCTATCGAGACGATCCACCAGCCTGACCGCACAAGCTCACGCGGGGCCGTCGAGATAGCCGACGTCTGTAGAGCCCGACGCGACGTGGACGCGATACCCCCAGCGCCGTAAGACCTGGGCGATCTTCGCGGCGCCGGCCGGGTTGGCGGAGTGGACATTGATGACGCCGACGTCAAAGGGGCGCTTGTCGAAGGCGGCCCGTTCCAGGACCTCCACGACCGGCCAGATCGTGTCGTCCCCGCCTAGGTCGTGGTCCAGCCACAGCTCGTCCAGGCGCCGGTCCCGGTAACGATGGAGGAGTTCAGCTCCGGCGGTGCTGGTGCGGGCCACCTCAGCGCTACGGCCATCCACGAACGAACGGAGGTCATCGACCAGGACGATCGTTCGGCGGGTATCCACGCGATGATGATGATGCCTGGCGCCGTCATGATCCGACATCCGGATTTGCCGCCGTCCGCGCGCGCCACCCAACTTGGAACCATCACGTTCCGTGACCGGCCTTCCGGGCCGGTCGATGTCCGACTCCGCCGATGTGAGTCAGCTCGGCGCGTCGCCCCGGCTCAAGTTGACTCGGGCAAGTCACGGCGTCCCCGTTCCCCCACCAATAGGCCTGAATTTGTCGAGGCGGCGTTCGCTGTCGAAGCGGGCTCACACGTCCGAGCTGGTTGACGCAGGGGTCGGCCTTACGATCACACATGCGGCATTGCCCACTTCGGTGTCCAGGTCTTGGCGTTAGGGTGCGGACGCTGCACGGAGCGGATGTAGTTGCGGAGCGTGGCAAGGCCGGGGTGTGGATTGTCGCGATGCCAGATCAGTGAGTGCGGGTAGACCGGCGCCGGTTCGCGGACCGGTATGCGTCGGAGGTCGTAGTCTGCCGGCCAGAGCAATCGGACCTGCTCACCGGTGAGGGTGGCCAGCGTCGAAGAGTCCGCGAGTATGTCCAACAGGTGGTCGGTGCCGAAGTTGGGGCCGACCCGCTCGATGGTGAGTTCGAACGTGGCGGCGAGATCGTCGTAGTAGGCGGCCCATTCGGTTCCGGGGACGATGCCGGGGATCCAGATCCGGTGTCCGACGAGATCGGCGGGCGTGACCGTGCGTGCGGCGGCCAGTGGGTGGGTCGGTCCCGTGAGCAGTTCGTGGGGATCGTCCAGGACTCGCGTCGCCGTGACGCCTTCCCGGAGTTGCTGTTCGGGTACGGCGACGGCCCGGAACGAGGCATCAATCGCGCCAGATCTGATGGCGTCGATAACCGCGTCGACACCGAAGTCGACGAACGTCACGACATCGAGTTCGATGTCGGGATACGCCCGGTGGAAATTGCGCATTAGCCCTGCTGGTCCGATCCGATGGTTGAGCACCTCGACGCGCAGCGTGCGCCGTCCCGGACGCACGGAGCCAACGGCACGCGCTTCGACTCGGAGCAGCGTTCGTGCATGCGGAAGGAACGCCTGCCCGTCGACGGTGAGCTGGGCGCCGCGAGAGGTACGGGTGAACAGCGCCACGCCGAGGACCTGCTCCAGCACTGCGATGCGTTTGGAGACGGCCTGCTGGCTGATGCCGAGCCGAGTCGCGGCCTCGCTGAAGTAGCGCCCGTCAGCGACCGCGACGAAGGCGCGGACCGCGCTGACATCAAGATCGACCGAAGCCTCATCAACAACTGTTGGTTGTGATGCATCGGCGTGTTGGCTGTTGGACAACTAAGCCTGCCTTCGGGTCGAATGCTCCGATCGGGGCGAGCCTACAGCCAGGAGGTGTGGACGTCAGTGGGGTCCTTCGTGCATCTTCACGTGCATACCGAGTACAGCATGCTCGACGGGGCAGCCAAGGTGGACCCGCTGATGGCGGAGGTGTCACGGCAAGGAATGCCCGCCGTGGCGATGAGCGACCACGGCAACGTGCACGGGGCATACGAGTTCTACCAGGCGGCCCGCAAGGCGGGAATCAAGCCGGTCATCGGCATCGAAGCTTACGTCGCTCCCGCCTCGCGGCACCACCGGCAGCCGACGTTCTACAGCGACAACCTCGGGTTGCGCCGATCGAATGATGAGACCGGCGAGGGCGGTGACGTCTCCGGCCGGGGTCTCTACACGCACCTGACGATGTGGGCGGCCGACGCCCAGGGGCTGCGTAACCTGTTCCGCTTGCAATCCCGGGCCTGGCTGGAGGGCCATGTCCAGAAGTACCCCCGGATGGACGACGAACTGCTCGCCGAGCACCGCCAGGGCATCATCGCCACGACCGGCTGCCCGTCGGGCGAGGTGCAGACCAGGCTACGGCTCGGCCAGTACGACCGGGCGGTCGAGGCCGCCGCGCGGTATCGCGACATCTTCGGCAAGGACAACTACTTCCTGGAGCTGATGGACCACGGCCTGGCCATCGAGCGCCGGGTTCGGGACGAACTGCTCAAGCTGGGCAGGGAACTCGACCTGCTGCCGCTGGCCACCAATGACTCGCACTACGTCACGGAAAGCCAGGCCGGGGCGCACGACGCTCTGTTGTGCGTCGGCACCGGCAAGCGACTCGCCGACACCGACCGCTTCCGGTTCAGCGGCAGCGGCTACCACCTCAAGTCGGCACAGGAGATGCGCACACTGTGGGACGATGCCGTACCCGGAGCCTGCGACAACACACTGCTGATCGCCGAGCGAATCGGCGACTACGCCGAGGTGTTCGCGCACCGGGACCTGATGCCCCACTTTCCCGTCCCGGAAGGCGAGACCGAGTCAAGCTGGCTGCGCCAGGAGACCCTGCGAGGAGCACGTCGCCGCTACGGCGAGAACCTGCCGCAGGAGGTGCTCGACCGAGTCGACCACGAACTGTCGGTCATCGACACCATGGGCTTTCCCGGCTACTTCCTGGTGGTCGCCGACATCTGCCGGTACGCCCGGGAGCACGGCATCGGCCTTGGCCCCGGCCGCGGCTCGGCCACCGGCTCGATCGTCGCCTACTGCACGGGAATCACCGAACTCGACCCGATCGAACACAAGCTGATCTTCGAACGCTTCCTCAACCCCGAGCGCGTCACCATGCCGGATGTCGATCTGGACTTCGACGACCGGCGGCGCGACGAGATGATCGACTACGTCACCCGCAAGTACGGCGAGGACCGGGTCTGCCAGATCGTCACGTTCAGCACCATCAAGGCCAAGGCCGCCGTCAAGGACTCCTGCCGCGTCCTGGGTCTGCCGTACGCCCTGGGGGACCGCATCACCAAGGCCTTCCCGGCGGCGGACGGCGGCAAGGAGATCCCACTGGCCGCCATCCACGACGAGCGCCACTCCCGCCACGGCGAAGCGGCCGAGTTGCGCCAGATGTACGAGCAGGACCCGGAGGTCAAACAGGTAATCGACACCGCGGTCGGCCTCGAGGGCCTCACCCGGGGCACCGGCATCCACGCCGCCGGCGTCATCCTCTCCAGCGCTCCCCTAGTCGACGTGATCCCACTGGTCAAGCCGAAGGCCGACGGCCCGGTGATCACCGGCTTCCCCTTCACCCAAGCCGAAGCCATGGGCCTACTGAAGATGGACTTCCTCGGCCTGCGCAACCTCACCGTCATCGGTGACGCGATCGCCAACGTCCGCGCCAACAAGGGCATTGACATCGACATCCTCGACGTCGCGCTCGACGATGCCAAGACCTACGGGCTGCTGGCACGCGGTGACACACTCGGGGTCTTCCAGTTGGACAGCGGCGGGATGCGGGTCCTGCTGAGACTCATGCAGCCCACCACCTTCACCGACATCGCCGCAGTGAACGCGCTGTATCGACCCGGCCCGATGGAGATGAACGCCCACACCAACTACGCCCTGCGCAAGACCGGCAAGCAGCCGGTCGAACCGCTCCACCCGGAACTCGAGGAGGCGCTCGAACCCATCCTCGGTGACACCTACCACCTGGTCGTCTTCCAGGAGCAGGTCATGGCCATCGCCCAGCAGCTCGCCGGGTACTCCCTCGGCGCGGCCGACCTGCTGCGCCGCGCGATGGGCAAGAAGAAGAAGGAGGTCCTGGACGCCGAATGGGACCGCTTCTCCGCCGGGATGCGCACACGCGGCTTCTCCGACCAGGCGATCAAGGCGGTCTGGGACGTGCTGGTCCCGTTCAGCGGCTACGGGTTCAACAAGTCACACACCGCGGGGTACGGCCTCGTCTCCTACTGGACCGCGTACCTCAAGGCCAACCACCCACACGAGTATCTGGCCGCACTGCTCACCTCGGTCCGGGACGACAAGGACAAGATGGCCGTCTACCTGTCGGACTGCCGACGTCTGGGCATCCGGGTGCTGCCCCCCGACGTCAACGCCAGCCAGTTGGACTTCGCCGCCGTCGGCTCCGACATCCGCTTCGGCCTGGGTGCGGTACGCAACGTCGGAGCCGCCGTCGTGGAAGCCATCACCACCACCCGGGAGGCCAAGGGCCCGTACACCGACTTCAACGACTTCCTCGGCAAGGTCCCGCCTGTCGTCTGCAACAAGCGGGTCATCGAATCACTGACCAAGGCCGGCGCGTTCGACGGCCTACGGCACCACCGCAAGGCCCTCGTCTCGGTCCACGAACAGGCCGTCGACGCGATCATCGACGTCAAGCGCAACGAGACCCACGGCCAGGACTCGCTCTTCGGCGTACTGGGCCAGAGCGCCGGCTTCTCGATCGCCATCCCGCAGGAAGAGTGGGACAAGGCCACCCTGCTCGCCTTCGAACGCGAGATGCTCGGCCTGTACGTCTCCAGCCATCCACTCGACGGCACCGAACACATCCTCGACGCCAACCGTGACACCACCATCGCCGACCTGCTCACCTCCGGACGGCAGGATCGGGCGATCCAGGTCAGCGGCATCGTATCCGGCCTACAACGCAAGATCACCAAGCAGGGCAACCCGTGGGCGATCGTCACCCTCGAAGACCACGACGCCGCCGTGGAGTGCCTGATCTTCCCCAAGACCTACGCCGTGTACGGCGACGCACTGGCCCAGGACCGGGTGATCTCCGTCCGAGGCCGGATCAACATCCGCGACGAGACAACGAGCGTCTACGGCGAGGAGATCACCCCGCTCGACCTCTCCCATGCGAACACCGAGCCACCCGTAGTGATCGCGCTCCAACAAACTCAGGTGAACCCGCGGCTCGCCCAGGAACTCAAGCACATCCTGACCACCCACCCCGGTCGCGCGCCCGTACACGTACGCCTGGACAGCCACGACGGAAGGAGCGTGCTGTTGAACCTCAAGCCGTTCCAGGTCGCCCTGGGGCCGGCGTTCTACGGCGATCTCAAGGCGCTGCTCGGAGCGGACGCGATCGGACGCGCATGACCGACTGGCCGTGCCACCGATGCGGCACAGACAACGTCCTCGCCGTTCTGCGCCGTCCCGGCACCTGGACCAACCTGTCAGGAAACCGGGTCCGGGTTGTCCATAAGCTTCATCTGTGCGCCCGCTGTGACGCGGACGATCCCCTGTCCGGCCCGGTCGTCGAATATCTCACCGCCGACGAGGCCAGACATCCGGGTGACGTTACTCGGCTCGCATGGGATCTGCTCCGCTGGATCGATCAGGCGCGACCGACGAAACCGGCCGAGAACGCGCTGACAGCAGAGATCGACGCCTGGTACCGCGGCGACCTTGACTAATCGCCTGGATACGTAGCTGCACCGAGCAATGATGAGGCGCGCTTAGCGGAGCCGACAGGGGACCTGAACGTCCACCGACAGTACCGTCGCTGTCCCGAGATAGGTCACCGCTCCTCACGGCCGCGACGATCGCCGGGGTGGCCGGCCCTCGTCGCGAGCGGGGCGATCGCTGCCGCGCCGCTTCGGGGCTTGCCACCGGAGTACGTGGCCCAAGCGCGGTGACCCGGCGCCACGGCAAACCGCCCCGGCCTTCGGGCCGTACGGAGGCCAGCCACTGGGCCGCCGCGTGGGCGATGAGGGGGCGGTCGGCGGCGAGGAGTGCCTGGATCGCCAGTGCGGTGGCGTCCACGTCGCTGACGCAGGTGGTCTGGGCGAACTGCAGGGGAAGCCGCCGTCGGGGCAGCGGCTGCCGGTCAGGAAGGAGATCGCCGCTGGGGGTGCTCCGCCGGCCCGGTCGAGCGCCAAGGGGGCGAGGGACTGGCTGAACATGTTGCTGAAGTCGCCGAATGCGGAGCGGTCGGTGAACCTGCCTCCAAATGTTGGTCATGACAGTCATCAACCCGCCGTACACCTTGCGTTCACGTCTAGTTCTGACGTGGTTCAAAGCTGGCTTTGAGGTTCATCTGGTTATGTCGCTTTCGTCCTTACCGTAAGCAGATGGGCTGTGAGAATGCGACTGCCGTTCCGACGACGTGCTATGCCGCCGGATCGCCCCGGCGGCGGTGAGCCGTCAGACTCCGACCGTTCGACGCCGCCGGGCAGCCCGGCTTCGGGCCGTAGTGGTGATCATGTCGGTCATGCGCTGCGGGCGCCGAGCGCGCTGCACGCCTTCAACCGCTACGAGATCAAGTATCTGATGCCGAGCACCGCGGTGCCCGCGCTGCGCACGGAACTCGCCAGGCGGCTCGATGTCGACAGTCACGGCGTCGGTGGCGGCTACGGCGTCTGGAGCGTCTACTACGACACCCGTGATCTCCGGTTCTACTGGGAGAAGATCGAGGGCTTGCGGTTCCGGCGCAAGTTGCGGGTGCGGCACTACGGCGACCGGTCGACCGTCGACGACGACAGCACGGTGTTCGTGGAGATTAAGCAGCGGATCAACCGGGTCACCCAGAAGCGCCGGGTGGCGTTGCCGTACCACCTCGCTCGTGAGCTGTGCGACCGCCGGGTGATGGTCGCGCACGAGCCGGGCCAGCGGGCGTTCCTCGAAGAGGTGTTGGATCTTCTGTGCCGGCTGGACCTGCGCCCGGTGGCGATGACCGGGTACCAGCGTGAGGCGTTCGTCGGTCGCGACGCCGAGGTCGGTCTGCGGGTCACCGTCGACCACCGGGTCCGTGGCCGCGACCGCGACTTCCATCTCGGCGCCGATGCCGAGAACCGGCTGATCGTTCCGGCTCGACTGACGGTGGTGGAGCTCAAGGCCAACGAGCGGGTGCCGTACTGGCTCACCGACCTCGCGGCCGGTCTGAGCATGTCGGTGGTGCGGATCTCGAAGTACTGCCAGAGCGTCGAGGCGTTCGGCCGCGTACCCCGATCGGTTTTTCATGTTTCCGATGACGACCCCGCCGGCGCCCCGGTGTCGGCTGCTGCCCGAAGTGAGGCCTGACCCATGCCATTCGACGTCCAGGATCTGTCCGGCACGTTCAGTGTCGGTGACATCGCGATCGCGCTGTCGCTGTCGTTCGTGCTGAGCGCCATGATCGGCTGGGTCTACCGGTTCACCCACCGCAACGTCTCCTACAGCCAGTCCTATGTGCAGACGCTCGTCATCCTCGGCATGCTCATCGCGTTGATCATGCTGGTGGTCGGGTCGAACATCGCGCGTGCTTTCGCTCTGGTAGGTGCGCTGTCGGTGGTGCGGTTCCGCAACGCCATCAAGGAGACCCGCGACGTCGGTTTCATCTTTCTGGTGATGGGTATCGGGATGGCCGCCGGTACCAGGTTCTACACCCTGGCGATCGTCGCCGCCGTGGCGATCTGCCTCATCATCCTGGTGATGTACCGGTTCAACTGGTTCGCCTCCAGCATTCAGCGGCAGGTGGTGAAGGTTCAGGTGCCGCCGGACGGCGACTACACCGCACACATCCAGGACGTGCTCATCGCGCACACCAGTGAGTTCGAGCTGGTGAGCATGGAGTCGATTCGCGGCGGCGCCCTGACCGAGATGATGTACACCGTCCGGCTCAAGAAGGGCCACGGACCTGGCGACCTGATCACGGCTCTCGGCGAGCGGACCGGCGGGCAGCGGGTGACCGTGCTGACCGGCTACGACCAGACGGACCTGTGATGACGCCGTTACAAACGTCTACGGCGCCTCCGCGGGTTGCGGTGCGGCGGAGGCTGGCGCACCGGGTTCCGGTGCGGGTGCGGCACTACTGGAAGCTCCTCGCCGCGTGTGCGGTGTTCGTCGTCGTCTGCGCGGTGGTGTTCAGCACCGTGCGGGTCACACCGCTGGTGACCAGCGGCAGCGACAACAGCGCCGACCAGGTCACCCAGAACATCGTCGGAACGACGGAGCTGTTCGACGCGACCGTGGCGCATCGGATCACGCTGACCTTCCGCGACGAGGACTACCAGCGGCTGCTCGACGATCTCTGGGAGGAAGACGAGAAAAACTTCCTCGAGGCCGACCTGACGATCGACGGCACCCGTATTCCCAGCGTCGGTATCCGGCTGAAAGGCAACTCCACGCTCGGTGGGCTGACCCGTAACGGTGAAGCCCGGCAGCGGGGGTTCGGCCGCGACCGGCCCCCGGGCGCCGGGCAGGAGCCCCGACCGGGCGGCAACGGCCCCGGCGGGGGTTCCCCGGGCGGCGGCTTCCCTGAGGGTGGCCCGGCGGGTGCGCCGGGCGGCGACCAGGCGGGCGGGGCGCGGGGCGGTGCTGGCCCAGGGGGGTTCGGCCGGGCGTCGCTCAAGGCCGAGGAGCCGGAGAGCCTGCCGTGGCTGATCCGCTTTGACGAGTTCGTCGAGGGCCGCCGCTACCAGGGCCACCGCGAGATCGCCGTGCGGGTTGCTGGGATGGGCGGCGGCAGCACGGTCCTCAATGAGGCGGTGTCGCTGCAGGTGTCGGCCGCTGCGGGTGAACCCGCCCAGCGGTACGCGTACTCGAGCTTCACCGTCAACGACCGGCCCACTACTGCCCGGCTCCTCGTCGAGCACCCGGACGAAGGCTTCGCCGACACGCTGGGCGGCGACGGTGTGCTGTACAAGAGCCTGGCCACCGGCCAGTTCACCGACCAGGGCGACGACCCGACCAGCTACGCCGACGACTTCAAACAGGTCACGATGAAGGGCAGCCAGGACCTCCAACCCGTCATCAACCTCATCAGGTGGGTCAACACCAGCAGCGACGCCGACTTCGCCGCTCACCTCGGGGATCATGTCGACGTGCAGGCGCTTGCCCGCTATCTGGCCGTGCAGAACCTGCTGCTCAACTTCGACGACATGGCCGGGCCTGGCCGTAACTACTACCTGTGGTACGACCTGGGCGCGAAGAAGTTCACGGTCGTCGGCTGGGACTACAACCTCACCCTCAGTGGTGAGGCCACCCAGGGCCCGCACGACACCGGTCGGAGGGGCGGTCGTTTCCCGCAGGCCGGAGGCGCTCCACCTGGCGGCTTCCCGCCACCGGAGGGCGTGCAGCCGCCTGAGGGCGTGCAGCCGCCGGCGGGTATGCCGGGTCCGGGCGGCGACGCCGTCGGTGGGCGGGGTCGGCCGGGCGGGGTCGGCGGCAACAAGCTCAAGGAACGTTTCCTTGCCAGCGCTGCTTTCAAGCCGGTGTACGAGAACGCCTATCGCGACCTCTATCGGAAGATCTACGCGGACGGCACGGCGTTGAACGCCGTCGAGAGCATCACCAAGGTGCTATCCACCGTCGACGGCTACGACGAGCAGAAGACGACTGCGGACGTCGAGCGACTGAAGACGCTCGTCGGGCAACGTACGTCGCACCTCGCCACCCACAGCGTCATCACCAGCGGGTGAGGCGTTAACCGGGCGACAGGATGCAGGACTCTGCGGCCGGCGGTGTGCGATGCGGGCACACCGCCGGCCGTGGGCGGCGTGCAGTTGCGGAGCGGTGCTGGTCCCGGATCCGCCCGGTTGCCCAAGCGATGTCGGTGACGGCGGGATGGCGGGGTCGATGGGCCCGTCCCCCATGGGTGATGACGCGGGACACAGCACGCGTGCTGCGGATTTGCGCGGGCTCCTGCCGATCGGACCGAACCTCGGCCTACGGCCTGGCGGTTGCGGTCGGGCGGAGCACGTCACACGCCTGCATGGCCTCGGCGACCTTCGGGTCCGTGGTAGCCGGGTTGGCCCGCAGGTCGACACCCCGGTCGGCGAGGCAGTTGCGGTACGCCGCACCGGCGTCGCGGTTACCGCCGCCCGGCCCGCCTTGGCCGCCGGGTCCGTTGCCTCCCGGGCCGCCGCTGGGCCGCACCGACTCGCAGGCCTCCTGTGCCTTCTGCCAGGTCGCGTCGTCGACCCCTTCGGGGCGGAAGCCACCCATCCGGCCGCCACCTGGTCCACCCGACGGGAACGCGGTCGGCCGGCCGGAGGGGAACGCGCTGGGACGGCCGGAGGGAAACGCGGTCGGCCGGCCGGAGGGGAACGCGCTGGGACGGCCGGAGGGAAAGGTGTTCGAGATGTCGATGCCCTGGTCGCGGAGACAGTCGAGGTATGCCGACGCCCCGTCCGGCGCGCCTGCGGAGCCCTGGCCGGGGCCGCTGGACCCACCCTCGCCGTCCGAGCCGCAACCGGCCGCCATGAGCAGCGCCGCCGACCCGACGGCCAGCGCCAGGGTCCATCGTGTGCGGGGAGACTGTCGCGTGCGCAGAGACACAGGTCCTCCATCCTCGTCGTGCCGCCTGGGCTCGGGAACGTCTCGCGGCACGCCGGCCAATGCAACCGCTACTACCTCCACGCCAGGTCAGGCCAAGCTCAAAAAACCCTTCGAATCGACTCTGAGGAAACTCCGAGGTACGGCTCAGCCGCCTGCGAGGTGAGGCACCGATACTCGCCGCTCATGGGCTTCCTCCGAAGAAGATGGCGCGGCCGCGGCCGGATCGCCGTGTGCGGCGTCGCCGCGCTGGTCGTAATCGGCACTGCGGTGGCGTGGACGCTGCTCCGGGCAGAGCCGGCCCCGTCGGGCGGGAGCGGCACCGCGCGGGTCGACCGGGGTGAGGTGGTCACGGCTGTCGCGACGACCGGATCGCTGGAGCCCGCGCAGACCCGCACGCTCGGCTTCGCCACCGACGGCACGGTGACGGCGGTGGAGGTACGCCCCGGCGATCAGGTGAAGACCGGTCAGGTGCTCGCCGAGATCGACGCCACCGACGCGAAGGAGCGGGTGGACGAGACGCGGCAGGCGCTCGAGGACGCGGAGGAGGCGCTCGAGGACGCGGAGCAGGCGCTCGAGGACGCGGAGCAGGCGGCCGACGTCGGGACGGCAGCTTGCCCCGTCGCCACCCCCCGATCCGGGCAGGCCGTCCCGATTGTCCTGGTCGCCACCGGCGGCGCGACGCCATCGCCGTCGGCGTCACCGAGCGGCCAGCCGTCCCCGTCGCCGACCCGAACGACTCAACCGCCGGCAGGTCAGCCGACGGCGAGCCAGCCGCCGCGCTCCGGCGGTGACCAGGCACCAGGGGGAAGCCAGGCGCCGGGCGGCGGCCGGAGTGCCGAGTGTTCCGGTCAGCGGGCCGGAGACCCGGTGCTCGCCGCGCAGCAGCGGGTGACGAGTGCCGAGGTCGCGCTCGCCGAGGCGGAGGAGCAACTCACCGGTACGAAGATCAAGGCACCGATCGGCGGAAAGGTGCTCACGGTGGCCGGCGCGGTGGGTGCCGAGGTCGGCGCCGGCGGCACGTTCGTGACCCTGGCCGATGTGGCTGGCATGCAGGTGGCGGCCGATGTCCCGGAGGCCTACGCGGGCCGTCTGAAGATCGGCCAGAGCGCCACCGTGACGCTCGCCAACCGGCCGAATGACGAGTTCGCCGCCCGCGTCGTGCGGATCGACCCGGTGGGCGCCGCCGATGGCAACCTGGTGCGGTACGGCGTCGTCCTCGCTTTCGAGGAGGTCCCCGCGGAGCTTCTCGTGGGGCAGAGCGCGAACGTCCGGGTGCGGACCAGTGAGGTCGCCGGTGTGCTGCGGGCGCCCTCGACGGCGGTACGCGGCGACGGAACCGTCGTGGTCAGGACGGCCACCGGCGATCAGGCCCGCGCCGTCGGCGTCGGGCTTCGCGGCGACCAGTACACGCAGATCACCAGCGGGCTCATCGAAGGCGACGAGATCGTCACAGCTGGCGTCGAGGAAAGTCCCAGCTAACTCTGAGGTACCTCCGATAGAAGTGATGACGTGGCTGGACGGTTGACCCGAGTGCTCGTCGTCGACGACGAGCCCAATATCTGTGCCCTGCTGTCGGCGACGCTGCGGCTCATCGAGTTCGATGTGCGGGTCGCCGGTGGCGGGCACGAGGCGTTGGTGGCGGCGGTCGAGTTCGAGCCGGACCTGGTGGTGCTCGACGTGATGCTGCCCGACCTCGACGGCTTCCAGGTCGCGCAGCGCCTGCGGTCCGGGCCGGGGCCGCACGTTCCGGTGCTGTTCCTGACCGCGCGCGACGCGGTCGAGGACCGGATCTCCGGCCTGACCGTCGGCGCCGACGACTACGTCACCAAGCCGTTCAGCCTGGAGGAGGTCGTACTCCGTATTCGGGCGATCCTGCGTCGCAGCCGGATCGAGCCGGACGACGACACCGGCGTGCTGCGTTACGCCGATGTCGAACTCGACGAGGACGCGCATGAGGTGCGTCGCGGCGGCCGGCTGGTCGAACTGTCGCCGACCGAGTTCAACCTGCTCCGATATCTCCTGGTGAACGCGGGCCGGGTGGTGAGCAAGGCGCAGATCCTGGACCGGGTCTGGAACTACGACTTCGGCGGCGACGGCCGGATCGTCGAGTCGTACGTCTACTACCTCCGCAAGAAGATCGACTGCTGGGAGCCGCCGTTGATCCACACGGTCCGTGGTGTGGGTTACGCGCTGCGCCGGCCCCCGGACGAATGAGAATGCCCAGGTGGCGGCACTGGACGCTGCGGTCCCGCCTCGTCGTCGCCGTCGCCGCGCTCAGCGCGGTCGCCCTGGTCGTGTCGAACGCGGCAGGCATCGTCCTGCTGCGTCAGTACCTTACCGACCAGATCGACAACCAGCTCGCCGGGATGCGACACGTCGCGGCCCGCCCGGTGCCGCCTCCTGACCAGACTCGCGACAATCCGTTCCCCCGGGGCCGTTTCGACATGTACCGCACCATCCTTGTCTTCGACTCCGACGGTCGCCAGCTGCCATCCCCGTCACCGGAGGAGATCTCGCCGCCGCAGGTGGGGGCGTTCGCCGCGCTACGGGAGAAGGCGCGCGACGGGCCGTTCACCGTGGAGTCCGTCGACGGCGAGGACCACTGGCGGGTGGCGGTGGTCACCCAACCCGACGGCGGGGTGGCCATACCGGCGATCTCGCTTCGTCAGGTAGAGGCGACGGCGGACCTGCTGCTCACCATCGACCTGGTCGTGATGCTCGTCGTGCTGTTCCTGCTCGCGCTGGTCGCCGCCGCGGTGGTCCGGATCGGCCTGCGCCCGCTGATCCGGATGGAGGGCACCTCCGCCGCGATCACCGCCGGTGACCTGACCCACCGTGTGGACGACGCCGACCCGCACACCGAGTCGGGTCGGCTGGGAATCGCGTTGAACTCGATGCTTGACCGGATCGAGTCGGAGGTCGCCGCGAGGACCGCGTCCGAGCAGCGGCTCCGGCAGTTCGTTGCGGACGCGTCGCACGAGCTGCGTACCCCGCTCACCTCGATCCGCGGCTTCGCCGAGCTGTACCGGCGCGGCGGGGCGCCGCCCGGACGGCTGCTCGACGAGACGATGTCCCGGATCGAGGGCGAAGCCGCGCGGATGGGGCTGCTGGTCGAGGACATGCTGCTGCTGGCCCGGCTGGACCGCCAGCGGGAGCCGCAGCGGCGTCCGGTCGACCTGCTCGCGATCGCCGCCGACACGATCCGCGACGCGCACGCCCGCCGCCCCGACCGCCCGGTCCGGTTGGCCAGCTTCGGCGGCGACCAGTGCGCCTTCGAGGCGGTGACGGTCCTCGGCGACGAGCACGGGCTGCGCCAGGTCGCCACCAACCTGGTCGCCAACGCGCTGCAGCACACGCCGCAGCACGCCGACATCACCGTACGGGTCGGCCGGCTTGCGGCCTACCGACCCCGTCGTCACACGGCCGCGACTGTCGGCGAGGAGCCGCCACGTCGTACGCCGCTCGCCGTGTTCGAGGTCGCCGACAACGGCCCCGGCCTGCCACCGGAACACGCCGGCCGGGTCTTCGAGCGGCTCTACCGGGCGGATCCGAGCCGCGCCCGCAGCAACGGCGGCTCCGGGCTCGGCCTGTCGATCGTCGCGGCGATCGTGCACGGTCACGGCGGCCGGGTCGAACTGGAGACGAGCCCCGGCCAGGGCGCGGCGTTCCGGGTGCTGCTGCCCACCGGTTCCCAGTCAGCTTTGAGCTAGCGCGGGGCTTGCTCCGAGCCGCCTCCTGCAAGCTGTCGCGCATGCGCCACACCCTCCCGAGGCTGGGCAGGCCGTCGCTTCGAAGACTGCGGACGTCGCCAGCCCTGATCGTCAACGTCATCCTCGCCCTGGCGGTGGCCGGCGCGGCCACCTGGGCATACACGTCGTTCAGCACCGCGGAGGCCGCCGAGCCGGGCTCCGGCGGCAGCCGCACCGTCGCCGCGGCCCAGGGCACGGTCACCGCGACGGTCTCCGCCGCCGGCAGCGTCCGCAGCGCCTCGACGGCGACGGCCACGTTCGCCACCTCCGGCACCGTCACCGCGATACGGGTGCAGGTCGGCGACAAGGTGACCAAGGGCCAGGCACTGGCGGTGGTGGACGACACCGCCGCGCGGCGGCAACTCGACGCCGCCCGGACCAACCTCGACGCCGCGCAGGCCGCGCTCGACCGGGCGCAGGACGCCGACGGCGACACCTCCGAGGCCGAGGCGCAGGTTGACCAGGCCGAACTCGACGTCGACGAGGCCGAGGACGCCGTCGCCGGTACCACCCTCAAGGCGCCGATGGCCGGCACGGTGACCGCCGTCAACGGCACCGTCGGCGGATCCGCCTCCGGAAACGGCGGCACCGGCAGCAACAACACGAACGGCGGCGGCAACGCACCGGGCGGCACCTCCAACAGCGGCGGCGACACCGGGTCCGGGTCGGCGGCCGGCTTCATCGAGATCGCCGACCTGACCCGGCTGGAGGTCTCCGCGTCGATCGCCGAGGCGGACGCGACGAAGCTCAAAACCGGCCAGACCGGCACCGTCACCTGGAACGCCCTACCCGAGGCGCGGTCCACGGCCAAGCTCGCCGCCGTCGACCCGAACGCGACGACGGCGAACAACGTCGTCACCTACGGGGTGACGTTCACCCTCGACGACCTGCCCGACGGGGTACGCGCCGGCCAGAGCGTCAACGTGTCGGTCACCGTCGGCCAGGCCGACAACGTCGTCTACGTCAACTCGGCCGCCGTCACCAGCGCGGGCAACCGGCACACCGTCACCGTCATGGACAACGGCCGGCGAACCGTTCGCGCGGTCGAAGTCGGCCTCGAAGGCGACAGCACGACCGAGATCACGTCCGGGCTGACCGCCGGAGAGCAAATCCTGATCGACACGCCCAACAACTCCTCCAACCAGGGAACGTCGCCGGGCGGCGGCTTCCCCGGTGGCGGAGCGGGCCCCGGCGGCGGCGGTTTCCCCGGCGGCGGAGGACCCCCCGGCGGCGGACGGCTCGGAGGTGGCCGATGACTGTCCTCGACATACGCACCGTCACGAAGGTGTACGGCCAGGGCGCCGCCACGGTCCACGCGCTACGCGGCGTGTCACTCACCGTCGAACGCGGCGAATACGTGGCGATCATGGGCTCGTCCGGCTCCGGCAAGTCCACCCTGATGAACATCCTCGGCTGCCTCGACACCCCCACCACCGGCCAGTACCTGCTCGACGGCGTCGACGTGAGCCGGCTCAACGACCGCCAACTCGCCCTGGTCCGCAACCACCGCATCGGCTTCGTCTTCCAGTCGTTCAACCTGATCCCCCGCACCACCGCGGTCGGCAACGTCGAACTGCCTCTGGCCTACGCCGGGATCAGAGCGGCCGAGCGCCGTCGACGGGCCCGAGCCGCGCTGGACCTGGTCGGGCTCGCGCAGCGCGGCGACCACGAGCCGAACCAGCTCTCCGGGGGGCAGCAGCAACGCGTCGCGGTGGCCCGGGCCCTGGTCACCGAGCCCGCCCTGGTACTCGCCGACGAACCCACCGGCAACCTCGACAGCCGGTCGACCGACGACATCCTCGGCATCCTCGACGACCTGCACGCCGCCGGCCGCACCATCCTGCTCATCACCCACGAAGACGACGTGGCCGCCCGCGCCAGCCGCCTCATCCGGCTCGTCGACGGCCAGATCGTCACTGACGTCCGACAGCAGCGGGTGCCGGCATGAGCATCCTCGAGGTGCTGCGGTTCGCGATACGCGGGATCGGCGCCAACAAGCTGCGCTCCGGCCTCACCATGCTCGGCATCCTGATCGGCGTCGCCGCCGTGATCCTGCTGGTCGCCGTCGGCAACGGCTCCGCACGCCAGGTCGCGGACCGGATCGAGGCCTTGGGCACCAAGACCCTGACCGTGCAGGGCGTCGGCGGCAGCGGCGTCCTCACCCCGACCGTCGCCGACGCGCTCGACGACCCGGTCCTCGCTCCCGACGTCGCGTCGGTGTCACCCGTGGCCAGCACTCAGGCGACCCTGACCTACCAGGGCACCGACCACTCCGTGCAACAGCTCGTCGGCAGTACCCCAAGCTACTTCGCCGCATCGAACTCGCCGGTCGGCGCCGGAGCGGCGTTCACCGCCGACGACGTCACACAGGGCCGCCCCGTCGTGGTGATCGGGCAGACCGTCGCCGCCGAACTGTTCCCCGGCGTCGAACCCGTCGGCAAGGCGATCACCGCCAACGGCGCCCTGTTCACCGTCATCGGCGTACTGGACGAGAAGAGCAGCGCCTCCGGGTTCATGGACGCCAACGACGTCGCTATCGCACCACTGACCGCGGTCCAGCAGGCACTCACCGGCTACGGCACGCTCACCTCGATCGTGGTCGAGGCCCGCACCACGCAGAAGGTGACCGACGCACAGGCACAGGTCTCCCTGATCCTGTCCCAGCGAATTAGGGCGCCCGCCGCCTCGAACAGCCAGCCATACCGCATCCAGAACGCGTCCCAGCTCCTGCAGACACAGACCGAGACGGCCGACACGTTCACCACACTCCTCGGCGCCGTCGCCGGCATCAGCCTGCTCGTCGGCGGCATCGGCATCACCAACATCATGCTCGTCACGGTCACCGAACGCACCCGCGAGATCGGCATCCGCAAAGCCCTCGGCGCACCACGACGGGCCATCCTCACCCAATTCCTGGCCGAGGCCACGATGCTGAGCCTGCTAGGCGGAGGCTTGGGCGTCGCCGCCGCCTACATCGGCAGCAACTTCACCATCGTCGGCGTCCGACCGGTCATCGTGCCCAGCTCGATCGTGCTCGCCCTGTGCGTGTCGGTCGCGATCGGGCTCTTCTTCGGCAGCGTGCCCGCCAACCGAGCGGCCCGACTCCGCCCCATCGACGCCCTTCGCTACGAATAACCCCAGGAGAACCCCGTGACCGCATCCGCACTGGACGCCGAACTGGCCGCCGCGGCGAACCGCCGCCGGTGGAACAGGACGACACTCGTCCTCGCTGTCGCGCTACTCCTCGTCGGCGGCTTCGTAGCCGGAATCGAGGCACAGAAAGCATTCGGCGCGCAACCCACCACCACAGGACCAGGCGGCTTCCGGGGACAAGGCGGCTTCACCCCACCCACCGCCTACCCGGGAGGTGGCGCACCCGACGGCGACACTCAAGGCGGACGAGGACGAGCCGCAGCCACCACGGGAACCGTGAAACTCATCGACGGCACCACGATCTACCTGCAGACAGCGTCAGGCGACGTGATCACCATCCGCACCGACGGCGACACGACGGTACAGGTCCCCGGCGAACTGAAGGAACTCAAGGCCGGCGACAGGGTCAGCGTCAACGGCGACACCGACGCCGAGGGCTCGGTAACCGCATCGACGCTCACGAAAACCAACTGAGGTGACGACACCGCTCCCCTCCCTCCCAGGACTGTCGCCGACACGCAGCAAGCCCCCGCAACCACACGAACCACAACACCAACACCCCGGATCGCCACCGACGACACTCCTCGGCCGCCAGGCCGCGCCCTGCCGCGACCGGAACCGGCCGGAACCGAACCGCGCGCAAGGCGGCGTCAGAAGCCGCTCGCTGACCAGCCAATAACGCTCAACACACGCGGCCGACCGGACGACTGCTCGCCGCGCCAAGTCAACGGAGAACGCGATGAACGACGCGTCGAACACCGGCGGAACCATCTGGGTGTTCGGTGACATCACCCGCGTCGCCGGCCTGAGCCTGCACCTACCGGCCACATGGTCCACACGACCGGGCCAGGACATCACCAACGTCAAGGACGACGACCTCGTGTTGCTGGTCCGCCCGACCATCGACGAAGTCGCCGCCATGGACCGAAAACTCGCTCAACGACCACAACTGGTAGTACTGCTCGACGAATCATGCCCGGCGGCCACCATCGCCGCAGTACTCGAAGCAGGAGCCGACATCTGCGTCCGCGCCACCTCAAGCGCAGTCCTGGCCAGCCACCTACTGGCCTGCCGCCGTCGGCTGCGCCGCGCGGGCAGGCCCCTCCTGGGCCGTGACGCGCACGGCAATCAGGCTCCTGATTCCATCACCCTGCGCCCCTGACGGGGGGGCAAGGTGGGCCACGACAGCAGACTCAGTGCAAGTTCCGCAGTCGCCCCTGGTACGGAGGCCGGTTCAGCTCGGACGAGCGTCACTGCCCGACCCGTTGTCGACAGCCGCGCGAACCGCAGGCAGGCGACTGGTCAGGATGCGGGCGTACGCCGCCAGGACGTCCGTGGACCGCTCGACCTGTTTCCACCATGATTCCGCCTCAGCGGTCGATACGGGGCTTTCGGATGAGGCGTCGGTGCCCTCCGGTCGCGCGAGCCGCACCGCGACACCGAGAACGTGATCGACAGCCTCGAGCACCAACGCCGCCAACGGCAGGAACAGTACCGACGCTTGCGGGGCATGCCGAGGGCAACGAGGCATCCACGACCATCAGCCGCACACGGAGTACGACGTGCCCCTTCTCAAACACTCACTCAGGCAGGATCACCAAAAGATCCGCGAAGGCTGGCGACCACTGGACCCCGGCGACCGGAGGACGCTCGGCTACGAGTCAAGGACCGGATTGGTTACGGGAGCATTGGGCAAGCTGGTCACGGACAAGGAGTTGGCCTATGCCTGGCTATACGGCGACCTCGTGCACGCGGACGACAGGGCGGAAGATCGCGTACACGGGCACGACATCGATGCCCGGTTTCAGGCAGGAACTTTTCTCATGGCGCACGTCGCGATACAGGCAATTAAGACGCTCAACTTCTTGAGGCACTTGCAGTCTGAAGGATATACAGGGCTCGAAGAGGATGTTTTCACCGAACGTGTCATCGCTCGCCCTCGGCGCGATTTGACGCACGCAAAATTCGCCACCGCGCCCGTCGGAACACCGGTGGCTGCTCTCGAAGCCCTTCTGGACGGCTTTTCCGCCCATCCGGACGCGGGCGATAGCGATTCCGAGGCAACCTGACACGGAACTACAGTAGGAGCCTGAATCGAGCCTGATAGTTCATTACCGTTGAACCCTGGTCTACCGGTCGCGACGGCGGGCAGGACCGGGAAGGTTCCCGTGTTCACTGACTGATCGCTCGTCGGAATAGGCACCCGGCTATACCCCCGCGGCATCGCCACGGCTACCCCGCAGCACTTCACCATGGCCTCCCGGACCGTGTGGCATCCACGATCCGAAAGTTGCCCACCGATCAACAGCGGCGAGCACGCACCGCAACCAGCCCTCATCCACCAGGTTCGAGCTGACGTCACCTTAGGAGGCTTCACACACCGGTTCCTCTCGTACACCTCTCCCACTCGCTCGCCGGACCCGCACCATCTGGCGGTGCTGTCACGTCCCGGCTTTGTCAGGGCCGCTTGCCACCCTCCCCGACACCTCCCGGATCAGGCTGCCCCCAGCTTCACTGACCTGCTGCGACAGGACAGCGGTGAAGGTCTCTCACCCCCACTCGATCAATCAGCGCCTCACGGCGCACGTGCCACAGATGCCGCCTGTCCGCGACCTGCACCGCGTTGGGCAAAGCGCGGCGGATGGCCTCGGCGTAGGTGGCCGAGCCGTCGCGGCACACGACCCCGACGCCGGGATGCTCGCGCAGCCACGCTTCCAGCGTGTCGGCGGTGCGGTCGGGCAGTACCTCGATCCGCTCATGTGTCTCGGCGTCGATCACCACGGTGGCGTAACGGTGCCGCCGGCGCAGAGCGAAATCGTCAACGCCGATCACACGGGGCGTCCGCCCCGTGGGCAACGGGATGCGCAGCAGGGCGCGCAGGGCCGTGTGACGGGACAGGCCCATGGCCAGTATCGCCAGCAAACGCGACCCTGCCCGGCCCGCTAGCTCCTTGACGACGGCCTTGACCTGCCTGGACAGGCGGGCCGTGCGGCGCTGGTGTCGCTCCAGCACCCCAGGAACCTGTTCACGGAAGGTGTGGCGGCAGCCGCGCGTGGGACACACCAGACGCCGCACCCGCACGCGGACCACCACCCGCCGCCCGTCGACCGGAACGTCCGCCACCGTCCGCCAGTGATAGCCGTGGACCCGTCCCGACGAAAACCCCGCACATCGGGCAGACCGCGGTGTCCCGCGGCGTCCGGGCCCGCACCACGATCCGCTCACCGTCGTCGACCACGACCTCGATGACCAGCGGGGACAACCCCCGAGAACACCGCCTGCACAAGCTTGTTGACATCCTCCACATAGGGAACAACGACCCCCACCACCCTCCGTCACCACCGAATGTGAGACAGGGCCGTTAACTTGACACTCCCCGGTGAGGTCGCACTCTCACCTCGGTTCAGCTCGCCGCTTCCGATCGCGGCTCCTGGCCAAGACCAGCGGGAGGTACCGGAAGCCGAGCCACGTGCCCCAGCCGAAGGACGCGAACGCCGCAAGCCCACAGATCAGCGCCAGCACACCACTCCCGTGTCCCATGCCCTGAATCAGCAGGAGTCCCAGACCAGGAAGCGCGAACATCGCGCCGGCATCGCGGATCGGGCCAGGAAAATCCGGCATATGACCGGTCAACACGATCAAGAGGCCCGCGCCGACGAGGCCGCCTCCCATGACGAGCCCAGTAACTGTTGCCAGCGTCGACATCTTCACATCCTCACGTGTGTTCCACGGCTACACACCCCACCGGCCCGGCACTGCTCCAAACGGGACCGCTCCACTGTCGACGGACATCTACGGCGGAACGGTCCGAGCAGGAATGCGTCCTGTCGGGCCAGAACCTGTGGTCGTCGAACGGGGCCGCCAACCTCACAACAGATCCTATATCCGTCCGATCTCCTGCTTGTCGCTGACCATCCAAATCGCTCCGGGGCGGTAGTCATCGCGCCTGCCCCACGCTTCGAAGGGTTCAGACCAGGCAGTGTAGGTCAAGCCGGCGTAGGCTCCAACTCCCGTTCAAATCCCGCCGCCGGTCGCGGCCCCTACAGGGCCACCAAAGGCACCAATTCCTACACCGACAGCTGCACCCGCTCCCCCGCCAATCCCAGCGTTGGTTGCCATTTCGCTCCTAATGTGTCCCCAGTCGACGAGTTCTCCACTCGACTTCTTCTCGGGATATTTTTCCTTCCATACGTACTGGAAGAAGAAGCAGGAGCCGCTTGTCCGGCACTTCAGGCTTCCCCCGTTTACCGCCGCGTCGCCCAAAAGATATGTTTAACCTTCCTCTGCCTTGCACGTCGTTGACGTCCACTTCGCACGCTCCGACTACATTGCAGTTATAGGTCGTCCCCATCCCACGGCCACCGTTCTGGACGATGCAGGACCCAACGGAGTTGCAGTCGTAGATGACCCTTCGACCATCGCCGCCACCCTTCCCGGTTATGGACGTGCGCACGCGCTGCCACGACGTCGGCCGGGTCGCTGGGCAACGGCTGAAGCCAGGTCACGTCCGGCCCGCCGACCTCCAACGGGTGCGGCGCCCGACTCGGCGCGCCCGGGCCGGACGGCAGCGCGCGGCGACCGCCTCGCTCCAGGGCCCGCAGGCACGCGTTGGTCGCGATTTGGTACAGCCAGGTCCGCAGCGACGAGCGCCCCCTCGAACCTGCCGTACGCCCGCCAGCCCAGCGCAAACGCCTCCTGGTCCAAGTCTTCGGCGTCATCGATCGAACCGAGCATCCGGTAGCAGTGCACCAGCAGTTCCCGCCGTAGCGGCTCCGCCTGGCGCACGAACTCCTCGCCGTTCGGTACGGCCTCCACCACACGCGACATCGGCAACTCCCTGACCCAATCGCGCAGACCCGACCACAGATGAAGATCCCAGGACTGGCGTGGACTCATCGCCACCGACGTGTGCGCTCGTCCACACCTTCCGGCGCACTCGCGCCCGCACACAGGGCCGGCCAACAGCATCTGTGTGGCGGACGGCGGGAACCGGCGCGCCGACGCCGCAGCCGTCTCTGAGTATCCGCATCTGCCGCAGTGCGCGCGCATGCCAGGTCCTCTGTGAGCTACCCACAGTGACGACCCCATCAGGCGTATGGCACACGGTCATGCGTCCGCGGCGGTACGGGCGGAGTACGGACAGTGCCGTGCCAGCGACCATTCTTACCGTTCCCACCAAGCCGCCCGGAAACCGGGCTTGCGCTGCCGGAACGACAGGGGAACGTGATGAGGACGGGGTTTGCGGAGCGATCGCCGCGTTCGACAGCCAACCGGCTTCGAGCGGGAGTGGCGACGGTGGTGGGCGCGGCACTGGTGTCGCTCGGTTCGATCGTGCTGTGGCCGATGTCGCCGGCTTCCGCCGACGTCGGTACGAGCGCGGCGACACTGTGCGATGTGGATCTGGAGTACGGCGAATCGGGAAGCTGCGTCGAGCGGTTGCAGCGGCGGCTCAACGAGTTGGGCCTCAACTGCGGCAACCAGCTCGCCGTCGACGGGGTGTTCGGTGCGGCGACACGGATGCGGGTGTTCGCGTTTCAGGGACGCAACCGGCTGGCCATGACCGGGGAGGTCGGGCCGGCGACCCGCTCGAAGCTCGCCAACCCGGACGAGCGGCTCGCCGTAGCCTGCGACTCGACGGTGGAGAGCCAGATCCGCGCCGTCTTCCCGGATTCGATCGCGAACAAGGCGGTCCGGGTCGCCCGGTGCGAGTCAGGGCTCAACCCGATCGCCGTCGGCCTCAACACCAACGGGACCAAGGATGTCGGGGTGTTTCAGTTCAACACCGGCGGAACGTTGCAGGAGTACCTGCCGGGAAGCACCGTGGCGGTGAAGATCGACAGGGCGCTGAGTTCGGCGGACAACATCCATGCCGCCTATGACCTGTACCGGGCTCGGGGCTGGCAGCCGTGGACCTGCGGTGACGCCTGACTTCACCTTCCCGATCTTCGGTCGAAAGCGACAGGACGCCAGGGGTCACGAGCCTCGCCGACCCCGCGATGAAAAGGAGATCCCCACCGTGCAGAGAAAACATCTGAGACCCAGAATCACGACGTCGATCGTGGCCTTCGTCGTCGCGGCCTCCAGTGCCGTCTTCGTGGCCGCGCCTTCGGCGTCCGCCGACGGTCTGTCCAACCCGAGCGGCACGCTCACCGTCTCCTGCCCGGGCGCCGACGCCTTCATCCAGGTCGACTGGAAAGGCGCGAACGCGGTGACCATCCGGTGGCGTGTCGACGACACCGGCACGGCGGCCAACTTCTCACCGGTGCTGCGGATCCAGGCCCACGACTCCGACCACACCGCGGCGCCCTTCGTCTTCCCCGGCGACAACGCCTATTACATCCTCAAGTCGGGTAACGGCACCCACGAGGTCGGCCTCAAGTCCGACTGGAACCCCAGCAACCTCGCCGACATTAATCACCTTAAGGTGAGGGTCCAGAACGGGACGACCGAGCAGGGGACCGCCTGCTTCCAGGAGAGGAACATCTTCAACTGGACCAGGATTGCCTATCGGAGAGCCGTCGACAAGCAGGGTGCCGACTACCGCTTGGGTGGTACGGGTCCGGACTATGACTGCTCGGGGCTCGTGCTCAAATCCTACAACGAGGTGGGGAACCTCCCCGACTTCGACATGAACAGTGTCCGCACCGCCGAGCAGATCTACAACTGGGCTCGGACACACACCTCCCCCGCGAAGAAGTACGCCAAGCAGGTTTCGGCTGCGGACCTGAAGATCGGTGACCTGCTCTTCTACACGAACACCGCCGACAACGGCCGCTTCATCACACACGTCGCCTTCTGGGCCGGGGACAACACCCTCTACGACGCTCACAGTCCCGGGGTTCCGGTCGGATTCCACGCCAACACCTCGTGGTGGAGCAGCCGCTTCGTCACCGCCTACCGCATCCTTGGCGTTTCGGACGTCGCCAGCGGGTGACGTAGTTCCTCCGCCAGATCGGCGGTGCACCGGGACACCGATCCCGGCGTCCTGTTCCAGCCAGGACGCCGGGATCGGCGTGCGTCTTCCTGCGCTGGTCAGCGGCACATAGGATGGGCCGGTGCCGCGAAGATCGCAGTGCAACGATCTGACCACCCGGTGTGGGTACAAGTGACGGCGACAAGCTTCGGCGGGCTGCTTCGAGCCCATCGCCGCCGTACCGGAGTGACGCAACGGCAACTCGCCGGCCGGGCGGGCATGAGCGCGGGCGCGATCCGCGATCTGGAACAGGGCAGGACGAGAAGCCCGAAGCGGGACTCGGTCCAGGCCATCGCCACCGCACTCGGGTTGAGCGGGCCCGACGTCGAGCAACTTCACGCCGCCGCCGAGGCCCATCGCGCACAGCGCGCCGAAGCCGGTCCGGTCCGTGGCGGCCCACTGCGCATCCGTGTGCTCGGTCCGATCGAGGTCTGGCACGGCGATGTCCAGGCATCCCTCGGCTCCGACCTACAACGCACGCTGCTCGGGCGGCTCGCACTCGGCGCCGGCGCGGCGGTCGCCCAGGACGAACTCATCGAACTCCTGTGGCAGCACGGCGAAGCCCAGAACCCCGTGAACCTGCTGCACACGCACGTCGCCAGGTTGCGGCGGCTGCTTGACTCCGACTCGCGGACCGACAGCGTGCTCGTCGGCGGTCAGACCGGGTACCGGCTCGCAGTCACCGCCGATCAACTGGACCTGCTGGCGTTCCGCGATCTCACCGCGCGGGCGGCGTACGACGCGCCGGAGGCGGCGTTGACCCGGCTCGCCGAAGCCGTCGCGCTGTGGCGCGGCGAGATCGACGCGGAGCGGGTGGCGTCGAGCCCGCTCTACACCGCCGTAGCCACCGAGTACGCCACCGCCGTCCAGGCGTTCGCCACTCTGGCGCGTGATCTCGGCAAGCCGGAACGGGCGTTGAGACCGGTGCTGAGGCTTGCGAATCGGCGCGAGCTGGACGAGCCGCTGCACGTCGAGCTGATCCTGACCCTGGCCGCGAGCGGCCGGCAGGCGGAGGCGCTCGCGGCGTACGACCGGATCCGGTCCGCACTCGCCGACCAGCTCGGCATCGATCCTGGCGAGCGGCTGCGCTCCGCCCAGCTCGCGGTGCTCCGGCAGCGGGAGCGGCAGGCCCGCCGGACAGTGGGGCGGATCGCGGTCCAGCAGGCGCCCGCCCCGCCGCCGGACTTCGTCGGCAGGGCGGACGAAATGGCCGTGATCGAGGCTGCGTTCGCCAGGGCGGGCCAGGAGGCCGGATCGCCCTCGTCCCGGATGGTCCTGATCGACGGCATCGCCGGAGTCGGCAAGACCGCTCTGGCGCTCGCCGCCGCGCACCGCTTGCGGGCGAGGTATCCCGACGGTCAGCTCTACGCCGACCTGCGCGGCACCTCCGCGACCGCGCCGGAACCGATGCGGGTGCTCGGCCGGTTTCTCCGCGCGCTGGGCGTGCCGAGCAGGCGGATCGGGACCGACGAGACCGAGGCGGCCGCGTTGTTCCGCAGCGAGCTCGCCGACCGGCGGATGCTGGTGCTGCTGGACAACGCACATGACGCCGACCAGGTCCGGCCCCTGCTGCCGGGTGCGGGCGGCAGCGACCTGATCGTGACCAGCCGGCGCAGGATGCTCGGCCTCGCCGGTGCGAGCGTCGTCCACCTCGAACCGCTCAACCCGGCGGAGTCGATCACCCTGATCGCCGCGACCGCGGGATCCCATCGGATCGACGCCGATCCCGACGCGGCCGGTGCGCTCGCCGAGGCCTGCGCCCGGCTGCCGCTCGCGCTGCGCATCGCGAGCGCCCGACTGGCCACCCGGCGGGCGTGGACCATCGGCGACCTGACCCGCCGGCTGTACGACGACAACCGAAGACTCACCGAGCTGTCCACCGGTGAGTCGAGCGTGCTCACCAGTTTCCAGCTCAGCTACGCCGATCTGAGCGATGCGGCCCAGCGCGCGTTCCGGCTGTGCAGCCTGCACCCCGGCGACGACTTCGGCGCCGACAGCACCGGTGTACTGCTGGCGATGCCGGCGGCCGAGGCCGATCGCGTGTTGGAGGACCTGCTCGAGGCGAACATGCTGATGCAGTACGCGACGGACCGCTACCGGTTCCACGACCTGCTGGGTCTGTACGCCCGCCGGCTGCTCGCCGACGACACCGAGTGCGAAGCCGCGCGTTCCCGGCTGTACACCTGGTACGCCGACGCGGTGACGGCCGCGATGGAGTGGGTGTACCCGCAGCTCGTCCGGCTCGACACGCATGCGGAGCGGGACAGGTTCTTCGCCACCGAGGCCGACGCGCTCGCCTGGCTGGACGTCGAGGTGCCCGCGTTGGTCGCCGTCGTCAGGCACTCGGCCGGGTCCGCCGACCCTGCGCTGTCCTGGCGGATCACCGACCAGCTCCGCGGGTACTTCCTGATCCGCCGGCACATCGACGGCTGCCTGCCCGCGGTGGAGGCGGGTCTGGACGCGGCCGCCAGCGCCGGCGACGACGTCGCGCGGACCGCGATGTTGATCAGCCGTGCCCAGGCACTGTGGTCGGTCGGTCGGGACGAGGAGGCGCTTTCCGACTGTCTCGCCGGCGAGCAGCTCGCGGTGACCACCGGCTGGACGACAGCCGCGGCGTACCTGTCCCATCACATCGGGTGGCTATATCTGGAGCAGGGCAAGCTCGCCGACGCGGAGCAGTGGCTGCACCGCGCGCTTGAGTTGACCGAGGACGACCACCTCGGCCACGTGCGGGCGGTCGCGCTCAACGGGCTCGGGGTGATGCGGATGTGCCAGGGCGAGCTGTGGGACGCCGCCGACCTGCTGAACGCGGCGCTGAAGATCAATGAGGTGACCGGCCGGGAGACGTCCGCGCTGGCCAATCGGGGCAACCTGGCGAGCGCGCTACGTCAGCTCGGTGCGGAGGCACGCGCCTCCGAACTGCTCGTCGACGTGCTCGCGGCGTACCGGAAGGGATCGAACCAGCGCGGCGAGCTGTCCACTTTGGACGAGTTGAGCCAGCTCTACAGACAGCGCGGAGACGCCGCCACCGCACTGGAGGTGGCCAGCCGAGCGCACGAGATGGCGGTCGCGGTCCACGACAGGAAGGCCACCGCACAGACCTCGGCCACTGTGGCGGAGGCGTACCTCGCGCTCGGCAACACCATAACGGCGGCCCAGTGGTTCGAGCACTGCGTGACGATCGCGCACCACACCTACCCGTTCGTGGCGGCACGGGCACTGGTCGGCCTCGCCACCGCCCGGCTCTCGGCAGATGACCCGACCTCGGCGAGCTACACCGCCGAGCAGGCCGTGGCGATCGCGGGCTCCTGCGGTTTCCGGCTGCTGGAAAGGCGGGCGTTGGCGGCACTGCACGCGTCGACAGGGTGAACGAACCAGTCGGCGGCCGGCGTGCGGTGAACCTTTCCAACCTGAACCGCGCGGCGCTCACCCACCACGTTCGACCTCGCGCTCCGACGGACCGCAAGGGGAGGTTGAAAAGGTGCAGTGGTGAACCCGGCGGGGGCCGGAGTTCTTTTGTGGCGGGTGCCCTGCTAATAGTGTCAACGTGACCGACCAACCTCCATACCCGTCGCAGCAGCCCGAGCCGTCATACCAGCAGCTTCGGCAATACCCCCAGCCGTCTACGGAGTACCAGATGTCACAACCGGCCCACCCGGTGCCGGTCGCCCCGGATGGACGACCGCTGGCCGGTCCGGGTCAGCGGCTCGGCGCCCGAATCATCGATTCGATCATCGTCATGCTGACCCTGCTGGTGGTGGCCGGGCTCGTCATCGGTGGCGGCGTCGCGCTCCTCTCCGCCGCCGCCGGCGACGACTCGCCGATCCTGCCGATCACGGCGATTGTCGGCATCATCGCGATTGTCGTCGGCCTCCAGTACACATATGAGGTCGAGATTCCGCTGCGCTGGAACGGACAGACCCCCGGCAAGCGCATGCTGAAGGTCGCAGTCACGCCGTTGGAGGCGGGTACTCCGCTCCGCCGCGGACAACTGACCTACCGGTACCTGGTGATGCTGGGTTTCAACCTGCTGTCGAACTGCTACATCGGGCTACTGGACCCGCTGTGGTGCCTGTGGGACAAGCCTTACCGGCAATGCCTGCACGACAAGCCAGCGAAGACGGTGGTCGTCAAGGTCGATCCGGCCGCGCAACCCACGCGGCACTGAGCCCGATTTCCACGCCGCCTCATCCGGGCACGGTCAAGCCGACAGGTCCATCGCCGCCGAATCCGGCTACCGGCCCTGCCACTCCTCCGCGAGAAGTCCGTAGATCACGTTGTCCGCCCAGGCGCCCTTCGTCCAGTAGTCCCGGCGCAGCTGGGCCTCCTTGACCATGCCGACCCGCTCGCACAGCCGGGCCGACGCCGCGTTCAACGCGTTGAGCTGCGCGATCACCCGGTGCATCCCGCAGTACTCGAAGGCGACACCGAGGAACGCGCGTACCGCCTCGGTGGCGAAGCCACGGCCGGAGGCCGACGGGTGGAAGGCCCAGCCCAGCTCGCCCCGGGACAGCGTCTCGTCGGCCGGCCACAGGATCAGGTCGCCGACGACCTCGCCCCGGTGCTCCACCACCACCGCCAGGCGGGAGTCGACTCCCGTGATGCTCGTGTGGTGGATCCGCTTGCCGACCATCTCGGCCGTGAACTCGCGCGTCCACGGCTCCCAGGGGATGTAGCGGGCGACCACCGGGTCGCTGTAGTAGGCGTGCAGCGCGTCGACGTCGTCGGCTCGGTAATGGCGGAGCAGCAGTCGCTCGGTACGGATCGGCAGGGCCAGGTCAGACATGTCCCCCAGTATCAGACCGACGGCTGCCGACAGCAGCATCGCCGGGGGCGACGAAGCCGCTGACGCGCTCGTCGGGAGCGGCCGGGCGCCCTCGCCGGACGGATATCGCCAACGCGGTCACGGCGGCGGCGGGAATCAGGGCGTACCCGCTGAAGGCCAGCACCACGACGACCGCGACGAACGCGACGGCGGCGACCGCCCGCAGCGGCCCGGTCAGCACCCGACAGGCGGCGGCGGTACAGCCGAGGTAGACCACCAGGAAGAACGTGGTCGGCACGTTGACCAGGGTGGCCAGGTCGACCACGCCGGCACCGAGCAGCCCGATCAGCACGGCCCCCGAGCCGACGAGGGCGGCGAGCAGCCACGGTGGCATGGCGTCCCGGGCGGCCGCCGCGCGCTTCGAGTCGCTTCCCGGCCCGGAGCCGGGGAGGCCGATCCGGGCGCCGAGGGTCGGTGCGGTCGCGGAGCCGAGGGTCGGTGCGGTCGCGGAGCCGGGGGTCAGCGAGCGTGCCAGGCTGCCGGCGCCGGCGAGGTACGCCAGAATCGCGCCGACGGTGAGCACGACCGCGCCGACGACGGCGATGGCCTGCCCGGCCGGACCGACCGCGAGGGTGAGCAGCGCGGCGAGCGGCACCGACGTGTTCGCCTGCGGGCCGAGCGCGGCCACGGTGACGGTGCCGAGCGCCAGGTAGATCACGGTGGTGGTGCCGAAGGCGATGCCGATGACGACCGGGAGTTGCCGGCCGGGCCGGGCGAACCGGTTGGTCAGCGGTGCGATCGCCTCCCAACCGACGAAGGCCAGCATCAGGGTCGAGGCCGCCGGGCCGATCGCCGTCCAGCCGTGCGGTGCGAACGGCGTCCAGTTGGCGGCCCTGCTGGCCGGTGCGGCCCCGGCGACCGCGCCGACGACGATCGCGACGAGCAGCACGACCAGGCCGAACTGGACGGTGGCCGAGGTACGGACGCCGCGCAGGGTCACCGCGAGGGTGCCGAGCAGCAGCAGTGCCGCGGTGGCGGAGGCGAGCCGGACGTCACCACCGAGCAGGTCGGCGACGTAGTTGCCGCAGGTGACGCAGACGATCGGCGCGCCGCTGACCACTCCGGCCAGGAAGCACCAGGCGACCGCGCGTCCGGCCCGGGGGCCGAGGCCCGCCTCGGCGTACGCCCGGACTCCGCCGGCCGACGGGTTGCGCACGCCGAGGGCGGCGAAGACGACCGCGAACAGGCCGGACGCGACCAGTAGGCCGGCCCAGGCCAGGATCGACGCCGGTCCGGCCAGGGTCACGGCCAGGCCGGGCAGCAACAGCAGGCCCGGCCCGAGCAGGGCCCCGACGTAGAGCGCGGCGCCGCGCGGCACACCAAGATCGGGTACGACGGGATCGCGCTGGCGGGTCAGGCTGGTCATGCGATGCAGTCTGGCAGCGCGGGTGCGGCACGCGATGGCAAATGTGCGCGCCGGCCCGGCCTGAAACGCAATATAGTTGCGTTGAAGAAGCGGTTTGCGGCAGCATGTGCCAATGGCTGCGTACGACTCCACGGACCGGGCGATCCTGGACCGCCTCCAGGCCGACGGGCGGATCGCCAACGTCGACCTCGCCGAGGCGGTCGCGCTGTCGCCGTCGGCCTGCCTGCGCCGGGTACGCGCCCTCGAACACGACGGGCTGATCGCCGGTTACCGGGCCGAACTCGACCGGGCCCGGCTCGGGCTGGACCTGACGGTCTTCATCGAACTGAAGGTCGGGCAGCACTCCCGGGAGACCGCCGCCCGGATCGAGTCGGTGCTGACCGGCATTCCCGAGGTCGTCGCCTGTCACGTCATCTCCGGCTCGGCCGACTTCCTGGTCGAGGTGGCGGTGGCCAACCTCGCCGCGTACGAGCGGCTGCTGATCGACCAGATCCTGGCCATCCCGGCGGTCGTGGACACCCGCAGCACCTTCGCCATCCGCACGGTGAAGACCCGTGGACCCCTGCCGCTGACCCAGTTGCGCTGACCGAGTTGCGCTGACCGAGTTGCGCTGACCGAGTTGCGCTGACCGAGTTGCGCTGACCGAGTTGCGCTGACCCGTCCGGCTGTTTCCGGCCGGGCCGGCCATCTCCTGCCGACCCGGCCATTTTCCGGCCGGCGAATTCGCGGGACAATTTCCGGGTAATCTCTTTCGTGATCTGTGCCCGGGACGAGCGACCCGACGTGCTCCGGCGTACCGTCGACGGGCTGCGGGCGACCAGCCCAGGCCGGGAACGCGAGATCGTGGTCGTCGACGACGGCAGTGTCGAGCCGGTCGGTTCACTGGGGCCGGGCGTGGAAATTGTTCGCAATGCCGTACCGGCCGGTGTCTCCCGGGCCCGACGGCAGGGGTTCGCACTCGCCGGTGGAGACGTGCTGGTCTGTCTGGACGCGCATATGACCTTCGATCGGGACTGGTTGTCGCTCATGCTGGACCACGTGGATTCCGGTGCCCTGCTGTGCGCGTCGTTCTGGGACTACGAGCGTACGGTCGGCGGTTTCTACGGCGCCGACTTCGAGTGGTGCGGCGAGCGCGACTACGCCGCCGGGCGGAGCCCGGGTTTTCGGCCCCGCCACCGGGTGCGCCATCCGGGGCCGGGCGCCGCCGAGGTGCCGATGGTGCTCGGCGCCTGCTACATGATCCTGCGCAGCAGCTACCACACCCTCGGCGGCTTCTCACCGCTCTTCCGGTCTGGGGCGCCGACGAGCAGGACCTTTCGGCCCGGGCCTGGCTCGCCGGGCTGGGCGCCCGCTGTGTCGCCGACGCCCGGGTGGCGGCTTCGGGCTCGCCGCCTTCGAGGCGCGGGCGCCGCTGGAGTGGCTGCCGGTCGCCGACCTGGTCACCGGAGCACGGCGGCTGGTGCCGGTGGAGTTCGTCCATCCGCGCGCCCCGCTCCGCCGGCCCGCACTCGTCGCCGAGACGTCGAGCGGATCGGCCGCGCACACCGAGCCGGGCCGGGCCCGCCTGGCGGCACTCTGCGAGGTGGTGGAGCGGGACGCGGCGATGCTGCTGTGGCACCGCCGCCCGGCCGCACCCGTCGTACCCCTCGGGGAGCTGCCGGAGGCCGCGGCCCGGGCCATGGCCGAACTGGCCCGGGCCGGTTACGTCGGCCGGGTGGCCCGGATCGACCGGGACATCGCCGTCCCCACCTTCCTGGCGATCGCGTTGCGCGGCCGGGCCTTCCGGTACGGGTTGGGAACCCATCCGGATCCGGACGCGGCGGCGGAGCACGCCGTCGTCGAACTGGGCTCCGCGCTGCGTCCCGGGGCGCGGACGGGCCGCTATCCGCACCTGCCGCTCGACCAGGTACGCCGGGCCGAGCAGCATGCGGCGCTCTACGACGACGGGCCGCTGCACGACGTGCTCCGGACGTTCCTCGCGGACACCCTCGTCTCCGGCACCGGCCGCAGCCGGCCCGGCCCACGTCCGGGCCACACGCCCGCCACAGTGCTCGGGGTCCTCGGCGAGAATGGGCTGTCCGGTTACTCCTGCGACCTGACCCCGCCGGAGCTGGCCGACTGCGGCATCTCCGTGGTGCGGGTCCTCGTCGGCGGCCTCATCCCGCTCTCCTTCGGCTACCGGCGCCTCCGGCTCGGCTGCGCACGCCTGGTCGGCAACACCGCCCCGGGGCGGTGGCCGGCCGGGGGACGGCGACCGGGCGGCAGTCGCGAAATAGGCTGCTGGGTGCGGGTACGGTGCGGCATCCTGCTGTCACGGCGTCACGGAACGTGGACCGGGTCAGGAGGTGCGGCCGGCGATGGCGGTGGAGCTGCTGCTCTTCGGCGACGTGCGGGCCTTGGTCGACGGGCGGCAGGTCGATCTCGGGCACGCGCGGCAGCGGTGCGTACTGGCGGCGCTGCTGGTCGACGCCAACCGGATCGTGCCGGCCGACCGGCTGCTGGACCGGGTGTGGGGCGAGCAGCGGCCCCGGCACGCCCGCAACGCCCTGTCCGGGTACGTGTCCCGGTTGCGTACCCTGCTCGGCGGCAGCGGCGGGCTCGCGATCACCCGCCGGTCCGACGGGTACCTGTTGACTGTCGACCCGGACGCGGTCGACCTGCACCGGTTCCACCGGCTGCTCGCCCGGGCCCGCGCCCTGAACCGGCCCGAGGGACCGCGCACCAGCGACGGAACGCCGGCGGCGCACACCGGCGGGGAAACCGCGGCGGCACTGTTCGAAGCGGCGCTGTCGCTGTGCCGGGGCGAGCCCTTCGGCGGCCTCGACACGCCCTGGCTGGCCGGGATCCGTACCGCGCTCGCGGCCGAGCGGCTGGCCGCCGAACTCGACCTGGCCGATCTCGCCCTGGCCGCCGGCCGGCATGCCGAACTCCTCGGTGGGCTGGCCGCCCGCGCCGCCGCGTACCCGTTCGACGAGCGGATCGCCGGGCAGGTGATGACCGCGCTGTACCGCTGTGGCCGGCAGGCCGACGCGCTCCGGCACTACCAGGACGTCCGGTCCCGGCTGGCCGAGGAGCTGGGCATGGACCCGGCGCCGACGCTGCAACGGCTCCACCAGCAGATCCTGACCAGCGACCCAACGCTGGAGAACCCGCCGGTGCCGGCGCCGGCCCCTGAACCGGGACCGGCCGGCACCGCCGCGACTGGAGCGCCGTCCGTGCCGCGGCAACTGCCGGCGCCGCCGGCCGCGTTCACCGGCCGGGAGTACGAGCTGACCGAGCTGGACGGGCTCGTCGACCCCGCACCGGGCGTCGGTGCCACAGCCGTGGTCTCCGGCTCCGCCGGGGTGGGCAAGAGCGCGCTCGCGATGCACTGGGCACACCGCAGCGCCGGCCGCTTCCCCGACGGACAGCTCTACGTCAACCTGCGCGGCTTCGACCCGGACGGCGTGGTGGTGGACCCGGCGGAGGCGGTGCGCGGCTTCCTCGACGCGTTCGGGATCGCCGCCCGGCGGATACCGGTCGGGCTCGCCGCGCAGACCGCGCTCTACCGCAGCCTGGTTGCCGGCCGGCGGATGCTGGTCGTCCTCGACAACGCCCGGGACGCCGCGCAGGTGCGCCCGCTGCTGCCCGGCGCACCCGGCTGCGCCACCGTGGTGACCAGCCGAGACCGGCTCGCCGGCCTGGTCGCGATCGACGGTGCCAGGCCGGTCAGCGTCGACCTGTTCCGGCCGGCCGAGGCCCGCCGGTTCCTGGCCCGGCGACTCGGCGCCGACCGGGTGGCCGACGAGCCGGCCGCGGTGGACGAGATCGTGGCCAGGTGTGCGCGACTGCCGCTGGCGCTGGCCGTGGTGGCCGCCCGGGCCGCCGCCTACCCGGGCTTCCGCCTCGCCGACCTCTCCGCCGAGCTGCGGACCGCCGGCGGCAGCCTCGACCCGTTCGACGGCGGCGAACCGGCGGCGGACGTCCGGGCGGTCTTCTCCTGGTCGTACCGGGCGCTGCCCCCCACTGCCGCACGACTGTTCCGGCTGGTCGGGCTGCACCCCGGAGCGGAGTTGACCGCGCCGGCCGTGGCCAGCCTCGCCGGCCTGCCGGTGGGGGCGGCACGCCGGTCGCTGACCGAACTGGCCCAGGCGCACCTGCTCGACGAACGGTCGCCGGGCCGGTACGCCAGGCACGACCTGCTGCGGGCGTACGCCGCCGAACGGGCCGAGGTGGAGGAGACCGCCACCGACCGGCGTACGGCGGCCAACCGGCTGCTCGACCACTACCTGCACACCGCGTACGCGGCCGACCGGCTGCTCTATCCGCACCGGGATCCGATCGTGCTGGCCGAGCCGGTGCCGGGTGCCGGGCCCGAGTCCTTCGCCGACCAGGCCGGGGCGAGAGCGTGGCTGCGTGCCGAGCACCCGACCCTGCACGCCCTGGTCGACTGGGCGGGCCGGACCGGGTTCGACCGGCACTGCTGGGAGCTGGCCTGGAGCCTGACCAGCTTCTTCAACCTCAGCGGGTACTGGCACGACCAGGTCGCCGTGCAGAGTACCGCGCTGGAGGCGGCGGGCCGGACCGGCGACGAGGCGGCGCAGGCGCACGTACACCGGAATCTGGGCCGGGCCCAGACCCAGCTCGGTTGCCTCGAGCAGGCCCGGACCCACCTCGCCGAGGCGGCGCGGCTGTTCGTCGCGGTCGGCGACCGTGCCAACCAGGCGCAGACGCAGGTGAACATCGCGCGGATCCTGGAACAGCAGGGTCGTGACCTGGCGGCGCTGCACCACGACCAGCGCTCGCTCGACCTCTATCGCGAGGCCGGTCACCTGACCGGACAGGCCCGGTCGCTGAACAACATCGCCTGCATGCTGACCCGGCTCGGCGAGTACGACCAGGCCCGGGAGCTGTGCCGGCAGGCGCTCCGGCTCAACGAGGAGATCGGCAACCGGCACGGGGCGGCAACGAACTGGCAGAGCCTCGGCTATCTCGAATGCGCCGCCGGGGCGTTCGGGGCGGCCGTCGCCGGCTGCCGGCGCGCGCTCGACCTCTTCGCCGAGGTCGGCGACCGGGCCGGCGCCGCCGAGACGCTGACCTGCCTCGGCGAGGCGCTGGACGGCGGCGGCGAGATCCCCGCCGCCGTCCAGGCGTGGACACGTGCCCTGGTGCTGTACGACGAGATGGGCCATCCGGACGCCGACCGGGTCCGCCGGCTCCTGCTCGGGGTGCAGGAGGCCGGCCGGGTGCAGAGCGTGCTCTCCGCGGGTACCGCCGTCCGTGCCGCCGTACGGCCGGACACCGCCGGGCCGGGCCGGCCTCCGGGAAGCTGACGGCGGCCAGCCGGCGGCCGTGGCTGCCGGCCGGCCGTACTGGATCCGAAGCCGCTCCGCCTGGATCCGAAGCCGCTGCGCGGACCGGACCGCTACGCGGGCCGCCGCCCTGGACGGCGACGGCCCGCTCGGGTCAGGAGGCACAGATCGCCTGGCTGACGATGAAGTCCCAGTCCTGGCTGACCGGAGTGTTCTCCACCGCGAACGCCTCGACGTCGTCGAGCGCGTTGGCCGGGTAGACCACCTGGAGGGACACCCCACCGGGCGCGGTGTCGGAGATCGCCGCACCCGCACCGTGCACCCGGGTACCGCTCGGGCAGTGCGCGAACGCGATCTTCTCCGACTCCGAGTCGCTCTGCGCCGAGGCGGTGGTGACCACCTGGTAGCCGGCCGGCTGGTTCACGCAGACCGCGTACGCGTCCACGGTCCAGTTGCCGGCGTAACCGTCCGCGTCCTCGTGCGCGGTCGCCCGGAAGATGTCGCCGCTGGCCGAGGCCCGGGACACCTGGAGTGCCACGTCACGCCCCGGGTTGACGATCCGGGCGCCGCCGCCGAGGGCCCGCCTGGTGCCGCAGACCGCCCGCGCCTCCAACTCGACCGGGGACGAGGTCGCCGAGTTCTGGGTACCCACGACGCCGTAGCCGGAGAGTCCGGACGGGCTGGCGCAGATGGCGTACGCCTGCACCCACCAGTCGCCGGTCATCGCGGCCGTGGTCTCCGAGCCGGTCACCACGTAGCTGTCCCGGGTACCGTCGGTGCGGTGCTCCGGGAAGAGCTGCACCAGGGTCACCTTGGCGCTGTCTGCGGCGGCCACCGCGAAGGCCCATCCTCCGCCGCCGATCACCCACTTGCCGGCCGGGCACTGGGCCCGGGCGGTGTGGGTCTGCTGCGAGTCGATCGCCGACAGCGGCGACGTCACCTTCTCGATGCCGGTCACCGCCGCGGCCGGGCCGGAGCCGGCAAGCTGGATCCCGACCTGGGCGGCCACCACCATCGCGGCGGCACCGGCCAGGGCGAACCAGCGGTTCGTGCGAGTCATCGCCTTGTTCCCTTCTCGTTCCGGGTCGACGATCGGCCCGGGCAACTGCCGACAACGGTGCCCGGCGAGGTTTCGGCAACTGTTCGGTGACGATGAAATGGCAGGTCACGAGCCTGTTTCGGAGCGGAGCCGACGAACCGAAGACCGCGCTGATCGTCCCGGGACGACATGAAGCCGATCTGAAGCCGCCGACCGCCAGACTCAGCCGGCGGAGGTAGTCGGTCGGCGGCGGACCCGGGGGCACGGACGGAGCCGGTCGGCGGCGAACCCGGGAGCCGGTCGGCGGCGAACCCGGACCGCTACCCCGTTCGGAGGGGCGAACCGGAGAACTTCCGGCGGTAAGGAGGCCAGGGCATGGATTTCTCGTCGGTAGGTAGCGCCCGGGCCGAGGCGCCGCGTTGGCACGCCGTCCTGCACCGCTGGCCGAGCCTGCTCGGACTGGCGGTCGCCGTACCGCAACTGGTGCTCGGCGCGGATCACGAGTCGGTGGCCATCGTGGTCGGTGTGGCCACGCTCTGCTACCTCGGCGCCGCCGCGTTCGATCGGCCGTGGGTGGCCTGGGCGGGAATTCCGGGCGGGAGCCTGGTGATCGCGGTCAGCAAGATCACCGGACTGGCCTGGTGGGCCGGTCTCGGCATCGCGGCGGTCGCGCTGGTCCTCGTCGGCCTGTTCGGCCGGGCACCCCGTCCCGCGTTCACCGCGCAGGTCGGGGCCCTGATCGGGTACGGCGGCCTCGCCGTGGCCACGCTCGCCGTCGCGCCCCGCGCCGGAATCGTACTGGCCGGCCTGCTACTGGCGAGCCACGCAGTGTGGGACCTCGTCCACTACCGACGCAACCAGGTCGTTCCCCGGTCGCTGGCGGAGTTCTGCATGCTGCTGGACGTGCCGCTGGGGCTCGGCGTCGTCGTCCTCGCCTTCCTCGACTGATCGGCCCCGGGCAGCGGTCGGGGCCGGGCAGCGGTCGGGGCCGGCGACTCCCCGGCAGCCGGGTCAGGAATCCGGGTCAGCCGCCGCCACCCCGTGGCTCGGGCCGGCACCGTGGCGCACCGGCCAGTTGCACCGATGTTCATCTACCCGGTCGGCGGCGGGGAGCCGGCCTGCCAGGCCGTGCTGACGTGGTGACGAGGGCCTCGGCTACCAGCCGCGCAGCCGGGGCCAGATCTCCGTGGCGTAGCCGGTGGTTGGGTCGAGCACCAGGTACTCGTCGTGCTGGGCGGCGGTCGCGCAGGCATGGATCGGCAAGATGCGAACCCGGGTACCGACCGGAAGGTCGGGCAGCGCGGCAGGGCTGCCCGGGCGGACGGTCAGGATGCCGTGTTCCTGGCTGGCGTCGGTCATCACCAGGTCCGGATAGAGCGGCCCGTCGAGCCGGGCGACCAGGCCGTAACCCTGGTCGACGGGCTGCGCGGAGGTACCCCGGTCACGCGAGGTGGCCATCCAGCCGCCGTCGGTGATGGTCCAGCCCTTCTCCGGCTGGTGCCCGATGACCGTGACCACGACGGACATCGCCAGGTCGTCGACGGTGCAGACGCCGATGCCGGCCATCACCAGGTCGAAGAAGACGAAGTTTCCGGCCCGGACCTCGGTGACCCCGCTGAGGTCGGCCGCGAAGTGCGCGGTCGGGGTCGAGCCGACGCTCACCACCGGCGCGGCGAAGCCGGCGGCCCGGAGCCCGGCGGCGGCCCGGACACCGCTGGCCCGCTCGTTCTCCGCCGCCACGACCAGTTCCGCCCTGGACCGGCTGTGGTAGGACCCGCCCGCGTGCAGCAGCACACCTCGGGCCTCGGCTCCGCCCCGCTCCAGCGTCTCGGCGATCCGCACCGCCGTCGGGTCGTCCGGGCGTAACCCGCCCCGGTGCCCGTCGCAGTCGATCTCGATCAGTGCCGGGACGCGTACCCCGGTCCGGGTCGAGACGTCGGCCACCGCCTCGGCCTGGGCGACGCTGTCGAGCAGCACCTGGAGGTGCACCCCGGCGCGGTGCAGCGCCACCACCCGGTCCAGCTTCTGCGGGGCGAGCCCGACGGCGTACAGGATGTCGGTATAGCCCTGCACGGCGAAGACCTCCGCCTCGCGCAGCGTCGACACGGTGATCGGCCCCGGCTCGCCGTCGAAGAGCAGCCGGGCGACCGCCAGCGACTTCGCCGTCTTGACGTGCGGCCGCAGCGGGGTGCCCAACCCGACCAGCCGGGAGCGGAGCCGCGCGATGTTCCGGCCCACCCGCTCCGGGTCGACCACCAGGAACGGGGTCTCGGGCTGGCCCTCGGCGGGCCGGGCCTCGCCGCCCGGCGCCGGACGGGTGTCACTGGTCAGGGGCACGACGACTCTCCTCCGCGTTGCGCGGCCAAGTCTAGGCGGACGGCCCTGGTCCGGGCCGGACCCGCCCGCTGCCCGGGTGCCCCGCCCGCACCCGCCGCGGGCAACCTCACGTCAGCGGGTCGCCGCCAACCCGTCGACCGGAGCTCCCGGCCCGGATCGGCTGATCGCCCCGACCCACGAGCGGCTCCCGGACACCCACCGGTCTGCTCCGGCTGTCATCGCCGCTCCTTCGATCGTCCGATCGGTCCGCCCCCGGTCGTCGATCCGACGGCGTCCTGTCACGGCGCGTGCCGGGCACGGGCTCGGGTTGGCGCTGCTGCGCCGGCCACGCCCGGGAACGGAGTCGGATGCGTGACAGGGCGGCTGGTCCGGACCGACGACCGGGCGGTGAACCGGCCGGCGCCACCCCCCGTTGAGCGAGCCGACCACCAGTCGTTCCGTCCGTCACCGAACGCCCCCGCCGCCCGGTCGTGGCCCGAACCAATATGGACACTGAAAACGTATCGAGGCGTCGTGGAGCGGATCAGGAGCGAAACCGGCAGTGCCGCTCGTCGATGACCAGGCAGAATGGAGCGTATCCGGCATCGGCGACGCAGCCGGCGTTATCGGTGCCGGTCGGTGGGGGGCGGGGTCAGTGCGGGACGTGGCCTGGGGACGGTACGTGCGGAGCCGGCGCAAGGAACTGGGCTGGACCCAGGAGGAGCTGGCCCGGCGTGCCGGGCTGAGCGTGCGGACGGTACGCAACGTCGAGGGCGAGCGCCCCGGCGCCGACCGGGGCGCCTCGGTCCACCAACTCGCCAGGGTCCTGGGGCTGCGCGGAGACGACGACCTCGGCCAGCCGGAACCGGGTGAGCCGGCCGGCTGGGTACGGCTCGCCGTGCTCGGTCCGCTGCGGTTGAGCCGGGGCAGCGAGCCGGTGCCGCTGACCGCGGCGAAACCGCGCTGCATGCTCGCCCTGCTCGCCATCCAGCCCGGCACCGACGTCGGCCGCGACGAAATCGCCGACGTGCTGTGGCCGGACACCCCACCGGCGACCTGGCACAACCTGCTGCACACCTACGCGGCCCGGCTGCGCAGGCTGCTGCCGGCCGGGCCGGGGTTGCCGCGGATCGACAGCACCGCCGTCGGCTACCGGCTCTCCGCCGACGCCCGGCAGCTCGACGTACTCCGGTTCCGGCAGCTCACCGACGACGCCGGCACTGGCCGGCCGGACGCCGAGCGGCTGGCCGAGGCGCTGGACTGCTGGCGTGGCCCCGTCGGCGCCGACCTGCCGGACCAGCTCGGACAGCATCCGGCGGCGGTCGCCCTGCACCAGCGCCGGATCACCGCCGCGCTGGACTACGCCGATCTGGCCCTGGCCGAGGGTGAGGCGGCGGCGGTGGTGCGCCGGCTCGGCGTACTCGTGGAGCTGGAACCGGTGCACGAGCCGCTGCACGCGCGACTGGTCCGCGCGCTCGCCGGATCCGGCCAGCGGGCCGCCGCGGTCGACGCGTTCCACCGGATCCGCGCCCGGCTCGACGACGAGCTGGGGCTCTATCCGGGTGCCGAGCTGGCGGCGGCCCTCGACCACGCGCTCCGGGACGACCAGCGGGGCGCCCCGCCTCCGGCACCGCCGCCCGCGCAACTGCCGACCCGGGTGGCGGCGTTCGTCGGACGCACCGGCGAGCTGGCCACGCTGGACAAGCTGCTCTCCGCCGACGAGCCGGGCGCGACGGTCGCGCTGATCCACGGTACGGCCGGGGTGGGCAAGACCACCCTCGCCGTGCACTGGGCGCACCGGGCGGCGTCGCACTTCCCGGACGGACAGCTCCACCTCAACCTCCGGGGATACGACCGGGCCGGCGCCGTACTCGATCCGGCGGCGGCGACTCGCGCCTTCCTGGAGGCCCTCGGGGTACGCCCCGAGCGGATCCCGGAGAGCTACCTCGGGCAGCAGGGCCTCTACCGCAGCCTGGTCGCCGACCGCCGGCTGCTGGTGCTGCTGGACAACGCCCGGGACGCCGAGCAGGTCCGGCCGCTGCTGCCCACCGCCACCGGCAGCATGGCCCTGGTCACCAGCCGGGACAGCCTGCTCGGGCTGGTCGCCACCGACCGCGCGCACCCCGTCCCGCTGGGCCTGTTCACCCTCGACGAGGCCCGGGACTTCCTCGCCGACCGGATCAGCGACGACCGGGCCGGCACCGAGCCGGAGGCGGTCGAGCAGCTCATCGGCTGGTGCGCCCGGCTGCCGCTCGCGCTCGCCGTCACCGCCGCGCTGGCGGTGTCACGCCCGGGACGGTCGCTGGCCTCGCTCGCCGCCGAGCTGGCGGAGGCCGGCGACCTGGACACCCTCAGCGCCGGTGACCCGGCCACCGACCTGCGGGCGGTCTTCTTCTGCTCGTACCGGACGCTGAGCGTCGAGGGGGCGCGACTCTTCCGGCACCTCGGACTGCACCCGGGGCCGACGATCACCGTGCCGGCCGCGGCCAGCCTGCTCGGTGCCACCCGCCGGACCGTCCGGCGCCTGCTCGACGAACTGCACCGGGCGCACCTCGTCGCCACCGACGAGCCCGGCCGGTACGCCCTGCACGACCTGCTGCGGGCCTACGCCGGAGAACTCGCCGAGGCCGACGCCCCGCCGGCCGAGCGCGCCGAGGCGCTGGACCGCATCCTCGACCACTACCTGCACACCGCGCACGAGGCCGACCGGCGGCTCTACGTCCGCAGCGATTCCATCACGCCGGCCGAGCCGGCACCCGGGGCCGAGCCGGAACGGTTCGCCGACGAGGCGTCGGCACTCGCCTGGTTCGACGCCGAACGGCTGGTCCTGCTCCGGGTGATCGACCTGGCCGCCGATGCCGGCCGGGCCACCCACACCTGGCAACTCGCCTGGTCGGTCAGCATGTTCCTGAACCGGCGGGTGCACTGGCAGGACTGGGTGCACGTGCAGCAGCGGGCCCTGGAGTCGAACGCGGACCGCGACGACCTCGGGCAGGCGCAGGCGCACCGCTTCCTGGGCCTGGTCTACCTGCGGATGTCCCGGGCCGACGAGGCGCACGAGCAGCTCCGGCAGGCCCTCGAACTGTTCCGTCAGCTCGGTGACCGGCCCGGCGAGGCGAGCACCGAGCGCGGCATCGGGCGGGCGTACGCCCGGCAGGGCCGGCACGACCGGGCGTTGGCGCACACCGAGAAGGCCCTCGAACTGTTCCGGACCGCCGGTAACCGGGTGGGCACGGCGAGCGCGCTGAACGCCACCGGGTGGTACCACGCGCAGCTCGGCGACTACCACACCGCGCTCCAGCGGTGCCGGGAGGCGGTCCGGCTGCACGAGGAACAGAAGGACGTCAGTGGACTGGCCAACGCCTGGGACAGCCTCGGGTACGCGTACCACGGGCTGGGCAACCACCCGGACGCGATCGCCTGCTATCAGCGGGCGGTCGAGTTCTTCCGGGCCGCCGACGACCGGTACGGCGAGACCGACGCGCTGACCAGTCTCGGCGACACCCAGCTCGACGCCGGCGACCCGGGAGCGGCACTGAGCGCGTGGCGGGCGGCGCTGGCCATCCTCATCGACGTCGGCCACCCCGACGCGGCGCGGGTACGCGCCCGGATCGCCGGCCTGGGCCGTCCCGGCGGGCCGGGCGTCCCTGCCGGGCAGCCGTCCCACCGGACCTGACGAAGGTTCCGGGCGGGCACCCGGCCGGTCCGCCCCGGAGCGGAAATGCCCGCGAGCCGCGCGTGGCCGGCTGGTAGCGTCCGGTGGTCGACGGGGCAAGGTCGGGCGTGAGGGCGGCCGGCGCGACGGGGGTGGCGGATGAGCGTGGCGGCCGTGTCGTTCCGGGATGCTGCAGTCGGCGACGCCGAGCGGGTCGCGGGGCTGCACGCCGAGAGCTGGCGCCGGCACTACCGGGGCGCGTACACGGACTCCTACCTGGACGGTGACGTGTTCGCCGACCGGCTGGCGGTCTGGTCTGCCCGGCTGGCGGACCCGGCACCGCACGGGGTCACGGTGCTCGCCGAGGTCGCCGGGGAGTTCGCCGGCTTCGTCCACGTCGTCCTCGACGACGACGTTCGGTGGGGCTCCCTGGTGGACAACCTGCACGTGGTCCGGGCACACCACCGGCACGGCATCGGCGCCGCACTGATGCGCCGGGCGGCCGGCGCGGTGCTGGAGCGGGGCGCCACGGGCGCGATGTACCTGTGGGTGCTGGAGCAGAACACCGCCGCCCGGGCCTTCTACTCGGCGCTCGGCGGCCGGTTCGCCGAGCGGTCGTACACCCGGCCGCCGGGCGACGTGCCGGGCCGGCTCAACGGCAGGCCGGCGATGCTGCGCTGCGTCTGGCCGGACGCGGCCGCCCTGCTGCCGCCGGGGTAGCCCAGGCGGCCCGGCAGCGGCGGCACCGGACGCGGCCGCACGCCGTGCGCGCCGCCCGGAGTCCGCCGGACGGCGCCGTCAGCGGTCGCCGGTCGGCGCGGCGGGCCGGCAACCCCGATCAGGTTGCCCTCGGGATCGGTGAAGTGCCCGACCGCGAGCGGCCCGCCGCTGGCCGGGGCCGGACCCAGCACCCGGGTACCGCCGAGGCTCTCGGCCTTGCGCAGGGCTGCCTCGACGTCGGGGTCGGAGCCGCCGTCCCGTTCTCGACCTCCCTCGCCGGTATCCGGCCGTCGGCATCGAACACCAGGACCAGATCCGACCCGCGACCGCGCTTCGCGAGATCGGCCGGTACCTCGTCGTCGCCCGGGGCTGGCCGCCGTCCCGGGCCATCGACGGCCGACTAGGCTGCCGGGGTGGCGGACGGTGGGTTCCGGTTGAGTGTGGACTATGGCACGTCGCACACGGTGGCCGTGCTGCGCTGGCCGGACGGGCGTACCCGTCCACTGCTGTTCGACGGTTCGCCGCTGCTCTCCTCGGCCACCTGTGTGGAGGACGGCGGCACGGTGCTGTCCGGTCAGGACGCCACCGGCGCCGCCCGGCGGCGGCCACAGGGCTTCGAGCCGCACCCGAAGCGGCGCATCGGCGACGGCACTCTCTGGCTCGGCGACCGGGAGGTCTCCGCCACCTCGCTGGTGGCCGCCACGCTGGCCCGGGTCGCCGACGAGGCCGCCCGGGTCGCGGGGCCGGGCGAACTCGGGTCCGTGCTGCTCACCGTGCCCGCCACCTGGGGGCCGACCCGGCGGTCGCTGCTGGTGGCCGCCGCCGTCGAGGCCGGCCTGCCCGAGCCCCGGCTCGCCGCCGAGCCGGTCGCCGCCGCGAGCTACCTGGTGGGGGCCGGTGAACTGGCCGTACCGGCCGGTGGTCAGGTTGCCATCTACGACCTCGGCGCGGGCACCTTCGACGCGACCGTGGTCCGCCGTACCGCGACGAACGGCTTCACCGTGCTGGCCACCGGCGGGCTGCCGCAGACCGGCGGGCTGGATCTCGACGCGGCGCTCGTCGGGCATGTCGGTCGACTACTGGCGGACCGCGATCCGGTCCGGTGGCGGCGGCTGACCGCACCGGACGACGACGCCGACCGCCGCGCCGCGCAGAGCCTCTGGGACGAGGCCCGCCGGGCGAAGGAGAGCCTGAGCCGTACCTCGGTCGGTTACCTGCACGTCCCGCTCTTCGACGAGTCGGTGCCGGTCGGCCGGGAGGAGTTCGAACAACTGGCCCGGGTGGTGCTGGACCAAACCGTCGAGGTGACGGTGGCGGCGGTCCGCTCGGCCGGCCCCGGAGCGGGACCGACCACGGTCGTCCTGGTCGGGGGCGCGAGCCGGATCCCGCTGGCGGCCACCCTGCTGCACCGGGCCCTCGGGGTGGCGCCGGTCGTCACCGAGCAGCCGGAACTCGTGGTGGCCGAGGGCGCCCTCGCGGTGCCGCCGGACGACATGCTGCCGCCCGGCTCGGCCCCAGCACCGCCCGCCGCTCCGGCGCCACCGCCCGGACCAGCGGCGCCACCGCCCGCCCCTCCGGCACCACCGGCCGGGCCTGCGACACGACCGCCCGCCCCTCCGGCACCACCGGCCGGGCCTGCGGCGCCGGTGCCCGGCACACCCGCCCGCGCGTCGAGGAGCGACCCGCCGGCCGGCGTTGCGGGCCGGCCGGCGCCGTCCCGGGAACGCGGCCGGGTCCTGCTCACCGGAATGTTGCTGCTGGTCATCCTGGTCGGCGCCGTGGTGCTGCGCCCGTGGAACTGGCCCGACGACGGCGCTGCCGGCCCCACGCCCGGCGCGCAGGCGTCGCCGGCCTTCGCCGAGGGCACCACCATGCAACGGTTGCAGGCAGCGGGGCAGATCACGATCGGCAGCAGGTTCGACCTGCCCGGCACCGGTTACCGCGAACCCGACGGGACCATGACGGGGTTCGACGTGGAGATCGGCCGGCTGATCGCCGGCGAACTCGGCCTCGACCCGGCCGACGTGCAGTGGACGGAGGCTCCGTCGGCGGCCCGGGAGCAGCTCGTCGAGCAGGGCCGGGTCGACCTCGTCATCGCCACCTACACCATCACCGAGACCCGTGCCCAACGGGTCGCCTTCGCCGGTCCGTACCACCTACCGGGGCAGCGACTGCTGGTACGCGCCGACGAAACCGCGATCACCGGCCCGGAGTCGATACCGGCCGGCCGCCAGATCTGCACCGTCACCGGTACTCCACACGGCAGCCGGCTCGCAGAGCAGCTCGGCCGGTCGTTGGCAATGACGTCGCTCGGCAGCTATCAGGAGTGCGCGGAGGCGCTCCTGAGCGGCAGGGTCGACGCGATCACCGGGGACGGGCCGGCCCTGGTGGGCCTGGTCGCCGGCAGCGACACGGGATTCCGGCTGGCGGGCCGGGCATTCGCTCCGCAGCCGTACGGGATCGGCCTGCGCCGGGACGACGAGCCGTTCCGGGCCTGGCTCGCCGAGACGTTGCGGCGGATCATCGCCGACGGTCGCTGGCAGACCGCCTGGCAGCGCACCCTCGGCCGCTACGACGCGCAGGAGCCGACCGTTCCCGAGGTCCGCTGAGTTTCCCGATGCCCACCCACCCGGGACATTTCCGGCGACCGCTCCGGGCGAGCCGCAGCCGCCGGAGCGGATCCCCGGCCGAGAATGCATGACATGTCGACGCTATCCGCGAGACCGGACGGTGCGGCCGGGTGGCCGTCCCGAGCCGTATCCCGGCCGGGGTCGGCGGCGAGACCGCTCGTCGCCGGATCGAACCTGGACTACTACCTGGTCCGGCCCGACAACCGGGACTTCGCCGGCCCGGCGGGGATCCTCGTCGAGGAGTTCGGGTCGGGCGAAGACCATTCGGCTGTCCGGCTCGACAGCACCGGGTGGACGGCCGGCGGCTCCCGCTGGCGGGGCGCCTCGGCGTTCAGCCGGGGCATACGTACCGACGCCGCACTGCGCGACCGGGTCGTCGGCGCCAACCGGCAGGAGGTCGAGTTCGTCTACCGCCATCTCGGCGGGGGCGAACTGCCGGGCGAGGAGGTGCTGCGCGGATACTTCGACGCCGGCATCCGGCTGCCCACCTCGGCACCGCTGCGGCTGAACCCCGGTCGGGCCACCGCCGGCTTCACCGAGACCCGGGTCTACCGGGTCCTCTTCACCGCCGGGCTCGACCCGGACGAGCTGACCGGGCTGCTCGCCACCTGGCGGATGACGCCCGGCCACGGCACCACCGGCGTCCTGGCCGGAGTCGTCGGCACCGCTCGGCGCCGGATCGGCGCCGACGCCTTCACCTGGGAGCTACGCCGGATCGGTGCCGGCGCCGCCTGGTGCCTGGACCTGACGGCCGACCTGGCCGGCAGCCGCGACGACGCCATCGGTCCGCTGCTGCGCGAGCTGACCACGGCGGCCAGGATGGCGGGGCTGATCCCGGTGACGCTCGAGCGCTTCCGCTGACCGACCGTGCCGGGAAGCGGCAGGTGCCGCGCGGCTGACAGTCGTTCGAGGGCGGTGCGGACCAGCCGGCACCGCGGCACAGGCCCGGCCACGCACCACCGGACGACCGCCGGATCGGTGCAGCCGGGCACCCCGAACGGCGCCACGCGTTCGCCCCGACCGTCACCTGCGGCCCGGACGGACCGCGAGGAGGAGTGGGAGAGGTTCAGCGGAAGCCGGTCGGCACCGGGTCCCGGTGGCGGGCCCGCCACAGCCAGCCGACGTCCCGGCCGAAGGACCAGCAGAGCAGCGCCAGCGCCAGCCCGACCGAGGCGTACGCCAGCGAACCGGGCAGCAGGCCGGAACTCGCCGCCGCGAGCACGATGCCCTGCATCGCGGCGACGGTCTTCCGGGAGAACCGGTGCGGCAGGGCCGCCCTGAGCCACGGCAGCGCCCAGGCGGCCGCGACGAAGACGTACCGGAGGGCGCCGATCGCGAGTACCCAGGCGCCGACGGACTGCGCGAGATAGGCGCTCAGCACCAGGATGAGGAAGGCGTCGACCTCCATGTCGAACCGGGCGCCGAGCGCGGAGGTCGTGCCGGTGCGCCGGGCGACCTGACCGTCGACCCAGTCCAGCGCCAGCGCCACCCCCGCGACGGCGACCAGCAGCCCGACCGGGGCCGGCGACCAGAAGGAGGCCGCCACCAGCGCGGTCACCGCGCCGACCAGGGTGGCCCGGGCCAGGGTCACCTGGTTGGCCGCGCCGAGCATCCGGGCGCCGGACCGGCGCATTCCACGACCGAGCAGCAGCCAGGTGACCACCGCGTACGCCGAACCGGCCAACCAGCCGGCGGGGCCCAGCCCGACCGTGGCGGAGAGCGCCGCCAGCAGGACGAACTGGACGGCCAGCCCCACCGCCGGCCCGTCCACCTCGGCCGCCGAGCCCACCTGGACCGGTACGGGGCGGCCGTCGACGAGCGGCGCGGACACCGTCCGGTGCCGCACGGGACGCAGCCGGACCAGGGATGTTGCGATCGGATGATCACTGACAGTCAACGTTCCTCCGTTACGGTTTGGCACGATCAGCGCGCCGCGTATCGTTGCCGCTGCCCACCCCCGTGGAAACGGAAAACATCCGCGTTCGGTTCATCGCGCCGGGAAAGGAGTTGATGACAGTGCGTGCCCGGGCCTTCTGGCTTGCCGCACCCGGCAGGGGCGAGATCCGGCCGGTTCCGCTGGCGCCGCCCGGTGCCGACGAGGTACTGGTCCGCACCCTCCACTCCGGGCTGAGCCGGGGCACCGAGACGCTGGTCTTCGCCGGCAAGGTGCCACCCAGCCAGTACGCGACGATGCGCGCCCCGTTCCAGGACGGCGACTTTCCCGGCCCGGTGAAGTACGGCTACCTCAACGTCGGCCTCGTCGAGGCGGGACCGGAGCGCCTGGTCGGCCGTACCGTCTTCTGCCTCTACCCGCACCAGACCCGGTACGTCGTCCCGGCCTCGGCGGTCACCGTCGTACCGGACGGGGTGCCGGCGGCCCGGGCGGTGCTCGCCGGCACCGTGGAGACTGCGGTGAACGCGCTCTGGGACGCCGCGCCCCTGGTCGGCGACCGGATCGCGGTCGTCGGGGCCGGGATGGTCGGCAGCGCCGTCGCCGGGGTCCTCGCCCGGTTCCCCGGCGCCCGGGTGCAGCTGGTCGACGCGGACCCCGGCCGGGCGGACGTCGCCGCCGCGCTCGGCGTCGACTTCGCGCTGCCCGCCGAGGCGGCCGGCGACCGTGACCTGGTGGTGCACGCCAGCGCCACCTCGGCCGGGCTCACCCGGTCGCTGGAGCTGCTCGCCCCGGAGGGCACCGTGGTCGAACTGAGCTGGTACGGCGACCGCCAGGTGAGCGTGCCGCTCGGCGAGAACTTCCACTCCCGTCGACTGGTCGTCCGGAGCAGTCAGGTGGGCACGGTGTCACCGAACGTACGTGGACGGCGTACCTTCGCGGACCGGCTCGGGCTCGCCCTGGAACTGCTCGCCGACCCGGCGTTCGACGCCCTGATCACCGGCGCGTGCGACTTCGAGGAGTTACCGGAGGCACTCCCCCGGCTGGTCAGCGGCGAGCTGCCCGCCCTGTGCCACCGGGTCGACTACGGTGACGCGGCCACCGACCAGTAGCCGTCGCCGCGCATCCCGAGCGGGAAACACCAGGAGGAGAATCCTTGTTCAGCATCACCGTTCGTGACCACATCATGATCGCGCACAGCTTCCGGGGCGAGGTCTTCGGCCCGGCGCAGAAGCTGCACGGGGCGACCTTCGTGGTGGACGCCACGTTCCGCCGTCCCGAACTCGACGCGGACAACATCGTCGTGGACATCGGGCTGGCCTCCGCGCAGTTGGCCGAGGTGCTGGGCGAACTCAACTACCGCAACCTGGACGACGAGCCGTCGCTGACCGGGATCAACACCTCGACCGAGGCGCTCGCCCGGATCATCGCCGACCGGCTGGCCGAGCGGGTGCACGCGGGCTCGCTGGGTGCGGGAGCGCGCGGGCTGGCCGGGATCACCGTCACCCTGCACGAGTCGCACATCGCCTGGGCCAGCTATGAGCGGACCCTGTGACCGGACCGGATCCCGGCTGGCCGGGTGCGTCCGGGGAGATGGCCGGCACGGTGAGCGCCGGGACCGCGTACGTGGTGCTGCCCGGTGACATCGACGATCCGGCCACCCCGAGCGGCGGCAACCACTACGACCGCCAGGTCATCACCGGGCTGACCGGGCTCGGCTGGCGGGTGCGCGAACTCGCCGTACCGGGTAGTTGGCCCCGGCCCGCCGAGGCCGGTCGGGTGGCGCTGGCCGCCGCGCTCGCCGGCGTACCGGACGGCGCGGTGGTGCTGCTGGACGGGCTGGTCGCCTGCGGGGTACCGGAGGTCGTCGGTCCGGCAGCCGTTCGGCTCCGGGTGGCGGTGCTGGTACACCTGCCGTTGGGTGACGAGACCGGGCTGCCGCCCGAGGTGGCGGCCCGGCTCGACGAGTGGGAACGGCAGACCCTGCGGGCCGCCCCGGCGATCGTGGCGACCAGCGCCGGCACCGGGCGCCGGCTGGTGGAGCGGCACGGGCTGCCCGCCGCGCGGGTGCACATCGTGCCGCCCGGGGTCGCGGCCGCACCGCTGGCCTCGGGTACGGACGGCGCCGCGAGCCTGCTCTGCGTCGCCTCGGTCATCCCACGCAAGGGGCACGACGTACTGGTCGAGGCGCTGGCGACGATTCCGGACCGGCCCTGGACCTGCCACTGCGTCGGCCCCGTCGACCGCGATCCGGGCCACCTCGACCGGCTGCGCCGGCTCGCCGGGGCGGCCGGGCTGGCCGACCGGATCCGGTTCGTCGGGCCGCGTACCGGCACCGAGCTGGCCGCCGACTACGCCGCCGCCGACCTGCTGGTGCTGGCGTCCCGGTCCGAGCCGTACGGCATGGTCGTCACCGAGGCGCTGGCCCGGGGCATCCCGGTGCTGGGCAGCGCGGTGGACGGGCTGCCGGAGGCGGTCGGGCGAACGCCGGACGGTGCCGTACCCGGGCTGCTGGTGCCGCCCGGTGATCCGGCGGCGCTGGCCGGGGCGCTGCGCCGCTGGTTCGACGAGCCGGAGCTGCGCCACCGGCTCCGAGCCGCCGCCCAGGACCGCCGGGCCGACCTGCCCGGCTGGAAGGTCACCGCCGCCCGCCTCGGCGAGGTACTGAGCGCGCTGGCCCGGCAACCGGGCCTGCCTCGGCGGCCAGCACCGGCCGGCGACGCCCCGTCATCACCGACCGGCGACGCCCCGTCACCACGGGCCGGTGACGATCCGTGGGAAGGAGCGCAGACGTGAAGGGACACCATGACTGAACGCGGCGAGCGAACCGGGCAACCCGACGGCGGGGACGACGATTCGCCGTACAGCCTGGCCTGGCTCGGCCTGCGGGAGCCGGCCGACGCGCGGGCCCGGGCCAGTGAGCTGGTCGAGCCGCTGCGCGGCCTGCCGGCCGGCACCGGTCCGACGGTGATCCGGGACCTGGGCTGCGGCAGCGGTTCGATGGGGCGCTGGCTCGCCGGCCGGCTGCCCGGTCCGCAGCACTGGGTGCTGTACGACCGGGAAGCCGGGCTGCTCGACCACGCCCGGGAACACCTGCCGGCCACCGCCGCCGACGGCTCGCCGGTCAGCGTGCGGACCCGGGAGTGCGACCTGACCCGGCTGACCGCCGACGACCTCGCCGGGGCGTCGCTGGTCACCGCGTCCGCCCTGCTCGACCTGCTCAGCCTCGCCGAGGTGGAGCGGCTCGTCGCGGCCTGCGTCGACGCCGGATGCCCGGCGCTGCTGACCCTCTCCGTGCTGGGCGAGGTGGAGTTCTCCCCGGCCGATCCGCTCGACGCCGAGATCGCCGCCGCGTTCAACGCGCACCAGCGGCGCAGCACCGGCGGCCGGCGGCTGCTCGGTCCGGACGCCGTGCAGGCGACCGCCGAGGCGTTCCGCCGGCTCGGGGCGGAGGTGCGGGTCCGGCCCAGCCCGTGGCGGCTCGGCCCGGCGGAGGCGGAGCTGACCGCGCAGTGGCTGCGTGGCTGGGTGGCCGCCGCCGTCGAGCAGCGGCCGGAGCTGGCCGTCCCGGCCGCCGGCTACCTGGAGCGTCGGCTCGCCGCCGCGACCGCCGGTGAGCTGCGGGTGGTGGTCGGGCATGCCGACCTGCTCGCCACGTACCGATGACCCCGTGCCGGGCCGCTCGCCGCGAACGGATGAACCGCAGCCCCGGTTGCCTCGTATAACTGCGAGAACCGAGTGAAGGAGGCTGGCGGATGTGCGGGGCGAGGACGGCATGGCGGGCAGTTCCGGCGGACCGGGCGGCGTCGTGAGGCGTACGTTCTGGGCCTGGGCCCGCCTGCTCGGCGGTGCCGCCATCCTCGGCTTCCTGCTGTGGCGGCTCGGCACCGGCGCGTTCCTGGACGGGCTGCGGGTGATCGACGCCGGCACCCTGCTCGCCGCGCTCGGGATCGGGCTGCTGACCACGGTGTTCAGCGCCTGGCGCTGGTGCCTGGTGGCCCGGGGTCTCGGCATCCGGTTACCGCTGGGCAGGGCGGTCGCCGACTACTACCGGGGGCTCTTCCTCAACGCGGCCCTGCCGGGCGGCGTACTCGGGGACGTGCACCGGGCGGTGCGGCACGGCAAGGACGTGGACGACGTCGGCTTGGGTGTCCGGGCCGTGGTGCTGGAACGCTCCGCCGGGCAGATCGTGCTGGTCACCGTCGGGCTGGTGGTGCTGCTGGTCGGCTATCCCGTCCCGCTGCTGGCCCGGGCCGAGCTCGGCCGGACCGGCCCGCTGGTGGCCGCCGTCCTGGGAGTGGCCGGGGTGCTCGGTCTCGCCGGCTGGCTCGTCCGGCGGTCGCGACGGCGGCTCGACCGGCCCCGCCACCGGGACGGGCAGACTCTCGTCGCCCGGCCGGGCGGTCCCACTCCGGACGGCACCGACCCGGACCCGGCCGGGCCCGTTGGCTCGCGGTGGGTTCGGGCGTGCCGCACCGCCGTCTCCGACGTACGGCTCGGGCTGCTCGCCCGGCACAGTTGGCCGGGGATCGCGCTCTCGTCCGCCGTGGTGCTGGCCGGCCATCTCGGCACGTTCGTCGTCGCGGCCCGGGCCGCCGGCTCGTCGGCGCCGCTCGCCCGGCTCGTACCCCTGATGCTGCTGGCCCTGATCGCGATGGCGCTGCCGCTGAACGTCGGCGGCTGGGGGCCCCGGGAGGGCGTCACCGCCTGGGCCTTCGGCGCCGCCGGGCTGGGCGCCCCGCTCGGCCTCACCGTCGCCGTGGTGTACGGGGTACTCGCCTTCGTCGCGAGCCTGCCCGGGGCGGCGGTACTGGTCGCGCGCTGGATCGGCCGGATCCGTACGACCGGGACGCCCGCCGCCACCGGGACATCCGCCGTCGCCGGGACGCCCGCCATCGGGACGCCCGCCAACCGGGCAACGCCGCCCCGGCTCCGGCTACCCCGAGCGGTCGCGTGACCGGCGGTACAACCTGCCGCACGCCCTGCGCCGCCCCGGCGGGCCAGGCGGCTGTGCCCGCTCGCGGCCGGATCGCTGCGCGCCGCGCTGACCGGTCATGTCGCGGCGAACCGTTCCGAGAGGGCGTAGCGCAACAGCACCACGTCGCCGATCTGGCAGACCTCGGCCAGCTCCGCCCGGCGGTCTGGTCCCCACGGGAACCGGCCGTCGCCGACGAAGCGCGGCGCCCGGGAGTCACCGACGAAGAAGGGCGCGACCACCAACTGCAACTCGTCGGCGAGGCCGGCGGTGAGGAACTGGGTATGTATCGTCCCGCCACCCTCGACCATCAGCCGAGCCACCCCCCGGGCGTGCAGGTCGGCCAGCACCAGTTCGAGGTCGACGGGGTCACCGCTGTCCACCACGGTCGCCACCTCGCCGAGACGCTTGCGGGCCTCGTCCAGGCTGGCGCTCGCGCAGTAGACGAGCTTGTCGATGTCGCCGGTGACGAAGAACCGGGCGGTCGGGTCCAGGTCGGCCCGGCCGGTCACGGTCACCTTCACCGGTGTCGGCCGCAGCCCCCGGGCCACCCGCTCGGCCCGGCGTTGCGGCGACCGGACCAGCAGGCGCGGATTGTCCTGCCGGACCGTACCCGCACCGACCAGGATCGCGTCGCATTCCGCCCGTACCGCGTCGACCCGGTCGAAGTCGGCGTCGTTGGAGAGCAACAGCCGCGACCCGGTGGCATTGTCCAGGTAGCCGTCGATTGACATGCCGCAGCTCAGCAGTACGTACGGCCGGTCGCCCACTGATCGCACCTCTCCGTCGATGAACAGCCCGCGCGGTGGATCAGTCTTCCGCATCGTCGGCGCCCGTCCCCGCCGACCTCGCCCCGATGCCGGTCAGGTGGCCCGCATCGGATGACCGCGCACCGGGTACCAGCCTCCACGCTCTTTCGATGCGTTCGCGGGCAGAACTCCGACGGAGGCACCCTAGATCGTCAGGGCGTACGCACCCGACCCCAAGAGGGAGAACTGATGCCGCACACACCGCCCCAGGTAACCACCGCTGAGGCGCCCGAAACGCTCACCGCGCCCGGGCCGCTGCCGGCCGCCGCCGTGCGCCGGCAGGTGACCGTACCGCTCCGCTTCGCCGACGGCTACACCGCCACCGCGCGCGTCTTCACCTTCGACGGGCTGGTGGACGGCCGGGAGCATCTCGCGCTCGGTCTGGGCGACTGGCGGGGCAGGCTCGGCCAGTCCGTCGACGGCGTACCCGCGCCGCTGGTGCGGCCGCACAGCGAGTGCATGACCGGTGACGTGTTCGGCAGCCAGCGGTGCGACTGCGGCCCGCAACTGCGGGAGGCGGTCGAGCGGATCAGCGACCATGGCGGATTCCTGCTCTACCTGCGGCAGGAGGGCCGGGGCATCGGGCTGTACGCGAAGCTCGACGCGTACGCCCTGCAGGACGTGGGGCTGGACACCTACGAGGCCAACGTGGCACTCGGACACGGCGAGGACGAGCGCGACTACACGGTGGCGGCGCAGATGCTCCGTACCCTCGGCGCGGACCGGATCGCGCTGCTGAGCAACAATCCGGACAAGGCGGAACAACTCGGCCGGCTCGGCGTGCAGGTCGCCGAGCGGGTTCCCACCGGGGTGCACCTGTCCGCCGCCAACGCCCGATATCTCAAGACGAAGGCCAACCACACCGCGCACACCATCGACCTGCCGCTCGCCGACTGAGCGGCGGGCTTGCCCGACGCCTGTCCCGCCCGTTCGTGGGGCCGACCGCCCCGGGCTGGCCGGCCCGGCCGCGTCCGTGGGCCGACCGCCCTCGACAGAACGGTTAGGGTGTCAGGATGTCGTCGCCGGTGCCGTCGTCACTGCGCCTGGAGAAGGTCACCCCGGAGAACGTGGTGGCCGCCTGCCGACTGCAAATCCGCCCCGACCAGGAGGGCCTGGTCGCGCCGGTGGCCCAGTCGCTGGCCGAGGCGTACGCCCAGCCGGAGGTCGCCTGGCCCCGGCTGGTCTACGACGGCGAGCGGCTCGTCGGTTTCGTGATGGCCTTCCTGATGGTGCGGTTCGACCCGGCCGACCCGCCCCGCTCCGGCCTCTGGCGGTTGAACATCGCCGCCGACGAGCAGGGCCGGGGGTACGGTCGGTTCGCCGTCCAGGCGGTCTGCGACGAGCTACGCCAGCGTGGGCAGGACCGGGTCTTCGTGACCTGGGTGCCGGGCGAGCGCGGGCCGGAGCGGTTCTACCGGCGGCTCGGTTTCCGGCCCACCGGCGAGCGGATCGAGGATCAGGTGGTCGGCGTCCTCGACCTGACCGAACCGGCCGCAGCGGAGGAGTTCACGCCAGCCTGACCCCGATCGTCCGGCCACACCCCGACGCCGCCGGGACACGGCGCGCCCGGTTCCGGCGGCTCAGACCACCGGGGCCCGGTCGAGGTCGGTGATGTCGACCTCGTGCCGTTCGAAGAGTTCCTCCAGTGCCTCGGGGCCGTTCTCCTCGGCGTAGTCGGCCTCGCTCTCGCTGACCGGTACGGCGAGCAGCCAGGCCACCGTCCTGGTGCCGATCGCCATCGAGCCGAACTCCCGCTCCCAGAGGTAGGGATCGGTGAGGAAGAAGTGCGGTAACCGGGTGTCCGGCAGGTGCATGCGCAGCACCTCGCGGAAGCAGGCGCCCGGCTCCGGCTCCCAGCCGTCGTTGATCCAGAAGAACGCGGCGGTGCTCAGCGCCTCGGCAAACCGCGGATGCAGCGTCGAGTCGGCGACGGCGAGCAGTTCGACGCCGAGCGGCGGGTCGACGTCCCGGGGAATGGCGACCTCGGAGAGGCCGATCGTGCAGTAGGCCGTGACGTCCGGCCAGGGGTGGTCGATGGAGTGCAGGATCGCCACCTTGCTCGCCCCGTCGGCGTCGAGGTACTCGACGACCCGTGGGCTGCCGCCGAAGACCGCCGCGACGGTCTTCGCGATCACCTTGTTCTCGTTGCTGACGTTCGGCATGCTCACGGTCCCAGGTAGTCGTCGGTATGGTCCTCACCTGCGTGACCTCGGTTCGACGATGGTAGCTCCGGACGATAGTGCGCCGGGTCGTTGTGCTCGTCGAGGAACTTCTTGCGGCCGATCCGCCGCCGGCGTGCGCTGGCCTGGTGCTTGCGGAACTCGTACCCGGGCTTGTGCCCCATGTCCCAGCGCGTCCACCGGCGGATGACCTTGCCGGTCAACGGGTCCCGGACCTTGCCGTCCGGGCCCTTGTTCGCCTGCCACACCTTGTCGCGTACGCCCCGGCGGAACGTCTTCGGCCGGCGGTAGGGATCCCGGCGCAGCTTGGCACGCACGCTCTTGGCGACGGGCGGCAGCTTCTCGCCGTCCCGGACGACCGACCGGAGCGACCGCATCACGCCCTTGGCGGCGGCACCAGCGAGTCGTCGGCGTACCCGGCGTCTAGCCATTGGCGATCTTCATGATCGCCTCGTTGAGCAGCCAGTCCAGGGCTCGCCGCAACGCCTCGCGCAGCAGGGCGACCCCGGCGGCCGCCAGACCGCCGCTGGCGATCGCCGCAGCGATCGCGAGCGCCGTCAGGGCGGCCTGGGCGATGATGTTGAGCTTGAGCGCCAGGACGATGGCGGCGCAGGTCAGCAGACCGGTGCCGACGATGTCCGCGCCGGTGGCACCGCCGGCCAGCCGCTGGGCCGGCGCGGCGTCCCTGGTCCAACTGGTCCGGAACACGTCCGCCGCCTCGGCCTGGGTCGCCGTCCAGACGCCGGCCGCCGCGCTGTTGGCGGCCTTCACCTCGGTGTCGAGCTGGCTCGACAGGTCGCCCCAGGTCCGGCCCAGCTCGAACAGCTTGGTCTCGTCGCTCTCCGGCCAGTGGAAGCCGATGGTGGCGAGGAGCTCCACCAGACTGGGCGGCAACTGGATCCCCATCGCGGGCTCCCTAGGGCTGGGGCCACCCCTGGCTGTCCAGGAGGGCGCGGGCTTCTGCCTTACTGTCCTGATCGGCCTCTTCGAAGAGGAACGCCACGATGTCCAGCCGCTCGACGTACCCGTCGATGGTGTCGAGGTTGGAGGTGTAACAGTTCATCACCATCGCGTGCGCGCCCTGGTAGACGTCGGCGATGGTGGCGCCCAGCTCGTCGTTGCCCCACGGCGCGCCGATGGAGTCCAGCCGCTGCTGAAACGTCTGGAGCAGGGCGTCGGTCCGCTCGACGACCCCGGCGAGTTCGTCGGCGGAGTTGCGCAGCCCCTCCGGCGAGACCTCCGTCGTCGTCACCGGGTCCGCCGCTCGATCCGGGCCATGGCGTCGCTCAGCGAGTCGGTTATCGCCCGCATGCTCCGCATGCCCTCCTCGCGGACCTCGCGGAGCTGTTCCGCCAGCGCCGCCGGATCCACCGCGAGGGCCGCGGCGGCCGTCTCGTCGTCGGAACGTGCGGCGAGCCAGGCCTGGTTGAACGCCCGCGCGATGCCCTCGGCCAACTGATCGGCCCGCAGTCCCATGGCGTCGTCGGCCAGCCGGATCTCGTCCACCCGCCCGTCGGCGGCGAGCCGTACGCGTACCCGGCCGTCGAGCGCGCTGCCGGTGGTCGGCTCCCGGCCCGCCTGCTGCCGATCCCGGGCCGCGTCCGCCTCGCGCTGGACGGACTCCATCAACCGGTCGAGGTCACCCAACACCTGCCACAGATCAGACAAGTCACGCCTCCCCACCGTGCCGGCGGTGCGGGCAAGGCGCGTGCTGCGTCCGCCGGGACCTCGAACCTAACGGGCCATCGATATCAGGGCAATCGTCAATACCGGCGCTTCGCCCGGAGGCGGCGCGCCGGCCCGTCCCGGGCGGCGGACGCGGGCGGCGGGCGGGGCGCTCCCGGGTACGCCGCTCGGGACACGGCCGACCAGCCGGTGGGCGGCACCGGCCCGGACGCTACCCTCCGGCTTCGGGACGCCCCGGCTCGCGGCCGGGGCCGCCCGCCGGGCCGCACCCCCGGCCCGCGACGACGAGAGGAGACGGGCCATGCTTGTCGACTGGCCGCTGGACCGGTTGCGCGACTACCTACCGGAACGCGACGAACCGGTAGACTTCGATGCCTTCTGGGCGAAGACCCTGGGTCAGGCGCGGGACGCCGGCACCCCGGCACGGTTCGAGCCGTACGACGCCGGTCTGTCCACTGTGGAGGCCTTCGACGTCACCTTCTCCGGCTTCGCCGGCCAGCCGGTACGCGGCTGGTTCCTGCTCCCCCGGCACCGCACCGGCCGGCTCCCCTGCGTCGTCGAGTACATCGGGTACGGCGGCGGGCGCGGGCTGCCGCACGAGTGGCTGACCTGGAGCGCCGCCGGCTACGCCCACCTGGTGATGGACACCCGGGGCCAGGGCAGCAACGGTTACCTGGTCGGCGACACCCCGGACCCGGACCCGGTCGGCCTGCCGCAGACCCCCGGCTTCATGACCCGCGGCCTCACCGATCCGTCGGCCTACTACTACCGCCGGGTCTTCACCGACGCCGTCCGCGCCGTGGAGACCGCCCGGGCACACCCCCGGGTCGACCCGGACCGGGTGGTGGTGGCCGGCACCAGCCAGGGCGGCGGGATCAGCATCGCCGTCTCCGGCCTGGTCGACGGGCTCGCGGCGGTGCTGCCGAACGTGCCGTTCCTCTGCCACTACCGGCGGGCCACCGAGATCACCGATGCCCTGCCGTACCACGAACTGGTGACGTACCTGCGGACCCACCGGGGCGACGTCGAGCAGGCGTTCCACACCCTCAGCTACTTCGACGGGGTCAACTTCGCCAGCCGGGCCGACGCTCCGGCGCTCTTCTCCGTCGCCCTGATGGACGCGGTCTGCCCGCCGTCGACGGTCTATGCCGCCTTCAACCACTACGCCGGCGAGCGGAAGGACATCACGGTGTGGCCGTACAACGGGCACGAGGGCGGGGCGGGATTCCAATTCCCCCACCAGGCCGAACTGCTCCGCCGGCTGTTCGGCGACCGTGGGTAGCCGGGGACGCAGGGTCGCCGGGCCGGCCGCCGGCTACGGCGCCGCCTTCGACCGGCTCTTCGCCCGGGGCCGCGACGCCGTGCTGGCCGGGTCCCACTACCGCGACTCCCCGCCGGTCGACGGCGGCCGGTGGGGGCTCTCGGTGGTGCTGCCGCCGGATCCGCCGTGCGCCGGCCGGCTGGCGGCGGTGGCCGCCGAGGCGCTCGCCGTGGCCGGCCCGGACCACTGGCCGACCGGCGCGCCGGAGGCCGTGCACTTCACGGTACGGGCACTCGAAGCGCACCGGAGCAGCGTGCCGGACGGCGACCCGCTGGTGGCCCGGGCCGGCTCGGCGCTGCGCCGGGCCGCCGCGGCGTGCCGGCCGGTACGCCTGGCCCTGCACGGCCTGACGCTCACCCCGTCCGGCGTGATGGTCTGCGCGTACCCGGTCGACGCGGCGCCGGACGAGTTCGCCGCGCGGCTCGCCGTCGAACTCGGCGACGACGCCTGGTTCGAGGCCGGCTTCTCCCGGGACATCTGGTACGCCACCCTGGTCCACTTCACCGGGCCGCTGCGCGATCCGCCCGCACTGGTCGACTGGGTGGCCGCCCGCCGTGGCGCAGACCTCGGCGACGCGGTCGTCGGCGCGGCCGAGCTGCTGCGCTTCCGGTTCAACGGGCGCCAGCCGGTACGCGTGCCGCTGGCCGGCGCACCGTTCGGCACCGGTACCGGATAGTCCCGTCACGGGATGCCGCTGGCCGGCTCACTCCGCCGGTACCGGTACCCGATGGTCCCGGCCCGCCGCGACCCTGCCGGCCGGAGCCGGCGGTGACCGTCCGGGCGCGCCGGAGGGCCCCACCCGACCCATCGGGCCGTATGATTACCCGGCTCCCCGACCGGTCGTCGCCGACCCGTCCCGAGCACGGTCGACGACGACTGTCAGATCCACGTCCGCCCCTTTTCCTCCGGCCGCCCGTGCGGAAACGATGGTCCGGACGTCATGGGAGGAATCAATGGACTCCGACAGCGCCGACCCGGGCCGCCCGGCGGAACCACTGCCCGCCGAGTTCGGCTCGGCCGAGCAGAACGCCGACGGCGGCGACCGGGCCAGCCCGCTGTCGCCGGTGCCCACCTCCCCCAGCCTGGTCACCGACTCGGTCATCGCCCGGCCGTTGCAGGAGCGGATGCGGTCCTCCGGCGACGAGCCGATCGGCGTGGTGATCGAGCTGCGTACCCGCTATCTGGGCGGGGTGCGCCGGGCACAGGCCCGGGTCCGGGAGCTGATCCGGCAGGTCGCCGACGCCGAGACGCCGGTCTGGCCGATCGGCTCGTACGTCAGCAGCGCCCTCACCGCCGCGCAGATCCGCGCCATAGTGGCCGCCGACACCGAGGAGGCCGAGGAGGTCGCCCAGGAGCAGGCGGAACTGGAGGCCGGGCTGGCGGAGCAGGCGGCCCGCTCCGGCCCGGCCACCGAGGAGCCGTCGACGTCGACGGTCGGCGCCGGTCCCGCCCCGCGCTCGGCAATCCACCGGATCTGGCCCAACTTCGAGGTCCAGCCGCTCATCCACCGCTCCGTGGTGACCACCAAGTGCCAGGCGGCGCACCGCGCCTTCAACGCGTACGGCCAGGACATTGTCTGGGCGGTGCTCGACTCCGGCATCGACGAGGGGCATGCGCACTTCCAACGGCACGCCAATCTGGCGCTGACCCCGCCGCTGGCGCACCGCTCCTTCGTCGGCGACAGCGACACCGACGCGACGAAGGACCTGGCCGGACACGGCACGCACGTGGCCGGGATCCTGGCCGGCGAGCAGATCGTCGGAGACGACGAGAACCCGCTGACCGCCGCCACCTTCTACCAGCCGGACGCGGGCGACGTGCGTACCGAGCGGCTGCACCTGCGGTCGATCAGCGGAATGGCGCCGCGCTGCCGGCTGCTCTCCTGCAAGATCCTCCGAGACGACGGCTCCGGTGACATGGCGGCGGTGCTGGCCGCACTGGAATACATCCAGGAACTCAACGACTACGGCCGGGAACTGCTGGTGCACGGGGTCAACCTCTCGGTCGGCTATCCGTTCGACCCGACCTGGTTCGCCACCGGGCTCAGCCCGATCTGCCGGGAGGTCGACCGGCTGGTGCAGTCCGGCGTGGTCGTGGTGGCGGCGGCCGGCAACACCGGGTACGGCTACGTCATCGACGCGGGTGGCCGGCGGATGCGCACGGCGTTCGACCTGACCATCAACGACCCGGGCAACGCCGAACTGGCCATCACGGTCGGTGCCACCTCGTGCCGGCCGCACGCCTCCGGCGTCTCCTACTTCTCCTCCAAGGGCCCCACCGGGGACGGCCGGGCCAAGCCGGACCTGCTGGCGCCGGGCGAGCGGGTGATCAGCGCCGGCACCGGCCGGCTGCTGGAGCAGGCGCTCACCAGCGTGCCCGGCGCGACCTACGTGGAGAACTCCGGCACCTCGATGGCGGCACCGCACGTCTCCGGCGTGGCGGCGGCGTTCATGTCGGTGCACCAGGAGTTCATCGGCCGCCCGCACCGGGTCAAGCGGGCGCTGCTCGACTCTGCCACCGACCTCGGTCGGGACCGTTCGTTCCAGGGTCGTGGGCTCGTCGACGCGATGCGAGCCCTTCAGTCGGTCTGACCCGTCGCCTTCCGGTGAGGTGTGGAGATGCAGTTCCCGTACGCGGAGGTGGAGATCCGGTCCACCGGCGCGATCCACGACGACGCCCAGCGGCGGGCCGCGGTGGAGCTGGTCGCCTCCTCGGGCGCCACCGACGTACTCGTGCTCTGCCACGGCTGGAACAACGACATCCCGCAGGCCCGCCGCCTCTACCAGCGGCTCACCGACAGCCTGGCGGCGGTGCGCCCGGCGGTGCCCGGGGCAGCGTCCCGGACCCTGGCCGTGGTCGGCGCGCTCTGGCCGTCGATCCGCTGGTCGGACGAGGACGAGGTGGCCGGCGGCGGGGTCGCGGTCGGCGACGAGGCCGCCGCACTGATCGGGGCGATCACGACCCGGGTCGAGGATCCGGGCCGGGCGGCGTTGCTGACCCGGCTGGTGCCGAGGCTGACGGATTCGGCCGAGGCCCGGCAGCAGTTCCTCGACGCGCTGCGGGAGCAGATCCCGGCCCAGCCGTCCCCGGGCGTCGCGGAGGTGGACGAGGATCCGCCGCCGGCAGCGCTGCTGCACGGCGACGCGGAGACGGTCTTCCAGGCAGTGGGTGGTCCCGAGATCGACTTCGGGTTGCCCGAGCGGGTCGGCGGAGCCGCCGACAGCACGGCCGGCGGAGCCGCCGACAGCACGGCCGGCAGGGCGGCCGGGTTCGGCTTCGACCTCGACAGCGTGCTGGCCAAGGCGCGCGGGGTGTTGAACGTGACCACCTACTACACGATGAAGGACCGGGCCGGGAAGGTCGGCTCCGGTGGCATCGCCGCGCTGCTGCCCGAGCTGGCCGGGGCGTCGGCATCGGGCGTACGACTGCATCTGGCCGGCCACTCGTTCGGCGCCCGGGCACTGGCCGCCGCCGCCGTACGGCAACCCCGGCTGCACTCCTACACGCTGATGCAGGGTGCGTTCAGCCACCACGCGTTCGCGGTGGACTTCAACGGCCGGGGCGAGAACGGGCTGTTCCGGGCGTTGCTGGCCGATCGGCGGTTGATCGGGCCGATGCTGGTCACGCACACCGTCAACGACCGGGCGGTCGGCCTGGCGTACGCGGCGGCGTCCCGGCTCGCCCGGCAGGCCGGTGCCGGGCTGGGCGACGCCGACGACCCGTACGGCGGAATCGGCCGCAACGGGGCGCTGAAGACGCCCGAGGTGGTCCAGCCCGGCGTCGAGCTGCTGGAGGTGGGCGGCGGCTACCAGTTCCAGCCGGGTCGGGTGTTCAACCTGAAAGCGGACAGGTTCATCAGCTCGCACGGCGACGTCAGCGGCCAACAGGTCGCCTACGCTCTGTACTGTGCCATCAACAGTTAATGGTGACAGGTGCGTGAGCCTCTCGGAGCGACGGTGTCACGCCCGGTCGGGGCCCGAAATCCCGGTCGTCTTTGATTGACTCGGCCACCGGTGGGTACGGTCCGCGCTGTACCCTGACGGGTCCGGTGACCTTGGAGGCGCCATGACGGACGGTCCGTTGCACGATCAACGGACGGAGACACAGCATGGACCCCTGTTGCTCCAAGCCGACTTCGACGCGGAGCAGGTCGCCGACGTGCGGCGGACGCTCACCGAGTGCCTCCTCGCGGCCGGTCTGGCCGGGGAGCGGCTGGACGACTTCGTGACCGCGGTCAACGAGGCGATGACCAACGCGGTCCGGCACGGCGGCGGGCGAGGCGAGCTGCGGATCTGGCACCGGCGGCACCTGGTCTGTGAGATCCGGGACCACGGGAGGGGCTTCGCCGCCCCGCTACCGACCATCCCGACCCGCCGTCCCCGGCCGTCCGCGAACGGCGGGATGGGGCTGTGGCTGGCCCAGGAACTCGCCGACTCGATCGAGGTGCAGAGCGGCACCAACGGCGTCCGGGTACGGCTGAGCATGGCCGTCACCGACCCGGCCGAGGCACCGCCGTCCCCCGGGCTGGACGGCGTGGCCGGCTCCGGCGGCCCGGGCCAGGCCTCCAGCTCGACCGGGCGGGGTAACCGGTCGTCCAGTTGATGTTCGTTTGACCTCGATCACCTCGGCCGGAAGTCTGGCTGGTGTTTCCCCGTCACGATTCGGAGGCACCGGCGTTGCTCTCAGCCGACCGTTCCCACTCACCGGCGTTGCTCCGGCCATACCGTTCCCGCCATCCTCGTAAGCTGCTGGCCGCGTCGGCCCTCGGCCTCGCGCTGGCCCTGGTCAGCGGCGCCACCACGGCCGTCGCCGGTCCGGCCGCCGGCACCCTGCCGGCAATCTCGACGGCGCCCGGCACCCTCGCGCCCGGGGTGACCTACCGGGAGTTCACCCGGCCCACTACCGGAGTCGACGTGCCGCTGCATCTCGTCGAGGTGGACCTGCGCAATCCCCTGGTCACGGTGGATCTGATCACGGCAGGTGCGGTCGCGGCCCGGGCTCCGATCTCCGCGCAGGCAGACAGCCGGCGGGCGATCGCCGCGGTCAACGGCGACTTCTTCAACATCAGCAACACCCAGCCCGGGGTCGAGGTGACCGGATCAGCGGTCGGCCCGGCGATCTCCGGCGGGGACGAGCTGAAGGCGGCCGTACCGAACGGGCAACGGTTCGGCCCGGGGCTGCCGCCGGGTACGGCCACCTCCGACGTCCTCGGGGTCGGGGTGGACCGGGTCGGCCGGCTCGCCCGGGTCAGCCTGAAGGGCACGGTCTCGGCCGGCCGGGAACGGTTCCCGGTCACCGGCTTCAACCAGTACGCCCTGCCGGTGGGTGGGGTCGGGGTGTTCGACAGCGACTGGGGCGGTGTCTCCCGCAAGCGGTCCACCTGCGGCACCGACACCGACCGCGCCGCGCCGTGCAGTACCGACACGTACGAACTGAGCGTCCGGCACGGCCGGGTGGTCCGGACCGGCACCGAGCCGGGTACCGGGGCGATCGCCCGGGACACCGTGGTGCTGGTCGGCCGGGAGCAGGGCGCCCAGGCGCTGCGCCGGTTCGAGGTCGGCGACCGGGTACGCGTCGACTACGACCTGGTGCCGGACACCCGGCTGCCGTTCCGGTTCGCGGTCGGCGGCTTCCCGATCCTCCGGAACGGCGAGCCGCTGGCCGGACTGGACGGGCGGACGGCCGCCATCCGTACCGCCGCCGGGGTCAGCGCCGACGGCCGCCGCCTCTACCTGCTGGCCGTGGACGGCGCCGGACCCGGCCTGACCATCCTCGACCTTGCCCTGACCCTGCGCGAACTGGGCGCGGCCGGCGCGGTCAACCTCGACGGCGGCGGGTCGACCACCCTGGTGACCCGGACCGTCGCCGAGCCCGCCGTCGAGGTCCGCAACCATCCGTCCGGCGGTGCGGAACGGCCGGTGCCCAACGGCATCGGGGTCTTCTCCCGGCTGGACCCGCGGTAGGCGACGGTCGTTCCCGGTCGTCACCCGCCCGCCCGTCCCGTGGCCATCTCCGGGTGACCGGGAGAGGGGCTGCGCCGCTGCTGCCGGTGCAGCCCCTCTCCCGTCGAATGCGGGGACTAGCGGAGGAAGTCGGCCAGGCCCGCGAGATCGTCGGTGTTGATGTGGTCGACGTCGGCGGCCCGGAGTTCCCGCCAGATCGCGTCCCGCTCCGGACCGGGCAGGTCCGGCGTGGCCCAGAACCGTACCCGCTGGCCGTCGCGGTGCGCGGTCCGGACGAACGAACGCAACCTGGTCCGTTCCCCCGCCGGCATCGCCCCGACACCCCGCCAGGTGAAGAGGTTGGTCCAGTTGTCACTGATCAGCGGGACGAACGAGGCCGGCGCCCCGGAGCCGAGGTCGGCGGCCCGGCCGTCGTAGCAGGCGTACCTGACCCGCTGGGCGGCCATCAGGTCGCGCGGCCGGTCCCCGCTGACCACCACGGTCACCGCGCCCTGTCGGACCCGTCCGGCGGAGTACGTGGTCAGCATCCGCTGGTAGCCCCGCAGCACCCGGTGCAGCTCGGTGTAGGTGTCCGCGCCGGTGTTCTTGATGTCGACCAGCAGTTGTAGCTGCTGGTGGCTGTGTGCGAAGACGCCGCCGTGGTTGGCCCGCACCCGCCGGGCCAGCGGTTCGAGGTAGAGGCTGCTCAGGGTACGACCCGGTACCACGTCCTCCGGGTCGTGGCCGACCAGCAGTTCGCCGTCGACCAGGTAGATGTCGGCCTCGACGCTGGTGAAGCCGTGGTCGAGCGCGTCGAACAACGGCCGCTCGTGCTCGTAGTCGTTGTGCGCGTGGGCCTGCGGCAGTGGACGGGCCCTCCCGCCGGGCCGTCCGCTTCGGACGGCGCCCGGGGCGTGGCCGTGGGCCGGGCCGGCCGCCTGGGCGGCCGGCGCGCCGAGGCCCACGACGGCGCCGGCCAGCACCAGGGAGCCCAGCATGCGACGCTTCATCGCGTTCGCCTCCTCTTTAGTCGATCATGGATCGATCCGCACCGTAACCGGGCCGGTCTGCGCCGCCACGGCCCCGTGGTGAACCCCGGATGAAGAGCCTCCGACACCGGACGGGACGGCGGCTGGTGGGACGGCGCCGGCCCCGCCCGTACTCCGGGCGGGGCCGGCGCCGGGCTCCACGGCCCGGCTGGACGAGGCAGCCGGCCCTGCCCGCCACCCCGGCAGCCCTGTCGAACCACCGGTGATCAGTCAGGTCCGGATCGAGCCACCGGCGATCCGATCAGGCCCGGTCGAGCCGCCGGCGGTCGGCGTCACCGGGGTGACGCAGCGCCGTGGATGCCGCTCGGCACCGGGTTGTAGCCGGCGGCCCGGGTGCTGAACGTGCCCCGGCCCTGGCTGCGGCTGCGCAACCGGGTCGCGTAGCCGAACAGTTCGGCGAGCGGCACGGTCGCGGTGACCACCACCGTGCCGGCCCGGGCGGTCGAGCCGACGACCCGGCCGCGCCGGGCGGCCAGGTCGCCCAGCACCGCACCGACCGCGTCGTCCGGCACGGTCACCGTCACCTCGACCACCGGTTCCAGCAGGACCAGCTCGCTGGCCTGAAGCGCCGCCCGCAGCCCGAGCCGGCCGGCCGTCCGGAAGGCCAGCTCGGAAGAGTCCTTCACGTGGGTGGCACCGTCGGTCAGGGTGACCCGCAGCCCGATCACCGGGTGGCCGCCGAGGGGCCCGTCGGCGAGCGCGTCCCGGCAGCCGGCCTCGACCGCCCGGACGTACTCCTTCGGGACCCGGCCGCCGACGACCGTCGAGGCGAACGCGAAGTCCGGTACGCCGCCGCCCGCCATCGGGTCACCGTCCAGCGGCGTCACGTCGAGGACGACGTGCGCCCACTGGCCCGCGCCACCGTCCTGCTTGACGTGCCGGTACACCAGTCCGGTCACGCCATGCACGACCGTCTCCCGGTACGCCACCTGCGGCCGGCCGACGCTGACCTCCAGCCCGACGTCCTGGCGGATCTTCTCCACCGCCACCTCCAGGTGCAGCTCTCCCATCCCGGAGAGCACGGTCTGGCCGGTCTCCGGATCGGTCCGGACGGCCAGCGACGGGTCCTCCTCGACCAGCCGGGCGAACGCCGAGGCCAACCGTCCGGTGTCGGTGCTCCGGCGCGCCTCGACGGCCACCGAGACCACCGGGTCCGCGGCGGTCGGCGGTTCGAGCAGCAGCGGCGCGTCCGGGGCGCAGAGCGTCGCACCGACCCGCGCCGACTTCAGCCCCACCACCGCGACGATGTCGCCGGCCACCGCCCGGTCCACCTCGGTGTGCCGGTCGGCCTGCACCCGCAGGATCCGGCTGATCCGCTCGGTACGCCCGGCGCCGGCGTCCAGCACCACGCCTCCCTTTCCGACGCTGCCCGCGTAGATCCGCAGGTAGCTGAGCCGGCCGGTGCCGGTCGAGTTGACCTTGAACACCAGCGCGGTGAACGGCGCCGCCGGGTCGGCGGGCCGCTCCCGCAGCTCGCCGCCGGAGGTGCTGCCGCGCACCGCCGGGACGTCCAGCGGCGACGGCAGGTAGCCGACGGCCGCGTCGAGCAGCGGCTCGATGCCCCGGTTCCGGTACGCCGAGCCGCAGAGCACCACCAGGCCGTCCCCGGTACGGGTCAGGTCCCGCAGCGCGTCCCGGAGCGTCTCGGCGGCCAGCGTCGACCGTTCGCAGTACTCCTCCAGCGCGGCCGGATGCCGCTCGGCGACCGTCTCCGCGAGTACCCGACGACGCTGCTCCGCCTCCTCCCGCAGGTCGTCCGGGACCGGGCCCTCGACGGGCGCCTCCCCGTCGGTCCAGACCAGCGAGCGCATCGTCACCAGGTCCACCACGCCGGTGAAGTTCTCCTCCCGACCGATCGGTAGCTGCACCACCAGCGGGGTGACCCGGAGCCGGTCGCGGATCGACCGGACCGCCGTGTCCAGGTCGGCGCCGGCCCGGTCCAGCTTGTTGACGAAGGCGATCCGGGGTACGCCGTGCCGGTCGGCCTGCCGCCACACCGACTCGCTCTGCGGCTCCACTCCGGCGACACCGTCGAAGACCGCGATCGCGCCGTCGAGCACCCGCAGGGCCCGCTCGACCTCGTCGGCGAAGTCGACGTGTCCGGGGGTGTCGATCAGGTTGATCCGGTGACCGGCCCAGTCGCAACTCACCGCGGCGGCGAAGATGGTGATGCCCCGGCTGCGCTCCTGGGCGTCGAAGTCGGTGACGGTCGTCCCGTCGTGCACCTCGCCGCGCTTGTAGGTGGCTCCGGTGGCGTAGAGGATCCGCTCGGTGGTGGTGGTCTTACCGGCGTCGACGTGGGCGAGGATGCCCAGGTTACGCAGCCGGGTCAGGGGGTGGGAAACGGGACGGTGCAGCTCGGTACGCACGGCCGACGGCCTCTCTGGGTGGTCTGTTCGTCTCGGACGGCGCGATTGCTCCGGACGCGCCCGGCAGGATGTGGCCAGGCGGGTACTCCCCGAGCCGGCAGCCTGGACCGACCGGTCGACGCGACCGCGCGGGACGGCGTCGCAGAACCGGATCGGGACGCGACGGGATGCCGGAAGCCGGTATCGACGTGCGCCAGGATCTGCCGGCCGACTCCGGCGACGGCCAGGGTCGCCGAACCGGCTCAGGGGTGCGTCACGGATCTCCGGTGCGGCCGCGCGGGCCGGCACCGGACGTCAGGAAGACGCCAGGATCACCCGGTGCAGCGACTGGGGAATGACGACAGCGGTGCGGTAGCGCACGGCCGGCTCCCCTCACTCGTCGTCGCACGCGTCCGGGCCGGGATAGGCCAAGATCGCGCTGGGCTGGTCACGAGTGTACTGAACGGACTCTCGGCGCACAGCCCGGTTTTCCGGGGTTTCTGATCACGATGGCGGGCGGACCGACCGGACGGAGCGGCCGGACGGCCGGGTCACTTCACCGCGCCGGCGGTCAGGCCCTGGACCAGGAAGCGTTGCAGCATCAGGAATCCGGCCGCGACCGGGACGCTGACCACCAGCGAGGCGGCCATCACCTGGTTCCAGTAGACGCCGGCCTGGGTGGAGTAGAGCTGTAGCCCGACCGGCAGGGTACGGCTCTGCTCGCTGGTCATGATCGAGGCGAAGAGCACCTCGCTCCACGCCGTCACGAAGGCGTAGATCGCGACCGCCACGATCCCCGGGGTGGCGACCGGCACCACCACCCGGAGCAGCGCGCCGACCGGCCCGGCACCGTCGACCAGGGCGGCCTCGTCGAGTTCTCGGGGGATCGAATTGAAATAGCCGACCAGCATCCAGATCGAGAACGGCAGCGAGAAGGTCAGGTAGGTGATGACCAGGCCGAGCCGGGAGCCGTACAGGGTGATGCCGGTGAACTGGTCGATGTTGACGTAGATCAGGAAGAGCGGCAGCAGGAAGAGGATGCCCGGGAACATCTGGGTGGAGAGCACGGTCACCGAGAAGAGGGCCCGGCCGGGAAACCGGAACCGGCTGATCGCGTACGCGGCGAAGACCGCGACCAGCACCGAGCAGACCGCGGCGGCGGTGGAGACCAGCACGCTGTTCACGAAGTACCGGCCGAGCGGGATGGTCCGCCAGATGTCGGCGAACGGGCGCAGCGTCAGCTCGGTCGGCCACCAGTGGAACTCGCCCTGTACGTCCCGCAGCGGCTTCGCCGCCGAGGTCGCCATCACATACAGCGGCAGCAGCACGATGGCGGCGAAGAAGGCCAGGCCCACCCAGCGGACCCAGCGGAACCAGCGGGGCTCAAACAGCACGGCGGCGCCTCCGGGCGGTCAGCAGCAGATATCCGGTGGTGAGCAGGAGCAGGAAGAGCAGCAGCAGCACGGACATCGCCGAGCCGAGCCCGAAGTTCCAGGTCACGAAGGAACTCTGGTAGATGTGCACCGAGATCAGGTCGGCCTGGTCCGGCGTCGCCGCGCCGAACAGCACGAACGGGGTGGTGAAGTCGTTGAAGGTCCAGAGGAACAGCACCAGGACCAGCACCAGGTTGACCGGTCGGAGCATCGGCAGGGTCACCCGGCGGATCTGCTGGCCCGGCCCGGCACCGTCGATCGCCGCCGCCTCGTAGAGGTCGGTCGGGATGTTCTGCATCCCGGCCATGATGATCAGGAAGGCGAACGGCCAGTGCCGCCACACCGAGACCAACACGACGGCGACGAAGCTGCGGTCGCCGAGCAGCCAGAACGCCCGGTCGTCGGTAAGGTGCAGGTTCTCCACCAGCAGATGGTTGAGCATCCCGTTGTCCCGCTGGAGCAGGAAGTTCCAGGCGATCACCGCCGCGTACGCGGGCAGCGCGTACGGGACGAGGAAGAGGGTGCGCAGCAGTCCCCGGCTGCGCATCGGGCGCTGGAGCAGCAGGGCGGCCACGAAGCCGAGTAGCCACGAGCCGGCGACCACCAGCAGGGCGTACGCCAGGGTGATCCAGAGCGAGCGCAGCAGCGAGGCGCCGATCGCGGAGTCGACGTCCAGCGCCACCCGGAAGTTGCGCAGCCCCGCCCAGGGTGCCGCCGCCCAGTTCCGGATGTAGAACTGGGTCAGCTCCCGGAAGCTCATCCAGACGCCGACGGCCATCGGCACCAGGTGGACCAGCAACTCCAGGGCGAGTGCGGGCAGCAGCAGCAGGTACGCCAGGCCGGGCCGGTGCCAACCGGCACCGGCCCGTCGCGCTGCCCCGGTCGCCCCGGGGCGGTCAGCCACCGGTACCCATCTCCTGCTGGGCCTTTTCCAGCGCCGCCGCGACCTCCGGCTCGCCGACCGGTTGCCCACTGGCGACCTTGGCGAACAGGTCCCGCATCCCACTGCCCACCGTGGTCTCGAACTTGCTCTCCTCGGGGACCTGTGGCAGCGGCCCGGCGGTGTTGGCGAGCACGTCCTGGAAGACCTTGATCAGCGGGGTCTGGAAAGCCGGGTCGGAGTAGGCGTCCTTGACCACGGGCAGCGACCCGAACGCCTTGTTCAGAATCTGCTGCTCCGCGCTGCTGGTCAGGAACTTCACCAGTTCCAGCGCGCCGGCCTTGTTGTCGGTGTTCTTGAAGATCGAGACGTTGATCCCGGCCACGTGACTGTTGACCCGCTTGCCGCCCGGCGGCAGTGGGTCGGCGATCGGGATCGGCGCGACGCCGTACTCGTCGGGCTTCATTCCGGCGGCGGCGAGCACGCTGACCGCGTTGCTCTGCCAGAGCAGCATCGCGGCCTTGCCCTTGGCGAAGTCGCCGATCGGCTGGGTCGGGGTGCTGTACTCGGCGTTGCCGGGGTTGACGATCTTGTCGGTTGCCATGAAGTCGATGTACTGCTTCACCGCCATCACGTGGTGATGCCCGGTGAACTGCGGCTTGCCGGCGCTGTCGAAGAATTCCGCGCCGTGCTGCTGGCCGAAGATGAAGGCGTGGTGCGCGTTCTCGGTGTAGCTCGCCCCCTCGACCGCCAGCCCCCACTGGTCGCCCTTGGTCAGCTTCTTGCCGGCGTCGACGAACTCGGTCCAGTTCTTCGGCGGGCTGGTGATGTCGGCCTCGGCGAAGAGCCGCTTGTGGTAGAAGAGCCCGTACGCCAGGCCGTAGAGCGGCACCGAGGTCGGCGGCTGACCGGCCGCGCCGGTCGCCGCGAAACTCGGCCCGAGGAACCGGGTCGGGCCGCCGAGCGGTTCCAACTCGGCCGACTCGAACGGCAGGAAGGCGCCGGTGGCCTGCAACGAGGCGGACCAGGTGTTGCCGATGTTGAGCACGTCGGGGCCCTGCCCGGAGGTGGTGGCGGCCAGGATCCGGTTGAGCAGGTCCGGCCAGCCGATCACCTCGAGTTCGACCTCGATGCCGGTCTGCTGGGTGAACTTGTCGAGTTCGGGTTGCAGGATCTTCCGATCTTCGTCCAGGCTGGGCCCCTGGTTACTGGCCCAGTAGGTGAGGGTCTTCCCGTCACCACCGCCGCCGTCGTCTCCGCAGGCCGCCAGCGGCAGCAGTAACAACACCGCCGCCGCGGTCGCGCCGACCTTCCGAAACCGCATGTCTACCCCCAGGACACCATCGACGAAGCGACCGGCGGGCGGGCCCGATCACCATCGATCAATAGAAATCCATCTAATGATGTCTGTCAAACCCCTCCGGATCGGGCCCCGGAACCGGCCGCGCCGCGGCGGCACATCGGCGGCGCCGCACGGGATGGCGGCGCCACCGGCGGGCACCGCACGAACGGCGGTGCCGCCGGCGAGCGGGTGCTCACCGGCGGCGCCGGCGATGAATCCGGGTAGGGCCGACCGCTACGGCTTCGGGATGGCCACCGCCGTGTAGGTGGTCTCCGGCGTCGGCGGGGTGCTGAACCGCGCGTTCGGCAGGTAGAGCCGGTTGCCGTACGAGGCGACCGTGGTCGGGATGTCGAACCGGGGATCGGTCAACCGCGCGACGACCCGCCCCGAGCGACCGTCGGAGGCCAGCCGCAGTACGGCCACCGTGTTGAGCCGGTTGAGCACGGCGTACAGGGTCCGGCCCTCCAGCAGCAGCCCGTCGCCGTTGGTGAGGAGTTCGCCGCCCAGGTCCACCTGCCGGGCCACCCCGGAGGACGGGTCCACCCGGAACAGCAGGCCGGTGTTGGACTGCACCACCAGCAGTGCCCGGCCGTCCGGCGTCCGGCAGATGCCGTTCGCGTTGTTGCCGGTGGTGTAGACGATGTCCCCGGTCAGCGGCAGCCCGCGTACGCCGCCGCGCCGGCCGGTCGGCACGACGTACAGCACCGGGTTCTGCGAGTCGGTGAAGTACGCCGACCGCGGGGTCAGCACCACGTCGTTGACGAAGCTGGTGCCGGTGGTGAAGGTGAGGTCGGCGAGCAGCCGGCCGCTCCAGGCGTCCACGATGCGCCCGGTGCCGGCCGTGCCGCCGGCGACGAAGAGCCGGCCCCGACCGTCCAGCTTCAGCCCGATCGACGGGAAGCCCGCCCCCGGCCCCCGGCTGAGCACCCGGCCCTCGCCGGTCGCCAGGTCGACCCGGTAGATCGAACCGTCGGCCCGGGAGCCGAAGTACGCGTACGGCAGCGCGCCGATCGCGATCCCCTCCGGCATCCAACCGTCGGGCAGGTCGAAGGTGTCGGGGAACCGCTTCCGGGGATGTCCGCCCGGTGACTGTGCGCTCGGGGAGTGTGCGCTCGCCTTCTCCGGAGTGCCGACCGCGGCGGCTATCCCCAGCGCGGCGAAGCCGGTCAGGACATTACGTCGGATCATGCGGGTGTCTCCATCCGTACTCCTGAGTCTGTCGCAGTGCCGGAGGGCACTGGTCGCGCGAGAAGACACGCACGGGCGGATCGACGGGTTCAGCTGTCGCCGAGATCGACCGACTGTCGGGACAAGGCTACGGCGGCGGAGAGCCGCCGGGCGGCCTCGGCGCGCTGCGCCGTCACCTCGGCGTCGGGCTTCGTGTCGTCGTCGCCCGAGCTGATCAGCGCGAAGAGAGCCGGGTGGTCGGAGACGTCGCGGCGGCGGCCGGCGTACCGGAGCAGGGTGTTCGCGGCGTGGTAGCGGACCAGGTAGTAGCGGTCCCGTACCGCCCGGGCCAGCGCCTCGACCAGTCGCGGGGTCGGGGCGAACCCGGCGAGCGCGATGGCCGCGTCGATCCGGTCCCCCCAGTGCGCCCCCGCTGCCAGCACCGACGCGACCGGCTCGGCCCACGCCTCGTCGCCGGTCAGCACCTGCAGGGCCTGGGCCAGCCGGACCTGGAACGTGCCGGAGGCGGCCGGCAGCGCGGCCCGGAGCAGCCCCTCGGCGCCGGACGGGGCCAGTCCGTCGCCGGCCAGCGCGGCGATCGACTCGGCCGCCAGCGGATCACGGGCGGCCATACCTGCGCCGAGCATCCGAGCCACGACCTCCGGCTCGTCCCGGGCGACGCTCAGCAGCCGGGCGAAGTCCGGACCGTCGTGCCAGACCAGGTACGGATCGCCGAAAACGTCACGCCGCCAGTCCGGCCACTTCTCGCCCCTGCCCACCGTCACCTGCCTGTCTCTCCGCGCGTCAGCACTCGGACGCGGGCCGCCTACTCGTCGCTTGCGTCGTGGGCAAGCAGCGCGAGCTGGATCCGGTTGTCCAGGTCGAGCTTGGCCAGCGCGCTGGAGACGTACGCCTTGACCGTGCCGACGGAGAGGAACAGCCGGTCGGCGATCTCGCCGTTCGACAGCCCCTCCGCCACCGCGACGGCGATCGCCCGTTCCCGTTCGGAGAGCAGCCCGAACCGTTCCCGGGCTTGCCGGCGGCGCTGGTCGGGGCGGCGGTGCGGGGCGACGCCCGCCACGTGGTCGATCAGGGTACGGGCGACGGTCGGGGAGAGCACCGGCTCACCGGCGGCGGCCCGGCGTACCGCGTCGACGATCTGCTCCGGCGGGGTGTGCTTGACCAGGAACCCGGCCGCGCCGTTGCGGAGCGCGTCGAGGATCGTCGCGTCGGCGTCGAAGGTGGTCAGCACGATCACCTCCGGACGCTGCCCGGACCGGGCGGTGATCGCCCGGGTGGCCGCGATGCCGTCCAGCAGCGGCATCCGGACGTCCATCAGCACCACGTCCGGGCGCAGTCGGGTCACCGCGTCGGCGACGTCGGCACCGTCCGCCGCCTCGCCGACGACCTCGACGTCGGGCGCCCCGCCGAGCATCAGCCGCAGCCCGGTCCGGACCAGCGCGTCGTCGTCGACGAGCAGGACCCGGATGGCCGGGTCGGCACCCGTCGCGGGCGGATCGACACCCTGCGCCGGAGGATCGGCACCCGTCGCGGCCGGCTGACGGCCCGGTGCGTCGCCCGGAGTCATGCCGGCCAGGGTAGCCGGGTGGAGAGCCGGAACGTCCCGCCGACCACGCCGTGCTCGATCGTCCCGCCGTCCAGGGCCAGCCGCTCGGCAAGCCCGGTGAGCCCGGCACCCGCCCCGGGCAGGTCGGCAGCCGATCGCGGGGAGGAATCGGCCAGCCGTCGCCGAGCATCCGCAGGCGGCACCGGATTGGTGATCGTGGCGACGACACCGGTGCCGGGGTCGACCTCCACCCGTACCGTCACCTCGGCCTGGCCGGCGTGTTTCCGGGCGTTGGTCAGGCCCTCCTGGACGGTGCGGTAGACCGTACGCTGCACCGCTGGGCGGAGTGACTCGGCCGCACCGGGGGCGCACACCATCTCGAACGCCACCCGCTGACCGGCCGCCTGTGCCTCCTGGACCAGTCGGAAGATGTCGGCCAGCCTCGGCTGCGGCGCCGACCGGTGCGGTGCCGACTGTTCGGCCGTACCGGTCTCCGGGTCCGGCCCGCCGTTGCGGTCGCCCCGCTCCGGTCGCAGTACGGCGAGTACGTCGCCCAGCTCGACGAGGGCCTGCCGGGCGTTGTCCCGGATCACCTCGATCGCCCCGCCGACCTCTCCGGGCTTGAGTGGGACACCCGCCCCTGCGTCGGCCTGGGTTGTCCGGTACGCCAGCGCGCCCGCGTGCACCGAGATCAGCGAGATCCGGTGCGCCAGTACGTCGTGCATCTCCCGGGCGATCCGCTCCCGCTCCGCCCGGCGGGCTCCGGCCAGCCGTTGCCGGTGTTCGTCGCGCGCCCGGTCGACCTCGCGACGCAGGTTGGCGATGAGTTCCCGCCGGGCCCGGACCGCGATCCCCCAGCCGAGCGGCGCCAGGTACATCAGCAGGATCAGCGTGAGGTATGCCCATCGGGTGACGCCGGGCGGCGGATTCTCGTATCCGAACAGCAGCGACGGCACCAGGTGCAGCACGGTGACCAGGGTCGCCGGCAGCCAGTTGCGGTGCACCGCGACGGTGAGCACCATGACCAGGGCCGCGCCGAGCCCGGTCGCCGCCAGCGCCAGCACCAGCACCATCGCGATGCCGAGCAGGATCGGGAAGCGCCGCCGCCACCACAGGGCGAGGCAGCCGAGGGCGCCGACCCAGGGGTCGATGGTGACCATCCAGCCGGGGATCGTGTCGACGTAGTGCAGCGGTGCGCTGCGCCAGGTCCACGCCCAGGCAAGCACCGCCAGGCCGAACAGCAGGACGTCCACCACCCAGTCCCGGACGGTGCGCCGCGTCTTGTCACCGGGGACGGCGTCGACGGTCCCGGATGGCGCGGCGGTCCGGCCTCGACCGGGCCACCGAAGGCGTCGGGCCAGCTCCATGCGCCGAGACTACAAACGGTCGGCCCGTCGCCGGTCTGGTCGACCGGCCAACAGCCCTGGCCAGCCGACCAGAACCGATGGCCGACCGGCAGCGGCGCCCGGCCGGGTCCGTACCGCAACGTCTAAGGATGGGACAGCAACAACCGCGTACCGACCGACCGCCGGCCGCCCCGGACCCGGACCCGGCAGACGACCCGGACGGCCCGACCACCGCCGGCCCGGCCGGTCCGACCGCACCGACCAGCCCGACCGCCTCGACCGCCGCACCGCCGTGTCCGGCGGAGCCCGCCGCACCGGCCCCGGGGGTGGTGGCCGGGTCGCTGGGGTTGCGCCCGCTGCGGCACCGGGTCGACCGCCGGGCGATCGGCTGGTGGAGCACCCGGGTGATCCTCGGCGTCGCGCCGCTGGTCGCGGTCCTCTCGATCGGGTACGCCGTACTGCCCGCCGTCCGGGGCTGGCTCGGCCCGATCCTGCTGGTTCTGGTACCGGCCTGGCTGGCGCACCTGGTCGTGGTGCCGTCCTGGCGGTACGCCGTACACGGTTGGGAGGTCACCCCGGACGCCGTGTACGCGGTGTCGGGGTGGTTCGTCCGGGAGTGGCGGGCCGCCCCGATCTCCCGGATCCAGACCGTCGACACTGTCCGGGGGCCACTGGAACAGCTCTTCGGACTGGCCACGGTGACCGTGACGACAGCCTCGGCGAGCGGCCCGGTCGTACTGGTCGGACTCGACGCGGACCTCGCCGCGCGGACCGCCGGACGGCTCACCGAGATCGTCCGACAGACGGCAGGAGACGCGACGTGACCCCGCCGCCCGAGAAGGCGCGTGACGCGATTCCGGCGACGGAGGTCCCGTGGCGGCGGCTCGACGCCCGGATCATCTGGATCGACGGGCTGTACGCGCTGCTGTCGCTCGTACCCGCCGGGTTGGCCCTGCTCGTCACCGACGAGCCGCACGCCTCGACGCTGATCCCGGTGCTCGCGGTGGCCGTGGGTGGGGTTGTCGGCGCGGCCCGGGACACGCTGCGCTGGGTGAAGACCCGGTACCGGATCACCGAGGAGCTGGTGGAGATCCGCACCGGCCTGCTGGTCCGGCGGGATCGGGCGCTGCGCCGCGAGCGGATCCGCACCGTCAGTACGACCGCGCGGCTGCGGCACCGGCTCGCCGGGCTGCGGGTGCTCACCGTCGGCGTCGGCCAGCCGGGTGCGGCCGGCTACGAGGCGTTGCAGCTCGACGCGGTCACCCGGACGGCCGCCGAGGAACTCCGCCGCGAGCTGCTGGCCGGTTCGCCGCAGGTGGCGGCTTTCGTTGGTACTGGTGCTGATGTCGCTGGTGGTGTCGGTGTCGAGGCGCCCGGTGAGCGGGTCTTTGCCCGGATCCGCTGGTCGTGGCTCTGCTACAACGTGTTCAGTGTGTGGGCGCTGGTCACGGCGGGCGGGCTGCTCTGGGGCGGCTACTGGCTGGCACAGTCGTTCGGGCTCGACGGGGCAGGATTCGTCACCGGGCTGCTCGACTGGCGGGCCCTCGGTCCGTGGCGTACCGGCGCGATCGCGTTCGTCGGCGTCGGCGCGCTCGGGGTGCTGGGCATGGCGGTCGCGTTCGTGGCCGAGAACTGGGCCTTCCGGCTGGTACGCGTCGACACCCCGACCGGCGCCGTGCTGCGTACGTCGCAGGGTTTGTTCCGGACCCGGGAGGTGAACCGGGACGTCGGTCGGCTGCGCGGGGTGGAAATCTCGGAGCCACTGCTCTGGCGCTGGATGGGGATGGCGGACACCAACGTCATCTCGACCGGGCTGACGATCTGGAGCATGACGCCGGCCACCACGATCCTGCCGCGCGGCCCGATCGGCGTGGCGCGGAGGGTGGCCGCCCGGGTGCTCGACCTCGACGCCGGGACCAGCCCGTTCGCCGTACCGCCGCGTCGGCATCCGCTGGCCGCGCTGCGCCGCCGGATCGGCTGGGCGACGCTGGTCACGCTCGCTGTCACCGGGCTGCTGGCGTGGCTGGGCGGGATGGTTGAGGCGCTGCCGTCCTGGAGCTGGCTGGTCGGGGTGGCGGTGTTGCCGCTGGCGCTGGGCGGGGCGGTGGTGGCGTGGCGAGCGCTCGGGCACGGAATCGTCGGTGGGTACCTGGTGGTCCGGTCCGGGCTGGTCAGCCGGAGCACGGCGGCGCTGGCCCGGCCGGCGGTGATCGGCTGGCGGCTGCGCCAGTCGGGGTGGCAACGACGTCTCGGCCTGGCCACCCTGACCGCGACCACCGCAGCCGGCCACGGCCAGTACGCGGCGGTGGACATGCCGGCGCGGACCGTGGCCGCCTTCGCCGAGCAGGTGGTACCCGGTCTGCTCGGCACGCTCGTCGCCGATCCTTCCGTCCACCCGTCGACCGCATCCATCCTGGGGGAAGAATGTCGCCGAGTCGGTTGACCCGAGTGTTGCTCGGCTGTGGAGCGGTCGGCCCGCCGCTGTTCATCCTGGTGTTCCTGGTCGACGGTGCCACCCGGACCGGCTACGACCCGATGTACCACCCGGTGAGCGCGCTGAGTCTCGGCCCGCGCGGCTGGATCCAGATCACCAATTTCGTGCTTACCGGGCTGCTGCTGCTCGGCTTCGCCGTCGGGCTGCGCCGGGTGCTGCGTCCGGGCCGCGCCGACCTATGGGGACCGCTGGCGGTCGGCGTGTTCGGGCTCGGGCTGCTGCTCTCCGGTGTGTTCGTGATGGATCCGGCCCACGGCTATCCGCCCGGTGCGCCGTTGGACGGTGTCATGACCAGTTGGCCGGGGGTACTGCACGACAACCTCGGCATCGTGGTGTTCGTGTCGGTACCGGTCGCCTGCTTCGTACTGGCCCGGCGGTCCGCCGGCCGCCCGACCGGTCGCGCCTGGGTCGGGTACGACCTCCTGACCGGACTGGCCGGCCTGGCCCTGTTCGTCACCTTCGGTACGGCGTGGGAGACCGACCATCCGCTGACCGGCCTGATTCAACGCCTGATGATCGCCGTCGACTGGGCCTGGATCACCGTCCTCGCCCTCCGGCTACTCGCCGAGACCCGTCGTCGGGCCGGCGAACCACCACAGGCCGGACCGACTCCGCGATCTATCAGGAGTTCCGGGTCGGGTAGACGTTCGTCGGCGCGGTGCCGTCCTCCCCGCACACCGCCACGATCAACCGGCCGCCCCTCCGGGTCCAACGCGACACCCCGTACCGCCGAGGACGCCGGAGTCCAACGCGCTCCCCGTACCCCCAGAAGTTGAACCAATGTCGCGGACCGGGCAGCCGTCGACGAGGTCGGCGCGGAGCCGGGCGGCCCACTCCCCGATGCTGATGCTGCGCGGTGCGGCTACCGGATCACCGCGCCGGATGCCGAGCGGTCTCGGACCCGGTCCCCTGCCCGCCTGTCGTCAGGGTCGATCAGGGCACAGCCGCTCGCCGGGTCCTCGCTGGACGCGATGACCGCGTCGAGCCGGTCCCGGGCGGCAACGAGTTCGGCGACGCGTCGCTCGATGCGGTCCCGTTCGGCCCGCAGTACGGCGCGGGACTCCGGCGTGTTGACCTTCGCGTCGACGCAGGGCAGCAGGTCGAGAATCGTCTTGCTGGACAGGCCGGCGGCGTAGAGCGTCTGGATCAGGTGTACCCGGTCGACCGCCTGCTCGGGATAGTGCCGCTGCCCACCGCCGGTACGGGTCGCGGGCAGCAGGTGCTGCTCCTCGTAGTAGCACAGGGCGCGTACCGAAACACCCGTTTTCGCAGCAAGTTCACCGATCCGCACGCATATCTCCCTTGCGCCGTGAGCTCCAACGCCTACGGTGCGGCGAAGGCCGCGGCCTGGAGCCTCACCAACGGTGTCCGGCTCGAACTCGCCGGCCAGGGCACCCTGGTCACCGGGCTGCACCTGGGCGTCGCCGACACCGACATGTCGGCCGACTACGTCGGCGACAAGGTCGACCCCACCGAGATCGCCCGGGTTGGACTCGACGGCATCGAGGCCGGCAGGCTGGAGGTTCTCGCCGACGAGTGGAGCCGCCACGTGAAGGCGTCCCTGGCCGCCGACCCGAGCGCCTTTTACACCTCCCTGGCCGGCCACTGACGGCTGGGCGCCGGGCGGTCGACGACGCCCGTCGGATACCTGAGCCCGCCCACAAGACACGGAAGTTGGTACAGCTTCGGGGGCGCCGGAGCGCTTCAGTAGCCCGCGCGATCACGCCTCGGGCCCGTGATCGCCAGACTTCTCCCGCCCGATCGGTGAGGCGGATTCCTCCAGCGGCCGCTGCCGACTTCGCAACGCGTCGAGCAGCGCGACAAGGGCCAGCGCTCCGGCCGCCACGCTCAGCCCGACCATCGGCGGCCAGTGCGCCAACGCCGCCGTGACCAGCAGCAGGACTACCAAGCCGATCATATGCGTCCGAGGGATCCGGCCGAAGATCTCGTACTCCAGCCGCACCCGAGCGACGAGGAAGAGCGCCGGACCACCCACCACGAACAGAAGCCACGTCGGCCGTACCTGCCCGTACGGGTGGGCGATCACCAGCTCGTAGGAGACCGCGGTGACGAGCACGCTGAGCACGAGCAACGCATGCGTCCGTTGCGACGCCGCACCCAACCGGCCGGGCGAACGTGACCGGTCCAACGCCTGCGTCAGCAACAGGCCGGCGCGGTAAAAGTAGATCCGCCACAGCAGCGCGCTGGTGGCGAAGGCGATCGCAAAGGCGGCGGCCCGCCCTGCGGAATAGCCCTCGCCACTGAAAATGATGCCGATGACCCAGATCGATTCACCGAGCGCGATGAGGAACATCTGCTGGTGACGTTCGGCCAGATGTTCCCCGGTGATCCGCCAACGACTCACCGTCGCAGCCCCTAACCACGGCAGCGGCCAGCCCAGAGCCCAGGCGAGGTAGTCCACGGCGAGCGCGGCAGCCCAGAGCGGCAGGCGGAGTTCGTCCGGGCCCAGCGCGCCGACCAGCCAGAGCGGCGCGGTCGCCGCCGCCCACGGGGCGAGCCGGAGCGACACCCGCCGGCGCGGATGGCCCCGCAGCGCGGCGGCGATCACCAGGGGCCGGACCACCATCACCACCAGGTACGCGACCGCGAACGGCAACGCCCGCTCCTCCATCGCGCGCGGCAGCGTCACCGCCATCACCAGGCTGGCGAACATGGTACCGACCACGACCGCCTGAATGATCGACCGCTCCGGCTCGTAGCGACTGGTGATCCAGGTGGTGTACGACCAGATCAACCAGAGCGCCAGGAACAGCAGCAGGGTACGAGCGAGCCCGGCGACGAGCGCCCAGCCGGCGTCGCCGCCAAGCTCGACGAACCGTTGCGAGACCCGGGTGAGGGCAAAAACGAACGCCAGGTCGAAGAAGAGTTCCAAGAACGAGGCACGCCCCGAACTCGTCGCAGAGCGCAGCAGCTCGGCACCGCGTCCCGCCACCATCGTCCGCCCTGTCCGCCCTGTCCGCCCCTGTGGCACCAACGAATCGGCCGCCGACAGGGTTGCGTGGGCGCTAGCCGGTGGTGCTCCAGGTCAGCGCCCCGGCCGGCGCGTCGACCATGATCTGGCGTACGACCTCCGGGCCGAGGCGCGTACGCAGTCGGGGCAGGAACCGGTCGGGCAGGTACGCCAGTCCCGGCATCCCGCCGTACCCGACGTACCGGCTGCGGCGGGCGACATCGCCGCCGAGTAGCAGGTGCCCGGCCATCCCCTCCGCGCACAACGCCGCGATCAACTCGATCAGCGCACTGTCCGGCCGCTCCCGGTGCCGGGCCATCCCGTCGTAGCCGAGGTACGCACCCCGCTGGGCCAGTTCCACCTGCAGCCCCGGGTCCGGGTTCCGATCCGCGTGCGCCAACACCACCCGCCTCGCATCGACACCGTCCGGCCCGCCGGCCGTCCGGACGGGATGCTTCGGAGTGTCGCCGCCGAGCACCGCCAGCAGGTCGACCACGGCGAGCGAGCCCATCCGGTCGATCGCCTCCACGGTCCGTGCCCCGATGTGCGGAGTCAGTACCACCCGGTCGGCCAAATCCTCGGCGAGCAGCGGCGAACCGGCACCGGTCGACTCCGTGTCGAGGGTGTCGGCGGCGTACCCGGCGATTCGGCCGGTGCGCAGCGCCTCGGCGAGGGCCGGCTCGTCGACCAGGTCGGCGCGGGCGGTGTTGACCGGAAGCAGCCCGTCCCCGGCCCCGGCCAGCCACTCGGCGTCGACCAGCGGCCGGCCGACACCGGGGGCGTGCAGCGAGATCGGAGATCGGAGATCGGCGGAGCATGCATGTCCTCGCGCGGGCCGCCGACCACGCCATAGCTCTGACACACACTGTCGAGCTGGGTGCACAAACGGGGCGGGACATTCCGGACAGCTACCGAGCGGAGAGCCCGATCGCCGGACGCCGGACCGGGACCGGGATCGGGACCGGGACCGGGACCGGTGGAGGTTGGCCGCCCCGGAACCGCGACCGCTGGATGGCGACCACCCCGGGACCGAGACCGGGCTGATGAGTGGTGACCACCCCGGGACCGGGTCGGGCGGGACCGGGAGTGGTTCGTGGGCGCACGGACGGGGCAGCTCGACAGGCGCGCGGACGGACACCCTCCGCTCGCCGCCACCCGTCCCTGCCCGCCCACAGCCCAGGTGTGCGACTGCCCGGAGTGGGCCGCGGCGGCGTGCGACACACTGGCAACCAAGATTCTTGGCAAGAAAGGGCGCGGAGCGAACCAGAATTCGCCAAGAATCTTGCGGTCCGCGCGTCCCGGGGGCCACGCGTTCCGAGGCCGGGGCGGGGGGGAGGTTGCGAGGGAGAGTCCCGGTCGTGGTGCGGGCGGGGATGTGTCAGGCTTTGACGAGTACGAGTGGGGTGCCGACCCTGCCACTCGCCGTGGCCCGGGTCAGCTCGACCTGGAACCGGCTGCGGTCCCTCCGGTGCAGCGCGAGGAAACTCTCCACCGGACGGCCGGACTCCCCGATGCTGATGCTGTGCAGCGCGAGCACGGGATCGCCGCGCCGGATGCCGAGCAGTCTCGCCTGGGCGGCGCTGGCCACCGCCGCCTCGACCGAGCACCCCCCGGACCAGTCGCACGCCATAGGACGATTCGAGCACCTGGTAGCGCGACCGGTCGGTGAGGTCCTCGTCGACGAGTCCCGGGGCGGGATTGGCCGGCAGGTGGGTTACGGTCCAGACCCACGGCTCGTCGTCGACGAAGCGCAGCCGTTCCAGGTGGATCACCGGCTCGCCCGGGGCGATCTCCAGGTCGGCGGCGACGGCGGCGTCCGCCGGCAGCACCTCGGCCGGGCGTACCTCGCTGCGCAGGTGGCCGCCCCGGGCGGCGACGTCCTCGAAGAGCCCGGTGAGGGACTGCACCAGCCCTCCAGCGGTCTTCGGATGCGCGACGAAGGTGCCCCGGCCCTTCACCCGCTCGATGACGCCCTCGTTCTCCAGGTCGGTCAGGGCCTGCCGGACGACCGTACGGGAGACGTCCTACTTGGCGCACAGCTCGTGGTCGCCGAGCAGGCGGTCGCCCGGTTGGCGGCGGCTCCGCTCGATGTCCCGAACAATCAGTTGCTTGAGTTGGTAATACATCGGCAGCGGCGAGCCGCGGTCGATCCGGTCACCTGCCTCCTGTCATGAGAGGACAACAGGCAACGGATTACGGCAATACCGCCCGGCCCCGACCACGAACGCGGACGGAGATGTCGCACCCGCGTCCTACGCTGGCCCGATGGACTGGAAGATCGAACTTATCCCCGTTCCGGTGACCGACGTCGACCGGGCCAAGGCCTTCTACGAGAAGGTGGGGTTCAACGCCGATCACGACCACAGGGTGCACGAGGGTCTGCGGTTCGTGCAGTTGACCCCGCCCGGCTCGGCCTGCTCGATCGTGATCGGTGACGGCATCACCGACAGGACGCCCGGCACGCAGGAGATCCAGGTCGTGGTGGCCAACGCCGAGGCGGCGCGTGGGCAGTTGCGTGAAGCGGGCGTCGAGGCGAGCGATGTCGACCCACAACCGTGGGGGACCTTCGTCTACTTCCGCGATCCGGACGGCAACCGCTGGTCGCTGCAGGCGATCGAGTCGCGCCCGAACGGTTAGGCCCTGACGCCACGCGGTTGGACCTGACGCCACACCGGGGGCGTGGCGCCAGGTCATCGGTACCGTCTCAGGACTTCAGTTCGTCCTCCGCGTTGCCGGCGGCGGTGATGATGTCCCAGCGCTCGTCCCGGGTGATCAAGCCGGCCTGCACCCACTCGGTCGAGGTCCGGGAGACCCTGGTCATGAACTGGCTGTGGTTCTTGAACGGTGCCACCGCCCAGACCTCGTCGAGGAAGGACGTACCGTCCGGCCGCTCCCGGTTGGGCACTCCGGAGTCATGCGAGCCGAAGACGATTGCCGGTTCGCTGCGCCGGAAATAGACGTGGTGCGCCTGCGTGTCGCCGATGTAGAGCGGCCGCAGCGTGTGCTCGTTGGTGGTGAAGGTGCCGTCGCCGGCCGGTACGACCGCCCGGGACAGGTCACCGGCCAGGGTGAAGTGCCGGTAGAGCGAGAACTCCTTGAAGCTGTTGCCGGTGCCCAGCGCCGGCAGCAGCACCGGACCGTTGAAGACCGCCTGGACGTCCGGGTCGTCCAACGCCTTCTCCAGCCGGAGTACGAACGGGATGGTCACCTCGATAGTGTCGCCGGGCTTCCAGTTCCGCTGGATGCTCAGGTAGCTGGCCGGGGTGACCTTGCCCTTCCGGGCCACCCCATTGATCTTGACCGAGAAGCCCTTCGCCCAGCCCGGCACCCGGAGCCGGATGTCCAGCCGGCCCCGGCCCTGCACCGTCAGCTTGGCCTGCTCGCTGCGCGGATAGTCGGTCTCCTGCCGGATGATGAACCCGTTCGCCTCCCAGGTCAGCACCGACGCGACGTAGAGGTTGACGTAGAGCGTCGAGTTGTCGGCGGACCGGAAGTAGACGGACTCCTGATATTTGGTGTGGTTCTCCAGGCCCGACCCGCCGCAGCAGGTGCCGGTGTTGCCGTAGCCCCGGGTGCTGCCCGGGGTCAGCGGCAGGAAGTAGGTGACGTTCGGGGTGGTGGCGCTCTCGGTGTCCCGCTTCGAGCCGAGGATGTGGTTGAGCAGGGTGCGCTCGTAGTACTCCATGTAGGTCGGGTCCGGGTCGTGGAAGAACAGGTTCCGGGCCACCTTGAGCAGGTTGTACGACGTACACGTCTCGGCGCCGTTCCCGGCGATCGAGTTGGCGATGTTTCCCCTCGGCTGGAACAGTTCGGCGTTGGTGTTCGCCGGCAGGTCCGGGGTCGCCGGCCAGGTGCCGCTGGTGCCGCCGTGCGCGTACATCCGGTGCGGCACCACCATGTGCCAGAAGTTTTCCGTCGCCGCGTGGTACGTCTCCTCGGCCCCCTGGTCGAAGACCCGCAGGTAGCCGACGAACTGCGGCACGTGGGTGTTCGCGTGCAGCCGGGTGATGATGTCCCGGTCCTCCACGCTGGCGTCGAAGAGCGACTGCCGGTTGTCGAAGCACTTCGCCGTGGCCAGGTACTTCGGGTCACCGGTGAGGGCGTGCAGGTCCGCCATCACCTCGTTCATCCCGCCGTACTCCCCGGCGATGTAGATGGCCCACATCCGGTTCAGGGTCTCCCGGGGCAGCACCGAGAGCCGGCCGTGCACCCAGTCGCCCATCGCGGTGACCACGGCGAGCGCCTGGGCGTTGCCGGCCAGCAGGTACGAGTCGAGCAAGCCCCGCATGATCTTGTGACAGGTGTAGTACGGCGCCCAGATCGTCGGGTACGTGGCGAAGGACTCCAGCCGGACGAACTGGTCCTCCGGATAGGCGGCCAGGAAGCCGGGGTGGCTGTACTTCCCGCTCGCCGCCATCGCTGCCTGGCAGGCAGCCAGTTCGGCGACGATGTAGTCCACCTTGTCTCCGAAGAGCGAGTCGCCGGTGGAGGCGTACGCCTGGGCGAAGGCGGTGATCAGGTGCCCGCTGTAGTGACCGCGCAGGTTGCCGGTGGCGTCGTCCCAACCGCCCGGCGGGCTCGACCCCTCCGGCAGCGGCAACCCGGCGGTGACCCGGAAGTTGTGCAGCACCCGGTCGGCCGGGTACGCCCGGAGCAGGTTCAGCACCCGGTCCCGCTTCTCGGCGAAGAGCGTACCGTCGAGCAACTCGACCTGGTCCAGCCCGAACGGCTTCACCGCCCAGCGCGGGTTGCGGTCGTAGAAGTCTCCCTGGGACAGCGTCGCGGCGGTCACCGCGGCCCCGTCCGGTACGGCGGCGACGCGGGCCGGCGCTGCTTCGGCGGGCGCGGCCGAAGCCGCTCCGACCGGCAGCTGGGTCGCGGCGACGGTGCCGGCGGTCACCGCGCCGACGGTCCGCAGGAAACGGCGACGGTCAAGTGCGTGCTGGTCTGCGACCACTGTCAACCTCCTCGGTGGTGGCTCTGGTGTCTCCGGCGCCCGTCCCGCCGATCGCGGCGCGGCAGGCACCGACGTGCTGGCTGACTTCCGATCCGTTGCGGCACCTGACGTCCCGGGGCGTTCGGTGACGCCTCGTCACCTCTCGGCAGGTCGGTGTCGATGTGATCGCTAACATTCAACCAGAGACATGGTCTGCCATGATTGCGACAGTTGTCGAATTTCTGGGCCCCGATCGACCACCGACAGTTCGGCGGCGATCAGTTCGACGGCACGCCGGGCCAGGGCGCCGGCCCGATCTCGGACAGGGCGTGGCGAACCAGGGCGGGGCCGGTGCGGTGCCGCTTCGGCTCGAAGAAGTTGTCGTACCGGGCGAGCCAGCACAGGTGTCGCCAGATCTTGACCGCGTCCTCGTCGTCCGGCAGTTGACCGGGTACCGGTCCGAAGATGCTCCCACTCAGCGGTAGAGGCTCTCGCCCAGCTCCTTCGCCGCCTCCCGGAGCGCCTCGACGGCCCGGTTCACCCCTTCCGGCCCCATCCGGGCGGTCGGGCCGGCGATGGTCAGCGAGGCGACCGGGATGCCGCTGCGATCCGGCAACGGTACGCCCACCGCCACCAGCCCCGGCTCGCTCTCCCCGTGGTTGACCGAGTAGCCCTGCGCCCTGGCCTCGGCCAACTCCTCGAACAGGGTGGCCCGGTCGGTGTTGGTCGCCTCGGTCACCTGCTCCAGCTTCTCGTGCGGATAGAGCCGCTGGACCGCCTCCAGCGACATGCCGGCGAGCAGCACCTTGCCGCCGGACGAGGCGTGTGCGGGCAAACTGACCCCGGCTCGGGAGGCGACCCGGACGGCGTTCGCCGACTCGACCGAATCCACGAACCGGACGTGGTTGCCCTCCAGGATCTGCAGGCTGGCGGTCTCGCCGGTCGTCGCCACCAGGCGCTCCAGGTACGGCCGGGCCTTGCGCCGGACGTCGAGCTTGGACAGCGCGCCCATCCCGACCTCGATCAGCACCGGCCCCGGGTGGTACGCCCGGGTAGTCGGGTTCTGCGCCGCGAAACCGCGGTAGACGAGCATGGCCAGCAGCCGGTGCGCGGTGGAGCGGGCGACGTTCAGCTCGTCGGCCGCCTCGGCGACCCGGATGCTCGGCTTGGACTTGAGCAGCAGCAGGAGCCGCAGGGCATGGTCGACCGAGGCGATGTGATACGGCGGAACGGCCGACTCATTCTTCATGGCGGAATAGTAGCCAGGGTCTTGCTACTGTGCAGACTCGCGACGTAGGTTTCTGCCGGAGAGCACCGGCCACCCGCGCTACCCACGACCCGGCGTCGCGATGCGTTCGAGCGCCAGCACCGGGCTGCTCCGCAACTCCGGCGCAGATTCCGTGCACATCGCGCCGTTGGTCAATGGGAGATTGTTCCATGTCACTGACCGGCTCGCGTTGCAAGACTCGGTGGTCGGCGGCACCGAGATCCCGGCCGCCGGGATCGCCCTGCTCACCCCTCCGGACGAGGTGCCGTACCTGGCCAGCTTCATCAACCACGGCCCGACCTCGCCGCCGGCCCGGCTGGTGGGCGCAGTCGGCGTCGGCTCGCAACCGGGGTGACCGCCGATCAGCCGACACCGCGCTGCCAGGACCGGCACCCGGTACCGCCGGGCGGGCGGCCCGGCTGACCAGGATGAGCGACCTGGGAACGGAGTAGTCGGTGCGCGGAGTGTCGAGCTGGGTGCATAGGCGGGGCACGGAAAGTCGGGGGTTGCCGAGACCGCGCATGCGATGCGGTTCGGGCCGACCGGCGGCGGGGCCCGGGCTCGGACAGCCCGGGAGGGTGGGCGTACAAGCGGGGCAGCTCGACAGTCTCCCCGGCAGATACGCCAGCCCCGTCCCACCTCGCACCCGACCCGACGTCAGGAGATCGCCAGCCCGAGAGGTACCGGACACAACGGGTTACCCGATCAACCGTCAAAGACGGCGCACTACTCCAGGCGCAGCAGGGTCTCCTCGATCTCGGCCTGCCGGGCGTTGGCGAAGGAGGTCTCGACTCCGACGATCTCGAACCCGGCCTTGCGGAGTACCCGAAGCGAGCCGGCGTTGTCGGTGGCGACCCGGGCGTGCAGCGGCCGGACGGTGACCAGGTCGAGCAGGAACGCCAGTGCCGCGCTCGCGATGCCGCGCCCCCAGGCCGTACGGTCGATCCAGTAGGTGATCTCGGTGTCGCCGTCGACGACGAAGCTGCCGATGCTGCCGACCAGCGCACCGTTCCAGGTGACCGCCCGCAGCACCACGTCGGCCGAGCCGCGCAGCCGGGCCAACCGCGCGTCGAAGGCCGGCCGGTCGTCCGGATCCTCGACCGTGAAGGCCGCCATCCGGACCGACGCCGGGTCACGCGACTGCGCGAAGAGCGCGTCGAGGTCCGCGTCCCGCACCGGCCGCAGCGCGACGATCCCCATGCCGGCCCCTCCGTCTCCCCGGTCGCCGTGGCGCGGCCCGCCGCGCCTCGCCGACGAGGCGACGAAGCGACGAAGCGACGCCGGCAACCTAACAGGGGCCACCGACACCGACCGGCGACCCGTTCCGCGCCGCCGAGCTGCGGTGCCGTGCCGGCACCGATCGCGGGTTGCGGCGGGCAGCCATGATCGCAGGGGACGGTACCGGCGACGTTGCCTACGGAGGCATTGATGGTCCTCACCGCCCAGCCACGACTGCGCTCCCTGCCACCCGTGATGGCCGAGCGGTTGGCCACGGTACGGGCCGGTGTCGATGAGGCGCGGCTGCGCCGGCACGTGGAGCGGCTGGACGCGCCACGCGGTCGGTACCATGCGGCACCGGCGATGACCAGGGCCGAGTCGTACGTGGCCGGGGAGCTGGAGCGGGCCGGCTGGCGAGTCGACCGGCGGGAGTTCACCGTGCCGGGCGACTCGGTCGCCGGGGTCAACCTGCTCGCCGAGCCACCGGGCGAGGAGGGCGCCGACTCGCGCCGGCCGACGGTGCTGATCGGCGCGCACCTGGACACCGTGCCGGGCAGTCCCGGCGCCGACGACAACGCCTCCGGGGTGGCCTGCCTGCTGGAACTCGCCCGGATACTGCCGGAACTCGGGCTGGCGCGGCACGTCCGGCTGGCCGTCTTCGACGAGGAGGAGACCGGGCTGCACGGATCGCGGGCGCTTGCCGGCGAGTTGGGTACGCTCGGCCGCCCCGCCGCGGTCGTGGTCTTCGAGTGCATCGGGTTCTACTCGGCCCTGCCCGGCAGCCAGGTACTGCCGTCCGGTGCCGGACTGGTCTATCCGGGACAGCGCCGCCGGATCCGGCAACGCGGCTGGCGCGGCGACTGGACGCTGGTGGCGTACCGGCAGTCGGCGGGGCGGCTGGCCCGGCTCTTCGCCGAGTGCCTGACCCAGCTTGCCGGCCCCGGTACGGCGCTACTGGCCCGGGACGCGCTCGACCTGCGCCTCGCCGGCCCGCTGCTGCGCCGGTACGTGCCGAGCACCGAACACTTCGCCCGCAGCGACCACCAGCCGTTCTGGGACATCGGCGTACCGGCGATCCAGATCACCGACACCGCCGACTTCCGCAACCCGTACTACCACCAGCCCGGCGACACCCCGGATACCCTCGACTACCGCCGGATCGCCGATATCGCCGCCGCCACCGCCGTGAGCCTGGCCGGCCTCGGCATCAACTGTCCGACCGGCGGTTCGTCGGTACGCGGTGGTCGGTCCGACCACGGATGCCAGCCCCGGCGGTAGAGCGTGGTGCGGGGGCTGACCGGCGCCGGTCGCGGCGGCCCGCCAGGCGCCAGGTTCGGTCGGTCACCGGTTCCAGCCACCACGTCACCGCGAATCGCCCCAGGAAGGCAACGATGCCGAGCGCCATCGCACACCGCCTCCGATCGGAGACCCGCATCCTATCGACCGCTGCCACCCCGGCGGCGCTGTCGGCCGGCCGTCGGGCGGTGCCTTGGACCGGCCCTCGGGCGGCGGCGAAATCGGGTGGAGCCGCCCGCCCGGCTCCTGGTACCAAAGAGCCGATGCCGACATCGAGATCCCGTACCGCGTGAGTCGTAGCCTGCACACCGACCCGTATCCGATCCGTGCCGCCCGCCGACTCGACGCGCCCCGGGGCCGGCGCGCGGCCGAGCCGAGGGTGCGGCGCCGCCGCGCCCGCCGGCCGGGGCCCGAGCCGGAGCCCGGGCTCCCGATCCCGTACTCCCCACCCCGGCTCCCGATCCGGGAGTCTCCGGCCCGGCCGGGCTTCCTGCATCCGGCGACCGTCGGCGACATCACCCGCCTGCTGGACTTCTTCGGCCCCGAGCTGCGATACGGGCTGCGCGCCGTCGAACTGCGGCACGCCGTCGGCGCCGACCGGCCCGGGCCGGTCCTCGCGACGCTGCTGGTGCCGGGCGTCGTGATCCTGCACGAGCAGCCGCGACCGCCGTGGACCGTCCCCGGCCGGCTGCTGCCGCGGTCCCGGGCCCGGCTGGTCCGGGCCGGTGCCCGGGTCGAGTCCGCCGCGACGCTGACCCGGATCGACTGGCCCGGTACGACACTGCGCGACCTCGTGCTCTTCGACGGCCTGCTGCACGAGATCGGCCACCACCTGGTGCAGCACGCCACCGGCAAGCGGACCGTCCGGGTACGCCGGACCGCCGACCACGAGCGGTACGCGGACGAGTTCGCGGCCCGCTGCCGGCGGCGCTGGGCGGCCGCCACCGCTTCCGGGGCGGCTAGGAATCCGACCGGTACGGCGGCGGCTCGTGGCTAGCCGCGCCCGACTGGTCGGCGACGGCCTGGAGAACCCGGCGAACGCGTACGCGCTGCGGGACGCCGCCGCCATGTTCGGGGTGCCGTGCCTGTTCCGGGACGGCCGGGGGCTGGCCGGGCGCTGGTCCGCCGAACGGGCCGGCGGGCCGCTGGACATGATCGGCAGCACGGAGCTGCTGGACCCGTCGACCCCGATCGTCGCGGTCGAGAACGCACCCGGCGCGACATCCGTGTTCGGTACCGCGCCACCCGCCGGACGGCCGTCGATCGTGGTCGGCAACGAACGTCTCGGCGTACGGCCGGACGTGCTGCGGTCGGCCGCGCGGTGCGTACAGATCCCGATGGCGGGACGCGGGGTGAACACCCTGAACGTCGCTTCGGCCGCCGCGGTGGCCCTGCACTACCTGGTGGCGGCGTCCGGCCGGCGTACCGTCCGGGGCGCCCGTCCCGAGTCGCGACGACCGGCCGTACTGCTGCTCGGGCCCGGTGACCACGTCGAGGCGGGCAGCACGCTGCGCTCGGCCGCCGCCTTCGGTTGGCAGACGGTGGGGCTGGACGATCGGGCGAAGGTGTGGTGGGGCACGCCCCGGCCGGTACGTACCGAGGCCCGGGCCGCCGCACGCAGCTCCCGCAATCCGCTCCGGGTGGTACCCGTGCCGGCGGAGCGACCGGTGCCGGCCCGGCGGGTGGTGGTCGCCGGCCTGCGGGTCGCCGGTCCGCCGCTGCACCGGGTGGACCTGACCGGCGGCCCGGAGACCCTGCTGGTGATCCCGGACGAGGAGGCGACCGGGCCGGCCGAGGACTGGCGCCGGCTCGGTCCACGAGTGGAGTTCGCCCGGCTGGAGGTGCCGGCCGCGGGCGTGCCGTACCGCTACCGGCTGGTGGCGGCGATCGTGCTGGCCGAGGTCGCCCGGCAGCTCGGTACCCGCGCCTCCGGGCGTACCGGCCCGGCACCCCGGCACCGCCCCCGCTATGACAGCAGCCTCACCCTGGTCGACTCCCCGGACGCCGAGCTGGTCATCCCGGCGGAACTGGAGGCGTACTGAGTCAGGAGGTGCCGAGGTCGCCCGCACCGCGGCGGCGAGCTAGTCCAGATAGAGCCGGGAGCTGACGTACGTCCCGTCCTCCATCGGCACGACGCCGTGCATGTTCCGCTGTTGCCTGACAGCACGTCGACTCCGGCCGGCCCCGCTCCAACCGGCCGCGTTACGCCGGCACCCGTCCCCCGTCCGGACCGGACGGTTGCCCGTGCTCGGCGTGCGGTCCGTGGTCGGAGACCTGGACGTCGAACCAGGCGTGCAGGGCACGCAACAGCCCCGGCTCGGTCGTCCGGTAGTCCAGTCGTGCCCCGGCGGGCAGCTCGGAATAGTCGATCCGGATCCGGCCGGCACCGGCCCGCAACTCCGCCAGCCCCGGCATCTCCGCCCCGTGGATCCGGGCCGGGTCGGTGAAGTCGCCCCGGCGGAACCGCTCGGCCTCCGCCCGCAGGTGTTCGCGGACGAGGTCCACCTGCCGCTGCTCCACCGGCCCGTCCGCAGTGACCGTCTGAAGGCCGCCGTCGGCGGTCGGGGTGAACCGGTGGGTGGTGCGTTCGAGGTCGAACGGCATGACCTCGCGACCGCGTTCGGCGACCTCGGCCTGCCGCCGGGCGTCGGCCCGAGCGCCCTCGTCCCGCCCCCGGTCGACGACGAAGAGTACGGCGGCGGCCACGGCGAGGGCGGCCAACCCGGCGGCGCAGCCCAGCAGGAGCCGGCGGCGGCCCGGCCGGTACGACGTGGGGTCGCTGCTGGTCATCGGCTTGTCACTGGTCATCGGCAGCCTCCGCGAGCCGTCGCACGGCGGCCAGGATCGCCGGCCGTTCGTCGGGTGGAATCCGGTCGAGTAGCGCGGCGAACCGGGCCTCCCGGGCCGCGGCGAGCCGATCGGCGGCCCGGCAGCCCTGCGCGGTGAGGGTGAGCCAGACTCCCCGGCCGTCGCCGGCCGCACCCGTCCGCTCCAGCCAGCCTCGGCCGACGAGCTGGCCGACCAGCCGGCTCACCGTGCTCTTCTCCAGGCGCAACCGGCGGGCCAGCTCGACCTGGCGCAGCCCGCCCTCCCGGTGGATCTCGGCGAGGGCGTGTGCCTCGGAGACGGACATCGCCTGCCCGCACGGGGTCTGCTCCGGCCTGTGCAGCCCGAACATCCGGACGAAGTGGCTGACCGCGTCCCGCATGGCACGCGCCTCGTCGGAACTCATGGTTGCACAGTACAACCAACTTGGTGCAGCATACAACCAGTTGATCACGATCCCTTTCGACCGCTATCCGCGCCGCCCGGTCGGCCAGAAAGCCATGGACCCCCGTGGCGATGGCCGGAGATGACGGCCATCCGCCGATGATGCCAGCCGGTACGCCACCTGTCCGCACAACGCGACCGCCCCGTCGCCTGGCGGGCAGGTGACGGGGCGGTCGGAGTTGGCTCGGGCTACAGCATGGAGACGTGCACGTGGTCGGTGTGGTCGCTCGGACCGCTGTAGGAACTCCAGCCCTCGTCCGGGAACCAGATCTCCTTGTACCAGATCACGTAGAGGATGCCGAGCCGGTCCGAGTTGCGGATCAGGAACGCGGCCAGGTCGTTGCCGTACTTCATCTGGTCGTCGTTGGCGGCCCGGCTGAACCCGGAGTTGCGCAGCGACCAGTCACAGGCGCGGCCCTTCGGATGCTCGAACGGCCCACCCGGCCGGAAGCAGCCGACGAACCTCTTGAAGCCCGCCCGGCGCACCTCGTTGTACATGTGGAGTGTCCGGGCGGTGATGCAGCCGCCGGTGGTCGGGTCGTCCCGGTTGCAGGGCAGCCCCGGGAAGCCGTCCGCCATCCCCGGCCCGGGACGGGCGACCGGCGAGGTGGCCGCCACCAGGCCCTTGTCGGGACGCGAGTTGCCGCCCACCAGGGCGAGCGCCTTCTTCGCGTCCGACTGCTGCTTCTTGATGATTTTCTCTTGCGCGGCCTGCTTGGCGACCTCGTCGTCGATCGCCTTCTTGGCCGCGCCGACCTCGTCCCGCGCCTCGTTGAGCGCCCGGAGCTTGCTGTTGTTGAACAGGTTCAGCTCGTTGAGCGCCGAAGCCCGCTCCATGAACGCGCTGGACGAGGAGTCGGCAGAGTTGTTGCTCAGCAGCATCGCGATGGCGCTGAGCTTGCCGCTGCGGTAGGACTCGGCCGCGATCTCGCTCGCCTCCGGAGTGAGTGCCGCCAGCCGGGCCTCCGCCTGCTTCAACTGGTTGCCGAGCTGCTGCTGCCGCCGCTGGGACTTGGTTCGTTCGGCCTTCGCCTCGGCGAGCCGCTTGCCGGCGCTGGCGAGCACGTCTCCGAGCACCGGCGAGTCGGCCTCTTCCTGAGGGGCCGGTTTCGGCGCGGGCGCCGCCGACGCCTCCGACGGGACCACGACCAGAGCTGCGGCGGTGAGCAGTGCCAGGGCAGTCGCCAGCCTTCGGCGTAGGGGTGCCCTCACATGTATCCCTTCCGTCGGCCGCCGACCGGGTTAGCTGACGGGTTCGGGATGGAAGTGGTCCCTACCGCTCTCGCGGATTCACCCCAGGGGTGCGTGGGTCCCCGGCTCGCCGTGTGGCGATTAGGCGGCGATCAGCGCCGGACCACGCGGTATCCGGCGGCTATGAACGGCAGACAGCATACCCGGTTTCACTTCCGGAATGGCAAGACCCGTTCACGGGCAAAGGCGTTGCCGGGCAACGACTATCAGTAATCACGGCTTGTCGAACGCATCGAAGGACGTGCTTTGCCCGCCATTATCGACTAGCTGCTGTCGGCTATTTACCATGCGCGTTCCCACCCGTCCGACGTGCGGAAACGTGTCCAGGATGGTCGGTCGGTGATTCTCCGGTCACCGCCTGCGCCAGGGCGCTGTGCCGAACAGCACACCGGCCACCGTACCGGCCGAGAGGAGACCCGCCGTCACCGCGCCCCGGTGCTGGGACAGCCAGAGTTGCGGACTCCGTGTCCGGTACGGCGTGTCGAACGCGCCGTGCGCGCCCGGATCCGCCCCGGTGCCGTCGTCGACCGGGTGCCAGAGGTTGGCCGGTCGGTTCCGGTCGGCCGGCTGCTCCGTCTGCTGGCCGGAGTACCCGGTCCGGGCCAGGTACCGGTCGAGCAGCCCGGGCAGGCACCGGTTGCCCAGGATGGTGCCGACCGTCGAGGCGCCGACCCAGTACTCCCGCCGGCCCGGCCGGTCGGCCGCGTACACGATGGCCCGGGCCGCCACTTCGGGCTGGTAGATCGGTGGCACCGGTCGGGCCCGGTTGCACAGCCGGGACAGCACCCAGTCGAACTGCGGGGTGTTCAGCGCCGGCAGGTGCACCATGGTGAGCCGGACCGGGCTCCGGTCGTGCAGCAGTTCACAGCGCAGCGACTCGGTGAACCCGACGATGGCGTGCTTCGCGCCGCAGTACGCGGACTGCAGCGGAATCGACCGGTAGGCCAGTGCCGAACCGACCTGCACGATCGTGCCGGTCCCGCGCGGGCGCATCCGGTCGAGCGCGGCCCGGGTGCCGTGGACGTACCCGAGGTAGCAGACCTCGGTCACCCGCCGGAACTCCTCCGGCCCGATCTCCGTGAACGGCGCGAACACCGAGGCCATCGCGTTGTTGACCCACAGGTCGATCGACCCGAGTTCGCTGGTCGCCCGGTCCGCGGCCGCCTCGACCTGGCGGTGGTCGGCCACGTCGGTCTCGATCGGCAGCGCCACACCCCCGGCCGCACGGACGTCCTCGGCCGCGCCCCGCAGACCGCTCCCACCCCGGGCCAGCAGCGCCAGCCGCATCCCCCGGCTGGCCAGCAGCCTGGCCGTTGCCCGGCCCACCCCGGCACTCGCTCCGGTGATCACCGCTACCCGCGCCGCAGGTCGCCCGCGCATCCCGCTCCCCCGTCCCGAACCTCCCGGACCGCCGGGCGCCGGCTACCCGACCGAAGCTCCGACAAACTCCACCGATCGGGCAGGACGGCACGGAGTGTGGGAGACGCGGAAGACCGGAGCAACCGGGGCAAGCCACCCGTCCGGGTGAGGATGAAGACCGGCCGCGCGGGTAACCGCGTCCGCGATGGTGCGGCGGGTGGAGGAACGAGTGCGCGGACGCGCGGTACCGGCGACGACCGTCGGTGCCGCGCTGGCCGCCCAGGTGGTGCCGGCCCTGACGGTGCTGCCCGGGGTACGGCTGCGGTTCTTCCCCCGGCTGAGCGGACGCGGCTCCCCGGGGCACGTCGCGCTCACCTTCGACGACGGCCCCGACCCGGCCTCCACCCCGCTCTTCGTCGAGACCCTGGCCGCGCACCGGACCCGCGCGACGTTCTTCCTGCTCGGGTCGATGCTGGCCCGGGCACCGGAGCTCGGCCTGGACCTCGCCGCCGCCGGGCACGAGGTGGCGGTGCACGGCTGGGCGCACCAGAACCTGCTGCTCCGCGGCCCGCACGCGACCTACCGCGACCTCGCCCGGACCCGCGAGCTGATCGGTGCGGTGACCGGCCGGGTACCCCGGTTCTTCCGCCCGCCGTACGGGGTGTTCAGCGCCGCCGCCCTGATGGCCGCGCGCCGGCTGGAGCTGACCCCGGTGCTCTGGACCTGCTGGGGACGGGACTGGACCCGGTCGGCGACCCGCTCCTCGGTACTCGACACGCTGCGCGGCGGGCTGGCCGGCGGCGGAACGGTGCTGCTGCACGACTCCGACTGCACCTCCGCACCGGGTGCGTGGCGGGCCAGCCTCGCCGCGCTGCCGTACCTGCTGGAGGAGTGCCTCCGCCGGGGCTGGCAGGTCGGCCCGCTCGGCGAACACGGCTGACCCGGCGGCCCACGATCACCTCCGGGGGTGCGATCAGCCGCTGCCCGTTGATCGAGACCCCCTGCGGCAGCCCTGACCGGCGCGCCGAGTTCGACGCCGCTACCGGGAGCGTGCTCAGCCCACCCGGTCGGTCACCTCACCGGGTACCGCCTCGGCGCGGCTGCCCGGTACGGCCGGCGCGGCCGATCCGGTGGTGCCGGCCGCCTGCCGCGCGGCGGAGAGCGGGTGCCGGGCCCGGGTCACCACGCCGGCGTGCGCCCGCCGTGCCGCCTGGAGCGCGGTGAAGAGCCCGTACGCGCCGCGACCGACCAGCCGGTGCTTGAGCCCGGCGGCGCCGCCCGGCGGCTGGTAGCCGGCCGGTGGCAGGTGGGCCCGGTACCGGGTGACGATCTCGGCGAAGAACTCGCGACGGCGGCTCGGCGGCACCCGCCGGGGATGGCCGAGCACCTGCAACAGGTGCCAGATCATCCGCTGGAAGATCAGGTGCCGCAGTTCGGCCGGCACTGCCGGGTCGGCGTCCAGGCCGGCCAGGACCCGGTCCCAGTGCGCGAAGACCTCGAAGTGCCGCTCACTGACCGTTGCGGTGATCGCCCCCTCCGGGCGCTGCCGGTACGCGTAACAGCACCGGTCCAGCAGGGTGATCCGCCGCGCGGCGAGCATCAGCGGGAAGCTGAACGAGACGTCCTCGTACCAGCCGGGGCCGAAGGTCAGGCCCAGATCGAGGAGGAACCGGCGCCGGATCACCTTGTTGCAGGTGATGTGCAGCACCGACAGCAGGGCCGGTCGCTCCCCCAGCGTGAACGTCTCCGGCACCGGACTCCCGGCGCCGACCGGGGAGAGCGACAGGTGCCGGGTCCCGCCGTTGGGGTAGTACCGGGTGTACGCGGTGACCAGCAGGTCCGGCCGGGTCCGGGCCAGCCGCCCGGCGACGGCGGTGAGGCTTCCCTCGGGCAGCCAGTCGTCGCCGTCGACGAACCACACGTACTCGCCGGTGGCCCGGGACAGGCCGGCGTTGCGGGCCGCCCCGAGCCCCTGGTTGCGGTCGAGGGTGACCACCACCAGCCGGGAGTCGCGTTCGGCGTGCCGGGCCAGGATCGCCGCGCTGCCGTCGCTGGAACCGTCGTCCACCGCCACCAGCTCAAGGTCGCGAAAGGACGTGTCGAGTATGGAGTCCAGGCAGTCGGCCAGGTACTCCCGCACCTGGTAGACCGGGACTATCACGCTGAGCAGGGTCACCGTGGCAACCTCCGGTGGAGGACGGAGACCGAATAGTAGCGCCGAGTAATCGACCGCCACGCGCTCAGTAACTATCGAGTGACCAAATTGTGATTTGTCGTTTCGATCGACACCTGTCCGAATCGACCGTTGATCCCGCCCGACGGTCCCGGCCGGACACCGGCACGGCCCCGCTCAGAGCCCCGCCACCCAGTTCCACAGGTCGACGACCCACTCGGTCTGGCGCAGGTACGCCACCCCGACCCCGGCCAGGAAGAGCCCGGTGACCAGGTGAGCACCCCGGGCACTGCGGCGTACCCGGCCGAGCTGGCGCTCCCAGACCACCCGGCCGACCAGCCGGGCCAGCGCGAAGAGGCCGACCGCGACGAAGAGGGTGAGCACGAAGGTCACCACCGGACTGGTCAGGTCGCCCCGGGCCGAGATCGCCCAGATCCCCCAGCAGACGAAGGCGAAGAGACCGCCCAGCATGCTCCAGTGCCGCCCGATGCGGAGTTGCCGCCAGTGGTAACCCGGCGGGAGCTGCTGCCGCTGCTGCTCCGCCACCGGCCACCCGGTACCGGTCGGCTCGTGCGGCGCCTCGGGCTCGGTACGCGGCCGAGGCACCCCGACCTGCGCCACACCCCGCCGGAAGCCCTCGGGACCCGGCGCCATCCCCGGTCCCTCCGCACCGGGCGGCATCTCGACGGTCCGCTCGGCCCACGGCTGCGTCTGCTCTGCCATCTGTCCTGTCCTCCCCATCGGCTCGGGCCCGGAACCCGTCCCAGTTCCGAGGGTAGCCAGCCGCTACACACCGCGCCGAGCCAGCATCGACCGGTGCCGCGGCCTTCGGCCGGCACCCCGTGCCACCCGCCGGCGAGCTTTCGATCCCGGTACCGGGATGGCGCCGGCCGGTAGGGTCGGCACGTGACCGATCCGCGCCAGGGTCCCGGCCGGCTCGAACCTGCCGCTGACGGCGCCGACAAGCGACGCGAGGAGGGGGCATGACCGAGCAGAGCGAGGAGGGGGCATGACCGATCCGGAGCGGCGGCGGCGGAGGCTGCGGCACGACCCGTCGAGTGGTGCCGGCGGCCAGCCCGGGGAGGGCCGTCGCGGCGGTGACCCGGGCACCGGACCGGGAGCCGGGGACGACCGGGACGCGGAACGCGGCCTGCGCGGGCTGATCGGCTCGGGCGCCTCCCAGGTGAGTGTCGGGGCGGCGATGCGGGCCCGGGACGCGGCCCGACCGACCGAGGCCGACCTCGCCGAGGCGGCCGAACGGCTGGTGCTGGTCCGGCGCAACTGGGTGCCCCGGGACGAGCTGCCGCGCGGCGGCCGCTGAGCGCCCGCCACTGGCCAGCGGGGCGGGCGGCTCGGACCCGCTACGACGCCGGCAGCGCCGGCAGCGCGCCGGAGCGCTCGTACTCGGCGACCTGTCCGATCCGTCGCGCGTGCCGCTCGTTGCCGGAGAACGGCGTGGTGAGAAACGCTTCCACGATCGCCGTCGCCTCGTCCAGGGTGTGCTGGCGAGCACCGATCGCGACCACGTTCGCGTCGTTGTGCTCCCGGGAGAGTTGGGCGGTCTCGACGTTCCAGGCGAGAGCCGCGCGTACCCCGGCCACCTTGTTGGCGGCGATCTGCTCGCCGTTGCCCGAACCGCCGATCACCACGCCCAGGCTGCCCGGATCGGCCACCACCCGGGCGCCACTGTGCAGGCAGAACACCGGGTAGTCGTCGTCCGGGTCGAAGAGGAACGGCCCGACGTCCACCAGTTCGTAGCCCTGCTTGGCCAGGTGGTTGGCCAGGTGCACCTTCAGTTCGTAGCCGGCATGGTCGGATCCCAAGTAGACGCGCATACCGCGCAGTCTGTCAGCCCGCCACGGCCACCCGCCGGCAGGCACGGCGACAGCCGGACAGATCACAGCGTGATCCGGCCGGAGAAGGCCACCCGGGCGCCCGGAACAGCTTCCAGGCGCCCGGCCGCACGGCGCGGAGCCCTACGCCGTCAGCCCGTCCGCCATCAGCCGACTGGCGCCTCCGCCGCCTCCCGGCCCAGCTCGGCCAGGACCAGGCCGGCCCGGGCCTTCGGGGTGAACCAGGTGCTCTTCCGGGGCATCTTCTGCCGGGCCAGGTTGACCGCGACGAAGTCAGGCACGGTCACCGGGGCGATCAGGACCGCCAGCTCCGCCCGGCCCGCGTCGACCTCGCCGACCAGCCAGCGCGCCGGATAGTCCCCACCGACGTACGTGATCCGCTTGTCGCCGGGGTCGAGCCCGAGCGCCTCCCGCAGCAGCACCCGCTCGACGAGCGCATGGTCCAGATTCTCCACTCCGCCGCCGGAACCGGCAGGGAGCGTGACCGCGTAGGTCGTGCCGGCCGCGTAGAGCTGGATCGTGCCGCCGGAGTCCGGCACCGCCGCCGGACCGGGCACCGGCTCGACCCGGGCGCCGGCCGCGCGCAGCCGGTCGAGCAGCTCGTCCGGGGTGCTGGTCAGCTCGCTGACCAGCCGGTTGTACGGCTGGATCGCCACCGAGGCGGGTGTGGTGATCACCGCGAGGAACCGGGCCAGCTCGCCGATCTGCGCGGCCAGGCTGCGGTGGTTGCCGTCCGCGACGACCAGCTCACCGCCGCCGGCCAGCGCCAGCAACTCGTCCTGGCCGGGCCCCGGCCCGAGCAGCCAGATGGCGTGGGTACGCCCCGCCTGGTCGGTGTCGGTCGCGGCCGGCGCACCGGCCGCGTCGGTGGCCTCGGCCAGTGCCCGGTGCAGCGCCTCGCCTGCGTTCCGCCCCGGACCGTCGTCGCCGCCGGCCTCGCCGCCGCCCGCCCGGTGGCCGGTCTGGAGCAGCAGTACCGGCGAGAGGAGATGGCCGGTCGCCTCGGCCAACGCCACCCGCTCCCGCACCTTGGCGATGAAGACGTCCTCGTTGCGGATCACCAGCCCGGGCTCGTCCGCGCTGGTGGAGATCTGGTCGGTGTCGACCATGGCGAACATTCCGTAACCGGGCTCCTCGCCGGGCGCGGTGATCCGGTAGAGCACCACGACCTGCTCGGCCGGGGTGTAGCTGCCGTCGGCCCGGGCCTGGGCCAACCGGGTCACCGCGTCGGGCAGCGCGTCGGTGAACGACCGCCCGAGGCTCTCCGGCGCCCGGTGCGGCATCTCGATCGCGAGTGCGCTGGCTGGGTTGTCCCGGATGATCGCCGTGATCTCGGCGTCGTCGGCGAACTCGTCGTAGTTCTGGGCGCCGGTGCCGCCAGTGGTGACCCAGGCGCGGGTGATCGGATGCACGACCGTCATGTGCGGGAACGCTACCGGCGGTACCGGACCCGGCGGACGGACCCCCCGCCGGTTCCCCCCGGGGGGGGGCCCGGGCGGGGGGGGGCCCGGGCGGGCCCGCCGGGGGTGCGCTCAGTCGAAGCTCGGTGCCTCGGTACGGGTCCGCTTCAGCTCGTAGAAGCCGGGGGTGCCGGCGACCAGGAGTACGCCGTCCCAGAGCCGGCCGGCCGCCTCGCCCTTCGGGGCCGGGGTGATCACCGGGCCGAAGAACGCGACGGTCTCCCCCGGCACCGGGCCGGGAGCGTGGATCACCGGCGTGCCGACGTCCTGACCGACCGGCTTCATCCCGGCGTTGTGGCTGGCCCGCAGCGCCTCGTCGTACTCGGTCGAGTCGGCGGCCTCGGCGAGCGCCGGGTCCAGCCCGACGTCGGCCAGCGCCGCCCGGTACAGCTCCGGCCCGCGGTCCTCCTTGGCGAGGTGGATCCGGTTGCCGAGCGCGGTGTAGAGCTTGGCGACCGCCTCGGAACCGTGCCGCTGCTCGACCGCGATGCAGATCCGCACCGGGCCCCAGGCGGTCTTCAGCCCCTCCCGGTACTGCTCGGGAAGGTCCTCCCGGCCCTCGTTGAGCACCGAGAGGCTCATCACCCGGAACCGGATGTCGACCGGACGGACCTTCTCCACCTCCAGCAGCCACCGGGAGGTGATCCAGGCCCACGGGCAGATCGGGTCGAAGAACATGTCAACGGACGCGCGCTCGGACACGGCGCGACTCCCTTCGTCGTAGGGGAGGCCGGAATCGGCGACACCGTTACAGATCTTCACCCCTTGGGACCCGCCACCGACAGCGGGATGAGACCGTGACCTGGAGCACCAGTGGCATCCCCGCCGGCATGAAACACTCGACGTCGAGCCGTGGGGATGGCTCGACGCTGTCAACGGGGACAGCCAGCGGGAAGACCGGATGGAGATTCACGTGCCAGGAGTGCGTAACCTGACCCAGGTCGAGGCGACGGAGCGGGGTCGTCTGCTCGACGTCACCGGCTATGACATCCGCCTGGACCTGTCGTCCGCCGGGCAGGGCGCGGACGGCCGCACCTTCCGCTCGACGACCGAGGTCCGGTTCCGGTGCGCCGAGCCGGGCGCCGCCACCTTCATCGAAGTGGCCGCCGATTCGGTACGCGCCGCGACGCTGAACGGCGCCCCGGTCGACCTCTCCGGCTGGTCGGCCGAGGACGGTCTCACCCTGACCGGTCTGGCCGCCGAGAACACCCTGGTCGTCGATGCCGACTTCCTCTACTCCTCCAGCGGTCAGGGGCTGCACCGCAGCGTCGACCCGGTGGACGGCGAGACCTATCTCTACAGCCAGTTCGAGACCGCCGACGCGCAGCGGGTCTTCGCCTGTTTCGACCAGCCGGACCTGAAGAGCGTCTTCACCTGGCACGCCACCGTGCCGGCACACTGGCGGGTCATCTCCAACATGCCGCTGCGGGTCGAGGAGCCGGCCGGCGCCGAGACCAAGACGGTCCACTTCGCCGAGTCGGTCCGGATGAGCACCTACATCACCGCGCTCTGCGCCGGCCCCTACCACGAGGTGCGGTACACCCACGACGGTGTCGACCTCGGCTACTTCTGCCGGACCAGCATGGCGCCGTACCTCGACTCGGCCGACCTGAACCTGATCACCACCCAGGGCTTCGACTTCTTCCACCAGCAGTTCGGCGTCCGCTACCCGCTGCCGAAATACGACCAGGTGTGGGTGCCGGACTTCAACGCCGGCGCGATGGAGAACTTCGGCTGCGTCACGCACGCCGAGGCGCACTACCTGTTCCGGTCCCAGGAGACCGACTTCGAGTACGAGCAGCGGGCCAACACGATCCTGCACGAGCTGGCCCACATGTGGTTCGGCGACCTGGTCACCATGCGCTGGTGGAACGACCTGTGGCTGAACGAGTCGTTCGCCGAGTGGGCCAGCCACTGGGCCAACACCAACGCCACCCGGTTCGCCGACGCCTGGACGACCTTCCTCTCCATCCGCAAGAACTGGGGCTACCGGCAGGACCAGCTCTCCTCCACCCACCCGGTCTACTGCGAGATGCCGGACCTGGAGGCCGTCGAGGTCAACTTCGACGGCATCACGTACGCCAAGGGCGCCAGCGTGCTCAAGCAGCTCGTGGCGTACGTCGGGGAGGCGCCGTTCCTGGAGGGCCTGCGCAGCTACTTCGGCAAGTACGCCTGGAGCAACGCCACCTTCGACGACCTGCTCAGCGAGTTGGAGGCGGCCTCCGGCCGGGAACTGCGCAAGTTCGCCGCCGAGTGGCTGGAGACCTCCCAGGTCAACACGCTCCGCCCGGAGGTGTCGATCGGCCCGGACGGGACGTACGAGTCGGTGGTGATCCGGCAGGAGGCGCCGAGCGAACACCCGACGCTGCGTACGCACCGGATCGGGGTGGGCCTCTACGACCTGCGGGGCGACCGGTTGGTCCGGCGGGACCGGATCGAGGTCGACGTGGCCGGCGAGCGTACCGAGCTGTCCCAGCTCACCGGCGTGGCGGCGCCGGACGTGCTGCTGCTCAACGACGACGACCTGACCTATGCCAAGCTGCGGCTGGACGAGCCGTCGATGGCGACGGTGGTGCGGCACATCGCCGCGTTCGAGTCGTCGCTGGCCCGGGGCCTGTGCTGGGCCGCCGCCTGGGACATGGTCCGGGACGCCGAACTCTCCGCGCGGGACTACGTGGCGCTGGCGCTGGCCGGGCTGCCCGCCGAGACCGACATCAACCTGGTCACCGCGACGCTGCGGCAGGTCGCCGCCACGCTCACCTCGTACGCCGCGCCGGAGTGGGCGCCGAGCGGTTGGGCGGATTTCGCCCGTACCGCGGTGACCGCGTTGCGCGCGGCCGGGCCGGGTAGCGGCCTGCAACTGGCCTGGGCCCGGACGTACGCCTCGGCGGCCCGCAGCGACGCCGAGCTGGCCGTGCTCCGGGGCTGGCTGGACGGTGCCGAGGTGCCGGACGGGTTGACCATCGACACCGAGCTGCGCTGGACGGTGCTGCGGGCCCTGGTCGCGGGTGGCGCGGCGGGGCGAGCCGAGATCGACTCCGAGCTGGCCGCGGACCGCACGTCGAGCGGCGAGCGGGAGGCCGCGCTCGCGCACGCGCTGGTGCCCACCGCCGAGAACAAGGCGACGGTGTGGCGCACCCTGACCGGGGACGAGGCGCTGCCGAACTGGCGACACCGGGCGCTGCTCCAGGGTTTCCAGCATCCGGCGCAGGTCGAGCTGACCGCCCCGTACGCCGAGCGGTTCTTCCAGGTCGTCGGCCAGATCTGGAAGAAGCGGGACAGCGAGCCGGCGCAGGAGTTCGTCATGCTGGCCTACCCGGCGTACCAGATCACCGAAGAGACCATCCGGCTGACCGACGCCTGGCTGGCCGAGCCGGGGCATCCGGCGCCGCTGCGCCGGCTGGTCGCCGAGGGCCGGGACGGAGTGGTGCGGGCGCTGAAGGCCCGGGCCAAGGACGCCGCGTCACCGTCCTGACCTGACCGTCGAACTGACCGCCGCCGGGTGCCGGATCCGATCCGGCACCCGGCGCCGTCGTCACGCTCGGAAACGATTCGGGTACCGGCCGGCGGTGCGGGGCGACCGCCGGCCGGCCCGGGCCGTTAGGCTTCCCGATGGAGGTGGATTCGATGGCCCAACCACGGTACGAGTGGCATCCGCGCGAGCAGGGGTGGACCGAGGACGATCTGCGCACCCTGCCGGCGGACGGGCACCGCTACGAGGTCATCGACGGGAGCCTCCACGTGACCCCTCCGGCCGACTTCCAGCATCACGAGCTGGCAGCTGCCCTTCCTGGTCCAGGTCGCCCCCGGTACCTGGCTGCCCTGACACCAGTCTCACTGCCCTGACCGGCCGCCGGAGGCCCACTCGGGGCAGGGCACCGGCCGGGCGATGCGACGTTAGGCGGAGCGGCCGGCCCGGGTGGCGAGCTGGTCCAGGCCGCTGACGATGCCGCCGGTGAGGTCGCCGCCGCCGAAAGCGGCCACCATGGAGAGCGCGGCCAGCTTGGCGTCCCGGTCCGGGATCCGCTTGCGCGCCTCGGCACCGGTGACGACCTCCAGCACCCGCTGGTTCGGCGAGAGCGCGACCAGGACGGCGCGGGCCGGGTCGGCCAGCTCCAGGTGCAGCCGCTGCGCGTGCTCGCGTACCGGTTCGGTCAGCGGCCCGACGTAGACGGTGAAGACCAGACCGGTGGACTCGTCGGCGATCCGCAGTGCCTCGTCGATCCGGAGAAGCTGGCGGGTGGTGAACGGCCCGTCGAGCACGTTCGGCCGGGGGGTGGCGCTCGGCCCGACCTCGGCCTCGGGCCGTTCGGCCGTCGCCACGCTCTTACCAGCGGTCACTTGCGCCCCCTGTCACGCCAGCGCGCTTCGGCGCGCTGATGGTCTCGATCTCGCCGCTGGTCAGCGCCCGGGCCTCCGCGCCGGCCGGCAGCGCCGTCCGGGCGGACTCGGTCAGGTGCTCGGGCGAGGAGAGGAACCAGACCGGCGTGAACTCGAAGGGCCGCCCCGGGCGGTACCGCCGGGCGTTACGGCCGCTCTTGCCGGCCCGGGCCAGCACGGTGATCACGAGCACCGCAGCAGCCGGGATGGCAACGAAGACCAGCAACGTGTCGGAAACAGACAACCTCAACGCCCCCAGGCGAAAACGGGATCATCGTGCCCGGTCGGCGCAGGTGACGACCTTGTCCACCCGACCGACCCGGTCGCCGTTCACGGTATCGGAAACCGACGCCCACCAGATCTCGGGGTGCCGATCCGGCCCGCTCGCGGTCGCCCGGAGGACGGTCGGGCGGGCCGGAGGACGGTCGGAATCACGTCTCGTCGACGAGCCGGGCCAGCGCCTCGGCCGCCCGCCAGCAGTCGTGGTACGTCGAGTAGAGCGGGACCGGGGCCAGCCGGATCACGTCCGGCTCCCGGTCGTCGACGAGTACCCCGTACTCCTGGGACAACCGCTTGGTCAGCGCGGCGGCCCCGCCCCGGCCGATCCGGACGGAGAGCTGGCAGCCGCGCCGGCCCGGCTCCCGCGGGGTGAGCAGGGTGAGCGGCCGGCTCGGGGTGAGCTGGTCGAGCAGTCCTTCCAGGTAACCGGTCAACCGCTCGCTGCGGGCCCGCAGCGCGGGCATTCCGACCTGCGCGAAGATGGCCAGAGCGCTGCGCATCGGCGCCATCGCCAGCACCGGCGGATTGGAGATCAGCCAGGCCTCCACGGTGGCCGGTGGCCGGGAGACCGGGGCCATCTCGAACCGGGTCGCCTCGTCAGTGCCCCACCAGCCCTCGAACCGGTCGACGGCCGGGTCGCCGAGGTGTCGCTCGTGCACGAACGCCCCGGCCAACGCCCCCGGACCGGAGTTCAGGTATTTGTAGGTGCACCAGGCGGCGAAGTCCACGTCCCAGTCGTGCAGCGCCAGCGGCACGTTGCCGACCGCGTGCGCGAGGTCCCAGCCGACCAGGGCGCCCGCTCGGTGGCCCGCCCGGGTGATCTCCGGGATGTCCATCAGCTCGCCGGTGAGGTAGTTGACCCCGCCGAGCAGGACCAGTGCCACCCGCTGCCCCTCCCGGTCGAGGTAGTCGACCACGTCCTCGGTACGCAGGGTCTCCTCGCCGGGGCGGGGGCGCAGCCGGACGACGGTCTCGTCCGGGTCGAACCCGTGGTGCCGGGCCTGGCTGCGCACCGCGTAGCTGTCGGACGGGAAGGCGGCATCCTCGATCAGGATCCGGTCCCGGCCGGCCGTCGGCCGGTAGAACGACACCATCAGCAGGTGCAGGTTGACCGTCAGCGAGTTCATCACCACGGTTTCGGCCGGCAGCGCGCCGACCAGCGAGGCGTTCGGCCCGGTGAGCGAGCGGTAGGACGGCACCCAGGGCCGGTCTCCGGCGAAGTGGCCGGAGACCCCGAGCCGGGCCCAGGTCTCCAACTCGGCGTCGAGATCGGCCCGGGCGGCCCGGGGTTGCAGCCCGAGGGAGTTGCCGACCAGGTAGGCGGCCTCGGCGTACCGGCCGCCCTCGGCCGGGGGCACGTGGAACAGGTGCCGGTGACCGGGATCGGCCTCGTCGCGGCGCCGGGCCGCCTCCTCCTGCTCCGGGGTGGTCATCCGCTCTTGCTCCTCTGTCGCTCGCCCCCGGTATCCCGGGGCGGTACTCCTCTGTCGCCGGCCCCCGCGCACTCCGGGGCGGTAACGGCCCGCACTACATGTCCGTCCGGGCGGCCCACAGCTCGGGGAAGACCTCCCGGGCCATGCTCCGGCGCAGCCAGGCCGCGCCGGCCGACCCCCCGGTGCCGACCTTCGCGCCCATGGTCCGGCGTACCGCCTTGAGGTGCTGGTGGCGCCAGTCGTCGAACTGCTCGGCGATCTCCACCAGCGTCTCACCCAGTTGTCGCAGGTGGTTGTCCGGCCCGGTGTCGGCGTAGATCTCCACCCAGGCGGCGGTCAGCTCGGCGCTCGACTCGGCGTCGGCGGAGAAGTCCCGGTGCAGCAGCGCCTGCGGCAGCGCGAAGCCCCGGCGGGCCAGCAGGGCGGTCACCTCGTCCCAGAGGCTCGGCGCCCGGAGCGTCTCGACCAGTTCGGCGTAGACCCTCGGCTGCCGGTGGAACGGCCGGACCAGGGTGGCGGACTTCAGCCCGAGCAGGAACTCCAACTGCCGGTACATCGCGGACTGGAACCCGGAGCCCTCACCGAGCAGGTTGCGGAACCGGTTGAAGTCCGCCGGGGTCATCCAGCGCAGCCCCCGCCAGGCCGCGTTCAGCCCCTCCAGGTGCAGGGCGGCCCGGTGCAGCGGGGCGAGCGCGGCCCAGAGGTCGTCGGCGCGCAGCCGCTGCCGCGCCTCGCGCAGCTCGAAGCAGGTCAGCCCGAAGTACAGCTCCATGATCTGGCTGACCATCAGGAACGACATCTCACCGGGATCCCGGCTCAGCGGCTGCTGGAGGCGGTGCAGCGTACTCGCGTGCACGTACGCGTCGTACGGCGTCCGCTCGGCCGGTTCCAGGGTCGGCTCGCCACCGTTGGCCGCCGCCCGGGCGGCCCGCTGCGCGGCGTTCGCCGGGCGTACCCGGGGTCGGCCGGGTCGCCGCTGCCGCTGAGTCCTCTCCACCGTCGCCTCCGCTCCGTTACGCGCTACCGTCATGATCTCTCCGCCTCACCGCCGAACGGAATGCCGGACCAACGGCGGTACGAGGCCAGATCCGGTGGTTGTGTGGTTCGGCGCCGGAGTGGCTTAACGTTTGAAAGGTCGATCCGGGATTCGCGATCATGTCACCGGGAGTGAGCGGTTATGGACGAGATGGACTGGGCACTGCTGCGGGAGCTCCAGGCCGACGCCCGGCTCTCGTTCAGCGAACTTTCCCGCCGGGTCCACCTCTCCCCGCCGGCCGTCGCCGAACGGGTCCGCCGGCTGGAGGAATCCGGCGTGGTGACCGGGTACCACGCGCACGTCGACCTGGCCCGGGCCGGCCGGAACGTGGTCGCGATGATCCGGATGTCCTGTTACGGGGCGCGGTGCATCCTCCGGGACCCGGAGGTGCCGGACTGGCCGGAGATCCTGGAGATACACCGGATCACCGGGGACGCCTGCAGCATGCTCAAGGTCGCGGCCGAGTCGATCGAGGCGTTCGAGCAGGTCATCGACCGTCTCGCCCCGTACGGGCAGCCGTCTAGCACGATGGTGCTCTCCAGTCCGCTGGACTGGCACCCGGTACTCCCGATTCCACCCGCGTCAAGTAGCTGACCAGGGCGTTCGTCCGACTGTCGGCCCAGCCGGGTGCGTGTGCGCGGCGGGTCGGTGGGAACACGTTCCCCGACGAGACGGGTCGCGCACCCGACCCCGCGGCGGACGCGAGGGGTGCCCGGCCGAGGGATGCACCGCCGGGGAGGGAAGTCATGCTCACTGCCAAGGTCGTCGGCCGTACGATCGCCGCCGGCGTCACCGTCGCCGCCCTGGTCCCCGGGCCGCTGTTCGGGAACGTGAGCGCGGTACAGGCCGGACCGAACACCTTCGTGGAGGTCACCCCGAACACGGCCCCGGCGGGTAGCCGGGTCAACATCCGGGCGAGCTGCGACGGCGCGAACAACCAGCAGGCCACGGTGCACTCGGACGCGTTCGGCCGGGTGATCGTGCGCCCCGACAACGGCTTCCTCACCGCGTCGGTGACGATTCCGGGCAGCAAGGCGCCGGGGGCGTACGCGGTCAACCTGAGCTGCCAGCAGAACGGCAACAACGCCACCACCACGCTGACCGTGGTGAACATGAGTCAGGGCAGCCAGGGGCCGGCCGCGGGTGGCGGCGGTACGGCCGGCGGCCCGGGCGGGACCCTGATGATCGCCGGTGGTCTCGGCATCGTCGTGCTCGCCATCGGGTTCGGGGTGGCCGGCCGGCGGCGGCGTACCGAACCGAGTAGCTGACCCGCGGACCCGGCATGTTCCGCTTCCCCACGGGCGATGGCACGTGGCGGGGTCGGACCGGCCGGTGGTGGGCGCGTACCGGCCGGTGGCGGCGCCGCACGGCCCGGCTCGCCCGGCAGGCCACCGCAGCGAGCATCACCAGCCCGGATCCGGCCGACGGCACCCCGCCCGGCACCCTGGACGCCGCACCGTACCGGCCGAACCGGCGGGCGAGCCGGCGCCGATGGGCCCGCCGCCCCGGACCGGTACCCGTGATCACCCTGCTGCTGGGCCTGCTCGTCACCCTGTTCGGGGTGCAGAGCGTCACCGGGATCACCCTGCTGCCCAGCGGAATGCCGTTCGGCGCTCCGGCGCCGCCCCGGAGGTTCCCGGTGCTGGCGTCGAGCCCGCCGGTCGAGATCGGCATCCGGTCGCTCGACCTGACCGCACCCGTGCATCCGGTCGGCGTCGCCCGGGACGGCACCATCGAGGTGCCGGCGTCGGACCGCCGCGACGAGGCGGGCTGGTACAGCCAGAGCCCGACTCCGGGACAGTACGGGCCGTCGGTGATCGTCGGTCACGTCGACACCCGGACCGGGCCGGCCGTCTTCCACGACCTGGCCGGGCTGCGCCCCGGCGCCAAGATCGAGGTCGACCGGGAGGATGAGTCGGTGGCGGTCTTCGAGGTCAACTCCGTCAAGCGGTTCAACAAGTCGGAACTGCCGGTCGACCGGGTCTACGGCGATTTCAGCCGGCCGTCGCTCCGGCTGATCACCTGCGGCGGCCGCTGGGTCGGCGGATCCACCGGGTACGCCGACAACGTCATCGTCTTCGCGTCCCTGGTCTCGGCCCGGCACACCTGAGCCCGCGCCGGGCACCGGCCGCACCGTCGACCAGCCCTGCCGGGCGGTCGGCCAGCGTCGTCGCGGCGGCCGTCCGCGACGTTCGCCGGCTCAGGCCGCCTCGGCCTCGCGCAGGTCCAGCCAGTCCGCCCAGCGCGGGTCCGGCGCCCGGTGGCCGAGCACCCGCCACGCGATGCCCTTCGGCGCGGCCGGCAGCGAGTGCAGCCGCCAGCCCAGCTCCGCCGGGGTCTTGTCGCCCTTGGTGTGGTTGCACCTGGCGCAGGCCGCGACCACGTTCTCCCAGGCGTGCCGGCCACCCCGACTGCGCGGGAAGACGTGGTCGATGGTCTCGGCCGGGCCTCGGCAGTAGACGCAGCGCCAGTTGTCCCGGGCGAAGATGGCCCGGCGGGAGAGCCCGACGTGTGTCCGGTACGGCACCCGGACGAACCGGGTCAGCCGGACCACCGACGGCACCGGCAGGGAGTTGCGGGCGCTGTGCAGGATCCCCTCCCCGTCGGCCACGCAGACGGCCTTGGCGGAGAGAACCAGGATGGCGGCTCGACGCACTGAAACGACACACAGCGGCTCATAGGTGGCATTGAGCACCAACGCTCCGGAGCCCACCGTGGGTCGTATGTCAGGCATCGCGCTCACCCTCTCGGTTGTTCTCGTCCGCTCCCTCGCCCGCCTGGTGCCGGCCCCGCCCCGGCGCCGGTCGGCAGCAGGCACCGACCGGCCGCCAAGACCACGGCCGACGCCGGCAGATCACCGGCGTCCGTGCGCCAATAGTCCCCGATAGCTGCCGCGATTGCACGTACTAATCCGGGGTCCCGCAGAAAGCTTTCACGTCCCGTGGCAAGATGACCGGTTCCGTCCTGTCACCCCGTACCACGGCGGCGGGGACGCCGGCCGCGGAAGGGGGTGTCCGCCACGTGCCGGCGGGTCGGCCGAGACCGCCGGACACCGGTACGGTACGAAGGCATTCGTGAACCCCGCGACGCTGATCACTGCCGCCGTGCTCGGAATGCCGCAGCCGGAGACGCCGGACCCCAAGCCGAGCTGCCTGGACAACCCCGTCTGCGACCAGGTCTGGCGGGTGACCAGGTCGGCGTGGTTCGCCGAGGGGAGCAACCTCTTCCTGATCAAGCCGGCCACGATCGTGCTGATCCTGCTGGTGGCGGTCCTGCTCCGTTTCCTGCTGCACCGGACGATCAACCGGCTGGTGCGGAGCACCTCGGAGAGCCGCATCCCCGCGGTGCTCCGGCCGCTGCGCGAGCGGATCCCCAGCGCCGCACCCGACCCGCAGGCGGTCGTACCGGAACGGCGCCGGCAGCGGGCCGAGGCGATCGGCTCGGTGCTGCGCAGCATGACCACGGCGGTGGTCTTCGCGATCGCCGCCCTACAGATCCTCAGCGAACTCAGCTTCGACCTGGCCCCGCTGCTGGCCAGTGCCGGCATCGCCGGCCTGGCCCTCGGGTTCGGCGCCCAGACGCTGGTCAAGGACCTGCTCGCCGGGCTCTTCATGCTGCTGGAGGACCAGTACGGGGTCGGTGACATGGTGGACCTCGGCGAGGCGACCGGGGTGGTCGAGGCGGTCGGCCTGCGGATCACCACGGTCCGGGACGCCCGGGGAGTCGTCTGGTACATCCGCAACGGCGAGATCATCCGGGTCGGCAACAAGAGCCAGGGCTGGGCGATGGTGGTGGTGGACATGCCGATCGGCTTCGCCCGTACCGAGGAGGCCACCGCGGTGCTGCGGACCGCCGCCGCCTCGGTCGCGGTCGACCCGGAGCTGGCGCCGGAGCTGGTGGAGCCGCCCGAGGTGGTCGGGGTCGAGCAGATCACCGTGGACGGGTCGGTGATCCGGACGATCGCCAAGACCACCGCGGAGGGGCAGTTCGCGGTCGCCCGCGAGCTGCGCCGCCGGCTGGCCGAGGCGCTGGACAACTCCGGCATCACCGCCGGCATCGCGGCCACCAGGATGTTCCCCCGGCCCTCGACCCCGCCGGCCGACGGGGAGACCGGCCAGGGTGGAGCGACCTGAGCCGCCCGACGTCGCGCCACTCACCGTGATCGGCCCGCCGGCGTAGCGCGCCCGGCGTCCCGCCGAGTGGTGGAGCCACCGCCGGTACGGGTCAGCGCCGGGTACCCCGGACGGTGCCGTGGACGTACCGGACGGCCCTGGTGGAGGGCCGGCTGTCAGGGGTCGCGTACCGAGCGGGCGGTCGGGTATCGTCCGTTCGACCAGTCGGAGATGCGACGATCTATCCGTTCGCCCTAGCCAGTCGTCATACGATCGGGCAGAATCCAGAACTAGCTCCCTCCCGGAGCGTGACGAAGACCTTGCTGATCCGAACGTCTGACGTTCCCGGCAGCCCCATCACATTTGGTCAGCGGTCGAGAACGATGGAGGCCCACCGGTGTCCGAAGAGACACGCACTCCCGAGCGGCCGGCAACCTTTCGGGAAGTGTTCGCCCAGCGTGAATACCGGGCGGTCTTCGCGGCCACCGTACTGACCTGGACCGGCGACTATCTCGCCAAGGCCGCCGTCACGCTGCTGGTCTACCAGCAGAGCGAGTCCGTCGCCCTCTCGGCGGCCGCCTTCGCCACCAGCTACCTGCCGTGGCTGATCGGCGGTCCGCTGCTCACCACCCTCGCCGACCGGTACCCGTACCGGACGGTCATGGTGATCTGCGACCTCGTCCGGCTGCCGCTGTACGCGGCCATCGCGATCGACGGGCTGGACACGCCGGTCATCCTGGCGCTGCTCTTCGCGGCGACCCTGGCGAATCCGCCCAGCCAGGCGGCCCGGTCCGCGATGCTTCCCGTGCTGCTCAGCGGAGACCGGCTGGTCGTCGCGCTCTCCCTGCACGGCAGCACGGCACAGGCGGCACAGGTCTTCGGCTACGCGGTCGGTGCCGGGATCGCGCTCTACAGCCCGGCCCTGGCCCTGCTGCTCAACGCCGCCGCCTTCGGCCTCTCCGCGTCGATCATCTGGTTCGGCGTCCGGCACCGGCCCGCCGCGCCGCCCGAGCAGGGCCGGCGGCACCTGCTCCGGGAGACCGGCGCCGGCTTCGCCCTGGTCTTCGGCACCCCGGTCCTGCGGGCCATCGCGATCATGGTGTTCTGCGCGATGCTGTTCGCGATCGTGCCCGAGGGCCTGGCGGCGGCCTGGGCCACCAAGTTCGCGGGTGCGGGCGCCGACCGGAGCGCCACCCAGGCGCTGATCATGGTCGCCGCACCGGCCGGTTTCATCCTCGGTGGCCTGCTGGTCGGCCGGGGCCTCCGGCCGGACCTCCGCCGGTCCCTGGTGCGGCCGTTCGCGGTACTCGCCCCGCTGGCCCTGGTGCCCGCCCTGTTCGACCCGCCGCCGGGGGTGGTCGCACTGCTGGCGGCGGTCGCCGGCTTCGCGGTCGCCGGGCTGATGCCGGTGACGAACGGACTGTTCGTGCTCGCCCTGCCGCATGGCTACCGGGCCCGGGCGAACGGCGTGATGAACACCGGCGTACAGGTGATGCAGGGCGTGGCAGTACTCGCCACCGGCCTGCTGGCCGAGCGGTTCACCATCCCCCGGGTGGTGGGGCTGTGGAGCGCCGCCGGAGTGCTGCTGATGCTGCTGCTGGCCCTGCGGTGGCCGCAGGCCGAGCGGTTCGACGCGGCGATCGCGGAGGCCCGGCGCCGCTCCGCCGACCGGGAGGCGGCGGTCGGGCCGACCGGGCCGGGGCAGCCGCCGGCGCGTACCTCCCCGCCCAACCCCCGGCCGCCCTCCTCCGAGGCCGGCATCGGCGCTGTCTGAGCCGCCGCGCCGTCTGGCAGTGTGAGCCAGCCCGCACCACGGCCACGGCTCCGGCTGCGGTCGATCGCCGCGCCGGATGGCAGGATGGAGCGGTGAATCCCGCAGGTGAGCGAGAGCAGACCCGCCCGTCGCCGACCTTCTACTCCGAGATCGGCGGCGAACCGACCTTCCGGAGGCTGGTCGACGAGTTCTACGCGGGCGTCGCCACCGATCCGGTGCTCCGGCCGATGTACCCGGAGGCGGACCTCGGCCCGGCGGCGGAACGGCTCACGCTCTTCCTGATCCAGTACTGGGGCGGCCCGAACACCTACTCGGCGCAGCGCGGGCATCCCCGGCTCCGGATGCGGCACGCGCCGTTCCGGGTCGGGCCGGTCGAGCGGGACGCCTGGCTGCGGCACATGCGGCGGGCCGTGGACCGGCTGGAGCTGGCGCCGGAGCAGGACGAGACCCTGTGGCAGTACCTCGAACGGGCCGCGTACTTCATGGTCAACACCATGGACGAGACACCCGGGCCGGCGCACTGAGCGGTGGCCCTGGCGGGGACGCTACCTAGAGCAGAGCGCCCTCGTCGTGCAGCCAGTCGACGAAGGTGGTCGCCACCGCGGCTCCACAGTCCAGCATCTCGACGAGCAGGGCGTCGTGCGCACCGGCGCTCAACGGCACCTGCAACTCGGCGTAGATGGGCAGTTGGCCGCGCTCGGTCGGGTCACCGACGTACGCCTTGCAGAACCGGCGGGTGTGGTTCCACTCGTTGACCACCCGGTAGGCCCGGTCGGCCCAGTCCGGTGGGACCGTGGAGTGTGGACGCGCCCGCATGACGAGGATCTCGTCGTCCGGCCCCTCCAGGGCGAACAGGACGGCGTGCCGCTCCCACATGGCCAGCAGGCTGCCGTCGCCGTCGGCGAGATAACGCACGTCGAGCAGGTCCAGCGCGTCGCCGACCCGGCGTAGCGTCACCGGCGCGATCACCGGGGGGATCTCCCTGATCGAAGCCCGGTCTCCGGGCCGGGAGTCCCGGTCGCCGGCCCTGGCATCGGGTTCCGGTCGGGAGTCGTGTTCCGGCTCCCGGGGCGCCGGCGGCCCGACCCGGACGGCACCGTCCGACGGGATCCTGCTTCGAGTTTCCGGCTCGCCGCCACCGGCGTGGCCGGGGCGCCATGACCACCACGGCATCGCTTGAGCACCTCACTCCCCAGCGGATCCACATGCCTACGTTGCGTTGGATCCGAGGCCCGACGGTACCCGTACAGCCGGCTCGAAGCACCCCCCCAACTGCAGCCCCAAGACGGATGGACCATGCCTCATCAACCGTTCGGGTGATCACGCGCCGGTTTTATCGCAAGCTGGCTGACTTTCTGTGACCACGCCACTCCGAATGGTGCGGCCAATCCGACCCAACGACCCATGATCCGCACCTGTACGGCGTCCTGCCCGGACGGGCCGGAGGAGCCGAGAAAGCCCATCCGGACGATGGCCTGGACCAGTCGTTGAGAGACCTCGATCCGGCCGCCGGTACGTCCCGGATCGGTGCCGGCGGCGCCGGGGTCGGGTACCGGATCGGTGCTCGACGGGGGTCCGGTCACCACCACCGCGACGTGGTCGAGCAGGGCGTCCCGGACCGCGCGCTGGCCCACCGCCCGGCCGGCGACGCCCTCGGTGGCCGCGCCCCGCAGGGTGTCCGCCGCCGCCGCCGCGATCCGGCGCAGCTCGGCACCGGCGATCGTCTCCACCACCGTGCCGGGCCCGCCCGGCACCGGCCACCGCCAGTCGGCGTCCCGGCGCCGCGGGAGCGCCGCACCACCTCGGCCGAGTTCGGCCAGCAGCTCGGCGGCGGAGACCGTGGCGTCGCCGGGGCCGGCCCCGGCGACCACCCGGCCCACCAGCACGTCCCAGGGCAGCCGCGCCCAGAGCACCGTCCGGTCCGGGGCGCCGGCCGCCGCGCCGGGGGCCCCGGAGCGGAGCCGGACCACCGCGCCCGGGTCGAGCCGGGTCAGCCGGGCGAGGAAGGCACCGGCGTCCGGCAGGCCGGAGAGCCCGTGCCCGTTCCCGGTCGCCACTCCGGCACCACCCGTAACCTCCTCCGCAGCGGGCACCTGAATCGCTCCCTACGCCGGCTTGTCCCGGGCCGCCGGCTCGACCAGATAGCGCCGGAGGAACTCCTGCTCCTCGTCGGTCAGCCGGCGGGGCCGCTGCTGCTCCAGGTCGAACGGCACCAGCACCGACCGGGCCCGGCTGGCCAGCACCGTACGGTCGAACAGCTCGTAGCCGATGGTGAACCGGGACTGCCGCAGATCCTCGACCCACATCTCGATGTGCACCATCGGAGCGCTCTCGGCGGTGGCCGGATCGAGCGTGTACTCGACCGGGCGCAGGTAGTCGATCTCGTGCCGGTAGATCACCACGCCGTCGGCGAACGAGCCGACTCCCCAGGCCCGACCGCCGGCGAACATCAGCGCCACCCGGGCCTCCTCGTAGAGGGTGAGGAAGCGGGCGTTGTTGACGTGCCCGTACGCGTCCAGGTCAGACCAGCGCAGCGTGCAGTCGTAGCCGAACCGCCGGCTGTCGAGCTGCTCCGCCTGCGCCGGCCCGGCCTGCACCGGACTAGTCACGGGTGAGCTTGCGGTAGGTGACCCGGTGCGGCCGGGCCGCCTCGGCGCCGAGCCGGTCGATCTTGTTCTTCTCGTACGCCTCGAAGTTGCCCTCGAACCAGAACCACTTCGACGGGTCCTCGTCGTCGCCCTCCCAGGCCAGGATGTGCGTCGCCACCCGGTCCAGGAACATCCGGTCGTGCGAGATGACCACGGCGCAGCCGGGGAACTCCAGCAGCGCGTTCTCCAGCGAGGAGAGGGTCTCCACGTCCAGGTCGTTGGTGGGCTCGTCGAGCAGGATGACGTTGCCGCCGATCTTGAGGGTCAGCGCCAGGTTGAGCCGGTTGCGCTCGCCGCCGGAGAGCACCTTGGTCGGCTTCTGCTGGTCGGGGCCCTTGAACCCGAAGGCCGCCACGTACGCCCGGGACGGCATCTCGACCTTGCCCACCATCAGGTGGTCCAGCCCGTCCGAGACGACCTCCCAAACGGTCTTGTCGCCGGCCAGCCCCTCCCGGTTCTGGTCGACGTACGACAGCTTGACCGTCTCACCGACCTTGACCGAGCCGGCGGTCGGCTGCTCCAGCCCGACGATCGTCTTGAACAGCGTGGTCTTGCCGACGCCGTTCGGGCCGATGATGCCGACGATGCCGTTGCGGGGCAGCGAGAAGCCCAGGTCGTCGATCAGCACCCGCTCGCCGAACGCCTTGCGCAGCCCGTGCGCCTCGATCACGGTGCTGCCCAGCCGGGGGCCCGGCGGGATCTGGATCTCCTCGAAGTCCAGCTTCCGGGTCTTCTCGGCCTCGGTGGCCATCTCCTCGTAGCGGTCCAGCCGGGCCTTGGACTTGGTCTGCCGGGCCTTGGCGTTGGACCGGACCCACTCCAGTTCCTCGCTGAGCCGCTTCTTCATCTTGGCGTCGCGGCGGCCCTCGACGGCCAGCCGGGCGGCCTTCTTCTCCAGGTAGGTGGAGTAGTTGCCCTCGTAGCCGACGGCCCGGCCGCGGTCGAGTTCGAGGATCCAGCCGGCCACGTTGTCGAGGAAGTACCGGTCGTGGGTGATCGCCATGACGGTGCCGGCGTACTTGGCGAGGTGCTGCTCCAGCCACTGCACGCTCTCCGCGTCCAGGTGGTTGGTCGGCTCGTCCAGCAGCAGCAGGTCGGGCGCCTCCAGCAGCAGCTTGCAGAGCGCGACCCGGCGCCGCTCGCCGCCGGAGAGCTGGGTGACGTCGGCGTCCGGCGGCGGGCAGCGCAGCGCGTCCATCGCCAGTTCGAGCTTGGAGTCGACGTCCCAGGCGTCCTCGTGGTCCAGCTCCTCCTGGAGCTGACCCATCTCGGTCATCAGCTCGTCGGAGTAGTCGGTGGCCATCTGCTCGGCGATCTTGTTGAACCGCTCCAGCTTGGCCTTGGTCTCCGCCACCGCCTCCTCGATGTTGCCGAGCACGGTCTTGGCGTCGTTCAGCGGCGGCTCCTGGGCGAGCAGCCCCACGGTGTAGCCGGGCATCAGCCGGGCCTCGCCGTTGCTCGGCCGGTCCAGGCCCGCCATGATCTTGAGCAGGCTGGACTTGCCGGCGCCGTTCGGACCGACCACACCGATCTTGGCGCCCGGCAGGAAGCTCAGCGTCACGTTGTCCAGCACGACCTTGTCGCCGTGCGCCTTGCGCGCCTTCTCCAGGACGTAGATGTACTGGGCCACGGTGCGGCCTACCTCCCACGGATGTGATGTCCCCGGATGCCGTGTTTACGATCGACCACGACGTCGGGCTTGCTCTGGACCGCGCTGTCGGTGTCACGCCCTGTCGGTGTCACGCCGGCCACGCGGTGCGGCGGAAAACGCCATCGTCAATCCTGACAGGTCCGGCCCGGCCCGCCCACATCACCCTCCGCCCGGAGCTTCTGCCGGGCCGCTCGGGTGGTCATGATCACCTTTGGGTTTCCGTCGCATCCCGCAGGGCAGTACTTGTGGCACTGGGGGTTAGGCACCGCAGCTACGCTCAGTACGCTCAGCGGTGGACCACCCGTCATCACCGGAGGTGCACTGATTGTGACCGTACGTAGCTCGTTCGTGGTCGTTGCGAATCGCCTGCCGGTCGACGAGGTGACCACCCCCGAGGGACGCCAGTGGCGGCGTAGCCCCGGGGGACTGGTCACCGCCCTGCATCCGGTGCTCGCCCAACACCAGGGCACCTGGGTCGGCTGGGCCGGCGGGGTCGGCGCCGCGCCGGAGCCGTTCGACCTGGAGGGGATCCGGCTGCACCCGGTGCCACTGAGCGCCGAGGAACTCGAACGCTACTACGAGGGCCAGTCCAACGCCACGATCTGGCCGCTCTACCACGACGCGGTGGAGACCCCGGCCTACAAGCGCCGCTGGCGGGAGGCGTACCGGCTGGTGAACGCCCGGTTCGCCGAGGCCGCGGCCGAGGTGGCCGCCGACGGTGCGACGGTCTGGGTGCAGGACTACCAGCTCCAGTTGGTGCCGGCGATGCTCCGCGAACTCCGGCCCGACCTGCGGATCGGCTTCTTCCTGCACATCCCGTTTCCGCCGATCGAACTCTTCATGCAGATGCCGCTGCGCGCCGAGGTACTGCGCGGGCTGCTCGGCGCCGACCTGGTCGGCTTCCAGCAGCGGCTGGCGGCGCAGAACTTCGTCCGGCTGGCTCGGCACCTGCTCGGCCTCCGTTACGAGGGTCAGATGATCCAGGTGGACGGCCGGCAGGTCAAGGCGGGTGCGTTCCCCATCTCGATCGACGTGGCCGAGATGGAGCGGATGGCCGTCGACCCGGCGGTGCAGGCCCGGGCCAAGCAGATCCGCACCGAGCTGGGCGACCCGAAGACGGTGATCCTCGGGGTGGACCGGCTCGACTACACCAAGGGGATCGAGCTTCGACTCAAGGCGTTCCGCGAGTTGCTGTCTGACGGAAAGTTGACAGTTCCCGATGCAGTTATGGTGCAGGTTGCTACGCCAAGTCGGGAACGGGTGGAGCACTACCAGGCACTCCGGGTGAAGGTAGAACGCGAAGTTGGTCGAATTAATGGCGAATTCGGCCGGGTCGGTGTACCGGCCGTCCATTACCTCCATCAGTCGTACAGTCGCAGTGAACTGGCCGCGCTCTACTGTGCGGCCGACGTGATGATGGTGACCCCGCTGCGAGACGGAATGAATCTGGTGGCCAAGGAGTACGTAGCAACGCGCGCCGACTCGGGCGGCGCCCTCGTGCTCAGTGAGTTTGCCGGCGCCGCCACCGAGCTGCGCCAGGCATTCCTCTGTAACCCGCACGACCCGGACGGAGTCAAGGACGCGCTGCTGCGCGCGGTCCACGTCGACAAGGTCGAGGCCCGGCGCCGCATGCGCATCATGCAGCGCCACCTGCGTACCCACGATGTCGGACACTGGGCCCGGTCCTTCCTCAACGAGCTGGGTGTACCCGAGACGGAGGACGAGTGAAGTCCGGCTCCCTGCTCGACGGGGGTCCCCGCACCCTCGACTCGATCGACCCCGAACTGCGGGCCGCGATCGGTCGGATCGCCCGGGTACCACAGCTCCTGGTCGCCTGCGACTACGACGGCACGCTCGCGCCGATCGTCGAGGACCCGACCAGGGCGGTGCCGCTGCCCGAGTCGGTCGCCGCGGTACGCGCGCTGGCCGCCCTGCCGCAGACCACCGTCGCCGTGGTCTCCGGACGGGCCCTGCGCGACCTGGCCACCCTCTCCCGGCTGCCCAGCGAGGTGCACCTGGTGGGCAGCCACGGCTCCGAGTTCGATATCGGTTTCGTGGAGCGGCTCTCGCCCGAGCTGATCGAGGTACGCACCCGGCTCCGCAACGAGCTCCGCCAGATCATCGCCGGTCGGGGCCGGGTACGCCTGGAGACCAAACCGGCCAGCATCGCCGTGCACACCCGGGGCGCCGACCCCGAGGTGGCCGCCGAGGTGATCGCGGCGGTGGACGCCGGCCCCGCCGTCTGGCCGGACGTCACCGTGACCCGGGGCAAGGAGGTGATCGAGCTGTCGGTGATCCCGACCAACAAGGGCACCGCGCTCGAACAGCTCCGTACCCAGCTCTCGGCGAGCGCGGCGCTCTTCCTCGGCGACGACGTCACCGACGAGAACGCCTTCGCCAAGCTGCACGGGCCGGACGTCGGCATCAAGATCGGTCCGGGCGAGACCCGGGCCGCGTTCCGGATCGACGAGCCGGTCGACGCCGCCCGGGTGCTCGGACTGCTGCTGGAGGTACGCCGGAACTGGCTCTTCGGCGAGCGGGCGGTACCGATCGAGCGGCACTCGATGCTGGCCAACGGGCGTACCGTCGCACTCGTCACCCCGGAGGCGAGCCTGAGCTGGCTCTGCCACCCCAAGCCCGACTCGCCGGCGATCTTCGCCGACCTGGTCGGCGGCAACCCGGCCGGCTACTTCAGCATCGCCCCGGAACGCGGCGGCCTGCCGCTCGGCCAGCGCTACCGGCCCGGCACGATGACCGTGGAGACCCGCTGGTCCGGGCTGACCGTCACCGACTGGCTGGACCGGCCGTCCAGTGACAGCGTGCCGAGCGGCCAAGCGGTGATCAGCGGTGACTCGACCCTGGTCCGGGTGCTCAGCGGCGCCGGCCGGGTCCGGCTGGACTTCGCGCCCCGGCCCGAGTTCGGCCAGGTCGCCGTGCAGCTCCAGCCGCTCGGCGACGGGCTGCTGGTGCTCGGCTCCAACGAGCCGATCGCGCTCTACTCGCCCGGCGTCGAGTGGCAGATCGTCAACGACGGCGGCTACGAGACCGCCCGGGCGGTGGTCGACCTGGCCGCCGCCGGTGGCCAGGTCACCTGCGAGCTGCGGTTCGGCTCGCACAGCCTGGACCACCACCGGGTACCGGTGCACGAGCGGCAGGCGATGGCCGAGCAGCCGTGGCGGGACTGGGTCGCCGGGCTGCGGCTGCCCACCTCGGCCCGGGACCTGGTCGGACGGAGCGCGCTGACCCTGCGCGGGCTGGTGCACGAGGCCAGCGGCTCGATCCTGGCCGCCGCCACCACCTCGCTGCCGGAGGAGCTGGGCGGGGTACGCAACTGGGACTACCGGTACTGCTGGCTCCGGGACGCCGCCATGACCGCCCGGGCGCTGGTCGACCTCGGCTCGCTGACCGAAGCCGAGGGCTTCCTGCGCTGGGTCGACGGCTGTGTCGAGCGCACCGGCGGGCACCCGGAACGGCTGCACCCGCTCTACACCGTCGACGGCTACGAACTCGGGGCCGAGGCGGTCATCGACACCCTGCCCGGGTACGCCGGCTCCCGGCCGGTCCGGGTCGGCAACCTCGCCAACCACCAACTCCAGCTCGACGTCTTCGGGCCGATCGCCGACCTGCTGGCGGCCGTCGCCGACCTGCGCGGCGAGGTACGCGACACCGAGTGGCGGGTGCTGGAGAACATGGTCGAGGCGGTCGCCCGGCGCTGGCACGAGCCCGACCACGGCCTCTGGGAGGCCCGGCTGCCACCCCGGCACCACGTCTACTCCAAGGTGATGTGCTGGATGACCGTGGACCGGGCGCTGCACGTGGTCCGCCGGCACGGCGACGGCGACCGGCCGGAGTGGGTCGAGCTGCGCGACCGGATCGGGCACAACGTGCTGGAGTTCGGCTGGCACACCGGGGCCGGCGCCTACACGGTGGCGTACGGGGACGAGGAGATGGACGCCTCCTCGCTCTGGATCGGCCTGTCGGGGCTGCTGCCCGACGACGACCCCCGGTTCCTGGCCACCGTGCTCAAGGTCGAGGCCGACCTGCGCAGCGGTCCGGTGGTCTACCGCTACCGCTGGGACGACGGGCTGCCGGGCCGGGAGGGCGGCTTCCACATCTGCACGGCCTGGCTGATCGAGGCGTACCTGCGTACCGGCCGGCGGTCCGACGCCGAGGAGCTGTTCACCCAGATGGTGGACACGGCCGGCCCGACCGGCCTGCTTCCGGAGCAGTACGACCCGATCTCCGAGCGCGGCCTCGGCAACCACCCGCAGGCCTACAGCCACCTCGGCCTGATCCGTTGCGCCCTGCTCCTGGACAACATGGTCAAGTCCTGACCGGTGCGGGCGCGACGAGCGTGCTGAGGTAGGCGCTGTTCCCGCGATGTAGTGGCCTCACCCGGCCGGTGGGGCCACTACAAACATCCGGAATCGCTCCCCTACGGCGCCACGGGTGGCGTCGACCCCGCGGCCGGCCGGATCCGGCCCGACAGACCGGGTAGTACGCCGGTGCCGGCCAACGTGGTCGCCACGTCGCCGACGACCACCACCGCCGGGGGGCGGAAACCGGCCGCGTGCACCTCCGCCGCGACCGCGTCCAGGGTCGACCGGAGCACCCGCTGACCGTCGGTCGTACCCTCCTGCACCACCGCCGCCGGAGTCTCCGGGTGCCGGCCGTGCGCCCGCAGTGCGGCGGCGATCGCCGGCAGGTTGTTCAGCCCCATCAGCACGACCAGGGTGCCGCGGAGCTGGGCCAGCACCGACCAGTCGACCAGGGAGTCGGGATGCTCCGGCGGGAGGTGTCCGGAGACCACCGTGAACTCGTGCGCCACGCCCCGGTGGGTCACCGGGATGCCGGCCGCTGCCGGAGCCGCGACCGAACTGGTCACCCCGGGGACCACGGTCACCGGTATCCCGGCGGCGGCGCAGGCCAGCGCCTCCTCGCCGCCTCGACCGAAGACGTACGGGTCGCCGCCCTTGAGGCGGACCACCCGGGCGCCGGCCAGGGCCCGGTCGACCAGTACCCGGTTGATCTCCTCCTGCGCGGCGGCCGGGCCGTGCGGGATCTTCGTGGCATCCACCAGCTCGACCTCGGGCCGCAGCTCGTCGAGGAGCAGCCCGGGGACCAGCCGGTCGGCGACCACCACGTCGGCCTCGGCGAGCAGGCGCCGGCCGCGGACCGTGATCAGTTCGGGATCGCCGGGACCCGCGCCGACCAGCGCGACCCGCCCGACGGGCCGTTCCGGCCGACCGGCGGGGACGGCCGCGTCCGCAGCCCGGCCGTCGGCGGCGGTCCGCTCCGTCGACACGCCGTGGTCGCCATTGTGGCCGTCATCCCCGGCGTCGCCGTTGTGCCCGGCGCCGCCGTTGTCCCCGGCGCATCCGGCGTCGCCGCTGCGCCCGGTGTACCCGCTGTCGCTGCTGCCCGCCGTGTCCCCGGTGTCGCTGGCGACGGTGGCGTCGTCCGGGCCGCCGCCGACGCCGTCCCGCACACTGCCGTTCAGCCCGCTCCCCCCCGCCGGGGCGGCGCGGTCGGGCGCGGACCCGTCCGGTGGGGGCAGTAGCGGCGGCTCCGCCGCGACACCGGAGAGCGATCCGCTGATCAATTGCTCCCGGATCGCGTCCCGGACCGCCACCGCCCGGCGCGGGTCACCCCCGCCGAGCACGGCGACGGTGAGCGGGCCGTACCGGGTGACCGCCGGGGTCCAGGCGGTCGCGGCGTCGCGGTCGTCGGCGCGTACGCAGAAGATCTGCCGGTCGAGCGCGGCGGCGCTGACCGCCTCGGCGGCGGCCGGATCGTCCACGGCCACCTGCACCAGCCAGGCCCCGTCGAGGTCGCCCGGCGCGAACTCCCGGGCGACCCACTCCAGCCTGCCCGCGTCGACGTGTGCCCGCAGCGCCGGGGTCAGCTCGGGGGCGACCACCACCACCCGGGCCTCCGCGTCCAGCAGCGCCGGCACCCGCCGGGTCGCCACCGCCCCGCCACCGACCACCAGCACACGCCGGCCGGCGAGCCGCAGCGCAAGCGGATACATGATCATTTCTCCGACACTCCCGCCGCGTCGAACGTGGCCACCTCGTGCAGTACCCGCACCGCACCGGCGACCACCGGATAGGCAAGCAGGGCGCCGGTGCCCTCGCCGAGCCGTAGGCCCAGATCGATTATCGGTAGCAGGCCGAGCCGGTCCAACCCGGCGGTCGCGCCCGGCTCGGCCGAGCGGTGCCCGGCGACCATCGCGCCCACCGCGTCCGGGGCGAAGGCGGCCGCCGCGAGCGCGGCGGCGACCGCACTCACCCCGTCCAGCAGCACCGGGACACGCCGCCCGGCGCCGCCAAGGACGAAGCCGGCCAGCGCCGCGTGCTCCAGCCCGCCGACCGTGGCCAGCACCCCGAGCGGATCGGCCGGATCGGGTACGTGCCGGGCCAGCGCCGCCCGCACCACGGCCACCTTCCGGGAGTACGTGGCGTCGTCGATCCCGGTGCCGCGTCCGGTCGCCTCGGCCGGGTCGATTCCGGTGAAGGCGGCGATCAGCGCCGCGGCCGCCGTGGTGTTGCCGATCCCCATGTCCCCGGTGACCAGGATCCCGGCGCCGGAGTCGAGCAGTTCGTGTGCCACCCGGATGCCGGTCTCGACCGCGCTGCGTGCCTCGTCCCGGGTCAGGGCGGGTTGCACGCTCATGTCCCGGCTGCCGGCCCGGACCTTCGCGCTGACCAGCCGGGGAGCCGACCGCCCCGGACGCTGCGCCGGCACCTTCGGCTGAGCCAGCGGGGTGGCCACCCCGACGTCGACCACGGTGACCGTGGCGCCGGTCTGCCCGGCGAACGCGTTCACCACCGCACCGCCGGTGAGAAAGTTGGCCACCATCTGCGCGGTGACCTCCTGCGGCCACGGCGTCACCCCCTGGGCGTGCACCCCGTGGTCGGCCGCGAAGATCGCCACCGCGGCGGGCTCGGGCAGCGGCGGCGGACAGGCGCCGGCCAACCCGGCCAGCCGGATCGAGAGTTCCTCCAGGGCGCCCAGCGAACCGGCCGGCTTGGTCAGCCTGGCGTGCAGGTCGTGAGCCGCGGCCATGGCCGCCTCGTCGAGGGGACCGATCTCGGCGAGGGTGGCGTCCAACATCATTCCTCCAGGATTCCGGCCAGCGCGGCCACGAACAGGTCGGTGGTGGCAGTGTCCCGTACCGCGAGGCGCAGCCAGTCGGGGCCCAGCCCCGGGAAGGTGTCTCCCCGGCGTACCGCGAAACCCCGGTCGCGCAGGGCCAGCCGTACCCGCGCCGCCCCGGGCAGGTGCACCAGGACGAACGCGCTGGCCGGGGTGCCCGCGACGCGTACCCCGGGCAGCTCGCCGAGCCGCCGGACCAGGTACGCCCGCTCGACGGCGAGCCGAGCGGCGATCCGGCGCTCCGCCTCCACCGCGCCGGGCGTGGCGCAGGCCGCCGCCGCGGCGAGCGCGGGAGTCGAGACCGCCCAGAGCGGTTGTACCGCCGCCAACCGCTGGACCAGCTCGGCCGGAGCGAGCAGGTAGCCGATGCGGAGTCCGGCCAGTCCCCAGGTCTTGGTGAGGCTCCGCACGACGACCAGCCCCGGCAGGTCGCGCCGGGTCGCCAGGGACTCGGGTTCGGCTGGTCCCCCGGCCCCTCCTCCGGAGCCGATCCCGACACGTCCCGCCCCGGCGGGCCCGGTGTCGGTGCCGATGGTGGAATCGGCGAACGCCTCGTCGACGACCAGTACCCGGCCGGGGCGGGCCAGGCCGGCCAGGACGTCGGCCGGGTGGAGTACCGAGGTGGGGTTGGTCGGGTTGCCCACGAAGACCAGGTCGGCGTCGGCCGGTACCCGGTCGGGGTCCAGCCGGAAGCCGGTCTCCGCCGGCAGCAGCACCCGCTCGACTCGGTGTCCTGCCGCCCGCAGCGCCGCCTCCGGCTCGGTGAACTGGGGATGCACGACCACCGGCCGGCGCGCTCCGCGCAGTGCCTGGGCGAGCAGCACGAACCCCTCGGCGGCTCCGGCGGTCAGCAGCACCTCGTCGACCGGCCGGCGGTGTCGGGCGGCGACGGCGGCCCGGGCCGGGGCCGGGTCGGGATAGGCGCTCAACGTCTCCAGCGAGGAGACGATCGGTTCCCGCAACCAGGCCGGCATCGGGTGCCGCTGGACGTTGACCGCGAGATCCACCAGACCGGGGGCGAGTTCGACGTCGCCGTGGTGGCCGAGATCGGGCACGTGCTGGTCGGTCTGGTCGGGTGCGTGGCGGCCGAACTGATCAGGCCATTGCTGGTCGAGCTGATCAGGCCATTGCTGGTCGAGCTGATCAGGCCGGTGGCGGCCGAACTGGTCGGGCCCTTGCGGGCCGGGATCGGGCCCGACGGATGGCGGTGCGGGTGCGGGCCGAGGCATGGACATGATCCTGCCGGGCGGCCGGCGGCGCCGGCCAGCGGGCGCCCCGGAACGGATCGGGAATGGTCGAACTTGGCGGTACGAGGGCTCGCACATTCGCGAATCTTTATCACGTTTTACCGGGATTTATCTTAGCTTGGAAACGTGACCAACCCCACCACCCGCCCTGCCCCTGGTCGACTCGTACCCCTGCTCCGTGCCGGACTGATCGCCGGCGTGGTCGTCGCGGCGGCGTTGTTCCCGTTCGTCGCGGTCGGTGGACTGGCCGCCAAGGCCGGCGCCGACCTGGTGGAGAAGACCCCGGCCGATCTGCTCGCCTCGATGCCCGCGCAGACCAGCTACGTCTACGCCGCCGACGGGACGACCCTGATTACCACCTTCTACGAGGAACACCGGCGGTACGTGCCGCTCTCCCAGATGTCGCCGTACGTCCAGCAGGCGATCGTCGCCTCGGAGGACTCCCGGTTCTACGAGCACAACGGCGTCGACCCCAAGGGCGTGCTCCGGGCGTTCGTCGCCAACCAGCAGGCCGGCGGGGTCTCCCAGGGCGCCTCGACGCTGACCATGCAGTACGTCCGGATGGCCCTGCGGGACAGTGCCAAGACCCCCATGGAGGCGCGGCAGGCCACCGAGCAGACGCCGCTGCGCAAGCTCCGCGAGATGCGACTCGCCCTCGATCTGGAGAAGGAGACGACGAAGTCGCAGATCCTGGAGCGTTACCTCAACTCGGCATACTTCGGCCACCGGGCGTACGGCATCTACTCGGCGTCGGAGATCTTCTTCTCCAAGCTGCCGAAGGACCTCACCCCGGTCGAGGCGGCCACCCTCGCCGGGCTGGTGAAGGCACCGACCACGTACGACCCGGCCAGCTCGGACCGGAAGGCCGCCACCGACCGACGCAACTACGTACTCGACCGGATGCAGGCGATGGGCTACCTGTCCCCGCAGGCCACGGCGGCGGCAAAGGCCGAGCCGATCCAGCTCCGGCTCAGCAACCCGCCGAACGACTGCATGTCGGTGCCGGAGGAGCACAACGGCTGGGGCTTCTTCTGCGACTATCTGAAGGCCTGGTGGGCCGCACAGCCGGCGTTCGGCAGCAACTCCCTGGAGCGCCTCGACAAGCTGCGCCGGGGCGGCTACACCATCGTCACCAGCCTGGACCCGAAGATGCAGGAGGTCGCCGACGGGCAGGTGCAGGCCGGGGAGTCCAACGGCAGCCCGTACGGGCACGGCCTGGTCGCGGTCGAACCCGGCACCGGGTACGTCAAGTCGATGGCGGTGAACCGGACCTACTCGCTGGACCAGGACGAGAACGGTCCGCACTCCGACCCGAGCAAACGCAACCGGATGAAGGGCAACTACCCGAACACCGTGGTCCCGCTGCTCGGTGGCGGCGACCTCCCCGGCTACCAGGCCGGATCGACGTTCAAGATGTTCACCATGCTCGCCGCGCTGGACGCCGGGCTACCGCTCGGCACGGCGTTCAACTCACCGCACCGGTTCGTCTCGATCTACCCGGACGGCAGCGGTGGCCCGACGGACTGCGGCGGGTACTGGTGCCCGTCGAACGCCAGCGGTGCGATGAGCGGCAACCAGACCATGTGGTCCGGCTTCGGCAAGTCGGTCAACACGTACTTCGTCTGGCTGGAGCAGAAGGTCGGCGCCGAGAACGTGGTCCGGCTGGCCGAACGGTTGGGCCTGCAGTGGCGTACCGACATCGACAAGCGGCAGGCGTCGCCGAGCCAGGCGAACAAGTGGGGCTCGTTCACCCTCGGGGTCTCCGACGTGACCCCGCTGGAGATGGCGAACGCGTACGCCACGGTCGCCGCCGAGGGACGGTTCTGCGAGGCGTTGCCGGTCACCTCGATCGTCGGGCCGGACGGCGCGCCGGCGACGTACCGGACCGGGTCCGGGATGGATCTGGAGATCGCGCTCCCCCGGTGCAGCCAGGAGGTCAGCGCCGACGCGGCCCGGGCCGCCACCGACGCCGCCCGGTGCCCGACCGGAGACACCCCGGCCCGAGGCTCCTGCGGCGGCTGGTCCACGGCCGACCGGGTCCGGGGCATCGTCGGTCGGCCGGTGGCCGGCAAGACCGGTACGACCGACAGCGACCGAGCCGCCTGGTTCGTCGGCTACACCCCCGAGTTGGCGGTCGCGAGCTTCCTCTCCGACCCGGACAGCCCGATGAACCCGGTCGGCTCGGGCCCGGCGAACAAGCCGATCGACGCGGTCGCCGGATTTCTCAAGGGCGCGCTGAAGGACCAGCCGGTACGCCAGTTCAATCCGCCCTCGGACGAGATGACCGGTTGACCGGACGAGATGACCGGTTGACCGGCGAGGCCGCGTAGCGCCGTCAGTGGCCGGGTGAGTGCAGGTCGGCGGCGACCAGGGACCAGACCTCCAGGTCGACCCGGCCGCTGTGCACGTACCCGGCGTTGCGCAGCAGCCCCTCGTAGGTGAACCCGGCCTTCTCCGCCACCCGTCGAGACGCGGTGTTGCCAGGTGCCACCCGCAACTCCAGGCGCTGGAAACCGTGTTCCAGGATCAACGCGACGGCAATCGCGTCGACCGCCTCCGCCGCCATGCCGAACCCGCGCGCCTCCGGCGCGATCGCGTACGACACCTCGGTGACCCGGCCTCCCCAGTCGGTGCGCTTGGTCCACAGGCAGCCCACCAGCCGCTCGTCCTCACGCCGGATCACGCCGTAATGGTCGCCGTTACCGCTGTCCCGCCGTTCCTGGGCCATCTCGGTGCACCAGGCATCGGCGTCGATCTGTCCCAGTTCGCGCTGGAACGGCAGCCAGCGCTGGGTCTGCTTGTCGGCGAAGATCACCGAAACCGCCTTCGCGTCCGACCCCCGGAGCGGTCGTACGTGCACCCGTGGCGTCGACACGGTCAGGGTCGGAAAGCGGCGCACCGCCACCTCTCCGCTCATTCCGCCGACTCTCCCCGCTCGCCGTCGGACCGCCTCCCGACCGTGCTCCACCGGCCCGGCTCACTGCCGAACCGGCCGTGCCGAACCGCCCATCGGGTCACACCCGCCACCTCATCTCGGCTCATGATCTCGGCTCATACCCGCCGGCCCGACATCATCCGCGACGCCCGCGCACGTCGCTCGCCCCGGACGCTCCCCAAGGACGCCGCACGGACGCCCGCCCCGCACGGACGCCCGCCCCGCACGGACGCCCGCCCCGCACGGACGCCCGCCCGGTCTGCGGGCACGCCGCCGGCCCGGGTCGTCGACCGGATCACGCCATCGGTCCACCGGCCGGACTGCTCGGCACGGCACCGGCCACCGGCTCGGACCCAGTCGCCTCGCCCGGTCCGGCGACCTCCGCCGCCGCCTCGGTATCCGTCCGGCTCGCCGCAGGCGCCACACCCGAGCCGTCACCGGCTCTGACCGGCACCGGTTGTTCGTCGACGGGTACCGGCCTCGGACGTGGTGCGGCCACCGGTCCGGGAGCCTCGCCTCCGCCGGTCGGCCTCGGCCGGGCCTGCGGTGCCGGTCCTGTCCCGGGCATGCCGGTGGCTGACCTCGGCGCACCGGACGGCGGGGTGCTGGTCGCTCCCTGGGGTGGAGCGCCGGCCAGGCCGGCAGCCCGTTGGCCGGCAGACGGTCCGGCCGGCGATGCCGGCGCGGCCGAGGATGGCCCCGCAGGTCCCGGTCGAACCGGTGCGCCGGCCGCCGGGCCGGGGCCGGCGCCCCTCGGCGCCGGGGCGCCCGGCGAAACCGCGCCCGGCGGGATCGGAGCGGGATGGGCCGCGCCACCAGCCGGCGCGGCGCCACCAGCCGAAGCCGGACCGCTGGACGGAGCACGACCACCAGCCGGAGCAGCCCCGCCAGACCGCGCGACGCCACCGGCCGAAGCACGACCACCAGCCGGAGCACGACCACCAGCCGAAGCAGGACCACCGCCGGGACCAGGACCACCCGCCGGAGCAGCCCCACCAGACCGCGCGACGCCACCGGCCGAAGCAGGGCCGCCAGCCGAAGCAGGACCACCGCCGGGACCAGAGCCGCCAGCCGGAGCAGCCCCGCCAGACCGCGCGACGCCACCGGCCGAAGCAGGGCCGCCAGCCGAAGCAGGACCACCGCCGGGACCAGGGCCGCCAGCCGGAGCAGGACCACCGGATGGCGCGACAGCGCCGGACGCCGATTGCCGGGAGGTGACCGCATCCGGACCGACCGGAACGGCAGGTCGGCCAGCGGCGGACGGCGAGATCGGAGCGGACGGCAGAACCGGAGCGGACGGACCGGTCGGTGCCGGAGATGACACCGGAGCCGCCGGTCCGACCAGGCCCGACGGGGAGACGGGGGCCGACGGGGAGACGGGGGCGGACGCCCCGACCAGGCCCGGTGACACCGGCGCGGTGGGATTGATCAGGCCCGCCGGCGAGACCGGAGCGGACGACGAGACCGGGACCGCTGACGGCGCCGCGCCGGCCGGCGCAACCGGAACGGCCGGCGGTACGGCAGCCGGACCGGCCGAGGCGGACGTACCGGCCGACGCGGCGGCGGCGACCAGGCGGCTGGCGATCACCGGGCTGCTCGCCCAGTGCAGTGTCAACTGGGAGGCGTGCACCCGGCGCCAGACGAAGCCCTCGGGCGGGCCACCGCCCCAGCTCCACGCCGGGGTCTGCCCGGCCCGTGGGGTCAGTACCCCGCGATGCTGCTTGTAGCCGACCACCCGGGCGCCGAGCCGGGCCACCGGAGTGTCCGCCCGTGCCGTCGCCTCGCGGTAACCGACGACGGTCCGGTCCAGGCTCGCCCCGGTGGCGTCCAGCACCCCGCACATCGGGCGCCCGTCGAACTCCCGGGCCAGCCAGAGCAGCCCTGCCCCCTCGGCGATGACCGGTCGACCCGTACGGGCCAGTTCCGCTACCGCGATGCAGAGGCGGCGGTTCGCCGACAGCTCCTCGGCGTACGTCTCGGGCAGCGCGCCGCCGATCACCAGGGCACCGGTACCCGCCGGCAGCACCTCGTCGCGGAGCGGGTCGAAGGCGACCACCTCGGCACCAGCCGCCGCCAGCAGTTCGGCGGTCTCGGCGTACGAGTACGACAGGGCCGGCCCGCCAGCCACCGCCACCACCGTACGGGTGACCGGCGCCTCGCCGACCGGGCCCAGCTCGGCGAGCGCCTCCGCGGCCGACCAGGCGGTCACCGGCACCCGGGGCGCCGAACGGGCCAGCGCCAGCAGCCGGTCGAGGTCGACGACTCCGGCGATCGCCTCGCCGAGCCGGCGCACCCCCCGGTACGCCTCCACGCCGCGCTGCATCACCGGCACCACACCGTGCTGCCGGGACGGCAGGACGGCGGGCAGGTCGCGTCGGCGCAGCGCCCCGAAGACCGGTACGCCGATGTCGTCCAGCGCGTCGCGGAGCAGTTGCTCGTGCCGGTCCGAGGCGACCCGGTTCAGGATCACGCCGCCGAGCCAGAGCATCTCGTCGTACGCCCGGAAGCCGTGCGCGAGCGCGGCGACCGACTGGCCCATCGAGCCCACGTCGACGACCAGCACCACCGGGGCCCGCAGGGTGGTGGCGATCGCGGCGGTCGAGTCGACCTCGGGCCGGCCGGCCAGGCTGTCGAAGAGCCCCATCGTGCCCTCCACCACCGCGATCTCGGCGTCGGCGGAGCCGTGCGCGAAGAGCGGGGCGATCCGCTGCGAGCCGACCAGCCGGGGGTCGAGGTTGCGGCCGGGCCGTCCGGCGGCGAGTCCGAGATAGGCGGCGTCGGTGTGGTCGGGGCCGACCTTGAACCCGGCGGCGTCCAGCCCTCGGGCGGCGAGCGCAGCGAGCAGGCCGACCGCGATGGCGGTCTTGCCGTGTCCGGACGACGGTGCGCTCACCACTACGCGCGGCGCGTCGATCATGGTCGGCTCCTCGGGGCGCGGTCACCGCCCCCGGTGCGGGCGGTGCGAAGGTTCTGGTACGGACGGTGGTGGTGCGAGGGACGGCCCGGCCCGACCCGTCGATCGAACCGACGCGCGTGAGGATACCCGGCACCGGGCGCCGCACCGGCCCGCCGAGCCGGCCAGCTGGGAAACCGGCGGAACCGCCCGGGTAGCCTCGTGCTGTGTACCGCTTCCTGCTCACGCCCCGCTGGCTGGGCATCCTCGCGCTGACCCTGGCCGCGGCCACGGTGATGGTGCTGCTCGGCAACTGGCAGTTGAGCCGCTACCAGGAGCGGGCCGCGATCAACGAGCGGATCGACGAGACCGCGACCCTGGCGCCGGTGCCGGTGGACCAGGTGCTGCCCCGGCCGGACGGCGCGGCCGGCACGGTCGGGCAGGCGCCGCCGGCCGGGGCGGCCTGGACCCGGGTCACCGTGACCGGGCGGTACGACAGCACGAACGTGATCCTGATCCGCAGCCGTACCGTGCAGAGCAGGGTCGGCTTCGAGGTGCTCACCCCGCTGCGGCTGGCCGACGGCAGCGCCGTCCTGGTGGACCGGGGCTGGATTCCGCCGGCCGCCGGCGGCAGCGCGCTCGCCCGGCCCGAGATCCCGGCCGTACCGTCCGGAGAGGTGACCGTGGTGGGTCGGGTGCACCTGTCGGAGAGCAAGCCGGACGCCGTCGCCCGGCGGGACGGCCGGATCGAGACCCGGCGGATCGCCGTACCGGCGCTGGCCCGGGAGCTGCCGTATCCGGTCTACTCCGCGTACCTGCTGCTGGACGAGCAGACCCCGGCCACCGACCCGGCCTTCTCCGCGATACCGATCCGGCACGAGAACGACTGGCAGAACGGCGGGTACGTCGTCCAGTGGTGGCTCTTCGCGCTGCTGACCCTGGTCGGCTTCGGCTGGGCGGCCCGCCGGGAGGCGCGCGGCGACATGTCGGACGGCGACGGCAGCCGGGACCGGGCCGGTCAGGACCGGCTGGACCAGCCGGCCCCGGCCACCCCGAGCGCCTGAGCGCCCGAGCCCACGAGCGCCTGAGCCCCTGAGCGCCCGAGCCTGCCGGCGATCTCTTCGCTTCCCGCCCGTGCCCGTCCCGGCCGACCACCGTTCGGGCATCGACGTACCGGGTGCACCTCGGGGTGGCGGCGGTCACGGTCCGGGTTAAGGTCTGCGGAGCGGCCGGTGTGGCACTGGGGAGGAGCCGGCATGAGCGTGAACCCGAGCGGAGCGCCGGACGTACCTCCGCCACCACCGGCCGATCCGTGGCCGGCCGACGCCTCGGTCTCGCCCGGCTATCCGCCGCCGCCCGCCCCGGACGACCCGCCGACCCCGACTCCCGGCTATCCCGATCCGGTCAGCGGGCAGGCCTGTCCGGGCGTTCCGCAGCCCTGTCCCGCGCCAGCGCTGCCGTACCCGGGCGGGGGCCAGCCAGACGGGGGAACGTCGTGGTCACCCCCGGTACGGCCGGAGCCGGTGGTCGCGCAGATCGGCGAGATCGCGGTCACCTCGTCGACGGTACGCACCCCGAGTGGCGACCTTCCGCTGGCCGGCTCCCAGTGGCACGTCGTGGACTACTGGCAGAGCGAACAGAAGACGCCCACCTGGGCGATCGTGGTGGCGGTGGTCGGCTTCTGCGTGCTGACCGTGTTCAGCCTGCTGTTCCTGCTGGTCAAGGAGACCGTCCACCGTGGAACGGTACAGGTAACGGTGGCCAACGGCCTGCGGCAGTACGTCGCCCGGATCCCGGTCACCGACCAGTTCCAGGTCCAGCAGATCCACCAGCAGGTCAACTACGCGCGGTCGCTGGCCGCGATCTGACCGCCGGTAGGCTGCACGGCGGTCAGGCGCCGTACCGGCGCTGCCGGCCGGCGTACGACCGCAGGGCGCGCAGGAAGTCGACGTATCGGAAGCCGGGCCAGTACGCGTCGCAGAAGTACAGCTCCGAGTAGGCCGCCTGCCAGAGCAGGAAACCCGACATCCGCTGTTCACCACTGGTCCGGATGATCAGGTCGGGGTCCGGGCGCCCCTGGGTGTAGAGATGTGCCGCGATGTCCTCGGCGCTGAGCCGCTGGGCCAGCTCCGTGGGGGTCGTACCCGCCCGGGCCGCCTCGTCCAGCAGGGAACGGATCGCGTCGACGACCTCCGCCCGGCCGTCGTAGCCGACCGCGATGGTCAGGTGGAACCGCGCCCCGAGGTCGGCGGTCGCATCCCGGGCCAGCTTCAGCGCGTGCCGGGTCGAGTCGGGCAGCGTGTCGAGCCGCCCGGCCAGGTGCAGCCGCCACCGGCCGGGACGTTCGGCGAGCCGGGCGGCGACGATCCGCTCGACCACCTCCATCAGGTACCGGACCTCCTCCGACGGCCGCTTGCGCAGGTTGTCGGTGGAGGCGACGAAGATCGTCACGTGTTCGATGCCGAGGTCGGCGCACCAGCCGAGCACCTCGTCGACGTGCTCCGCGCCGTACCGGTGGCCGACACTCGGGTTCTCGAAGCCCTGTTTCCGGGCCCACCGCCGGTTGCCGTCCATCACCATCGCCACGTGCCGGGGCAGCGACCCGGTGACCAGTTGCGCCCGCAGGCGGCGGGCGTAGAGCCGGTAGAGCGCGTTCCGGAAGATCATTGCCGAACCGTAGCAACCAGTGACCAGTCGGAGTGGGACCCACGACGGCGTCAGTCGGGGCGCCGACCTGCATGGATGGCCCGTACCGTATCGATGGTGTCCGCCTCCGCCGCGGTCTTGTCGTCGCGGTATCGCAGCACCCGGGCGAAGCGCAGCGCGACACCGCCCGGATAGCGCGGACTGCTCTGCACCCCGTCGAACGCGATCTCCACGACCTGCTCGGGCCGCACCCGGACGACCCAGTCGCCGCGCTCCACCGCCAACTCCTGGAACCGCTCGGTCTGCCAGCGCAGCAACTCGTCGGTCAGCCCCTTGAAGGTCTTGCCGAGCATCACGAAGCCGCCGGTCTCGGGGTCGCGGGCCCCCAGGTGCAGGTTCGACAGCCAGCCCTTGCGCCGGCCACTGCCCCACTCGACGGCGAGCACCACGAGGTCGAGGGTGTGCCTCGGCTTCACCTTGACCCAGGCGGCGCCCCGCCGGCCCGCGTCGTACGCCGCCTCCGGCGCCTTGACCACGATGCCCTCGTGCCCCGCGTCGACCGCGGCGGCGAACGCCGCCGAGGCCTGCTCGACGGTGTCGACGGTGATCCGCTCGACGAGCTGCGCCGACGAGACGGTGCGGGCCAGCGCGGCCCAGCGCTCGTGCCCCGGCGCGTCGAGCAGATCGACGCCGTCCAGGTGCAGGATGTCGAAGAAGTACGGCGTCAGCACGACCCCGCCGCTGGTGTTCGCCGCCGCGACCACCGACGGGGCGACGGTCGCCGGACGCTCCGGCCCGGGAATCTCGGCGGGCGCCGTCCCGGAGGTGCCGATCCGGGGCACCTCGGAGATGTCCACCGGCCCCACCGACCGCACCGACCCGGCCGTCGACGGCGCGACCGGTGCCGCGCCGAAACTCCGGGTGCCACCCCCGTCGGCGACGGCGCCGCCCGCACCGGTGGCAGCTCTCAGCCCGCCCGACGCGCTGTCGACCGCTCCCGCCACGCCCGACGCGCCGTCGACCGCTCCCGACGGGCCCGGGGCGCGGTCGACGAGTTCGGTCGCCTCGCGCCGTGTGCGGTCGACCTCGGCGGCCTCGGTGTCGGCCGGCGCGCGGGCGACCTCGTCACGGACGGCCCGGCGGGCTCCCCTGGTGGCCGCCCGACTCGCGGTCTCCTGGAACGGTCGTGGCCGGCCGGAGGCGTCGAGCGCGATCGCCTCGCCGTCCAGCACCAGCTCGCGGGCCGGCAGCGAGCGGACCGCCGCCACCACCTCGGGAACCCGCGAGGTGATCTCGTCGAGGCTGCGGGTGAAGACCGCGATGTCGTCGCCGGAGCGGTGCACCTGGATGCGGATGCCGTCGAGCTTCACGTCGACCACCGACGGCAGACCGACGGTGGTCAGCGCCTCCTCGACCGATGCCGCGCTCTGCGCCAGCATCGGCGCGAGCGGACGGCCAACCTGCAACGCGAACCCGGTCAGCGCGCCCGAGCCGCCGGTTAGCGCGGCCGCCGCGACCGTCTTCAGGTCACCGGCGAGCAACAGGGCCCGGCGGACCGTCGGCAGCGGCACCTCGGCCGCCCGGGCGACCGCCTCGGCCAGCAGGCCGGCCTGGGCGCCCTGCCGCAGCTCCCCGCTGAACAGGCCGAGCAGCAACCGCCGCTCCTCGACGGTGGCGGCGCCGAAGAGGGCGGCCAACAGCTCGCGACGGCGCTGCTGCGAGCCCGGCCCGCGCGCCTCGGCGAGCTCGGCTATCGCCGCGTCGACGCCGGCCACTGTCAGGGTCGGCTGCTCGGCCGCCGGTGGCAGTTCGCGGAGGCTGGCGTAGCCGACCCCGGTCTGCCGCTGGCGCAGCTCTCCGGCCAGGTAACCCGAGCCGGCGACGAGTTCCTCCGGGGCGAGCTTGCGCAGCGCCTCGGCGAGCAGCTCGACCTTGGCCCGCCGCCCGGAGGTGGCGGCGACGGCGGTGGAGGTGGCTGCCAGGTCAACGAAGCGCACGGCTCCATCCTGGCAGCCACCGCCGACATATTTCCGGCCGGCCCGCTCTCGTCCCCCGGCTGAGCGGGGCGGGGGACGGTCAGGCCGGGGCAGGCTCCTCGATGCGCAGGCCACGGGCACGCACGCTGTCGGCCACCCGGGCAAGGGCGGCGTCGAGCGCGCAGAGAACGGTGGAAAGCTCGCCGAGCTGGTCCCGGAGCGCATCCTCGGACCACGCGGAGACGTCGACGTCCCGCAGTGCACTGACCGCGGCGTCGAGCCGCGCGATGGCCTCGTTCGTACTCATGTTCGAAATCTTACCGCCTCGACGATCCCGCCGGGCGCTTTCTCCACTTTCTTCCCGCGGACCTCCGCCGGTGGGACGAGTGGGCTATCTTTCGACTACGGACATCCGTCCTCTGTCCACACTCCCTCCAGCCAGACGCGGTCCGTTCCCGGACCCAGGGCTCCGGCGAGAACCGGAGAGTCATGACGAACGCCATCCTCCGCCCAGGCAGCCGGGTCGGCGCGGCTGCCGCCGCGGTGCTCGCGACGCTCGCCCTCACGGCCGCACCCAGCCCGGCACACGCCGCGGCGCAGCCACAGTTGCAGATCTCCAGCACCGTCACCGCGACGATCGACACCGCCGGCGCCACCATCGGCTTCCACCTCCGCAACACCGGGGACGCACCGGCCACCGGGGTCAGCGCCATTTACGACGCCCACCCCACCACCGGCGACGTCATCTTCTCGGTCCCGTCCGGGGACGAGGACTGCCGCCAGTCCCGCAAGGCAGCGGACTGCCAGCACGGCGACCTGGCGCCGGGGCAGGAGCGGCTCGTCCAGCCGATCATGCTGCGCAGCGCCGAGGGCGCCCGGCCGGGCCCGGCGGGAATCGTCCGGGTCAGCGTCTCGGCCCAGGGTCCCGACGGCACGGTCTCGACGACGTACGAGCTTCCGGTGAGCATCCGGGCCACCGGCTCGGGCCTGGTGGCCGAGGTCGACGACCTCGGTTCCGCGCAGCAGCGGGTCGGCGGCGGCGACCGCAGTCCGCTGCACGCCACCGTGTTCAACTTCGGCAACAGCAAGCTGCCCGGTTTCCTGCTGACGATCACCCTCCCGCTCGGGGCGACCTTTGCCGAGCGCTACACGGACTGCGTCTACGGCGACGACCGTCCCGGCGACCCACCGACGGGTTACGTCTACGGGCCGCAGCAGGTGACCTGCCAGATGCAGCTGATCCTGGAGCCCGGTGCCGGAGTCGGCTTCTCCGATCCGGTCTCCGGCGACGCGGCGTTCAACGTCGTCTTCGGCAAAAACCTGCCGGGGCCCGCCGAGGAGGCCGGCCGGTTCGAGGCCGGCGAGTTGACCGAGCCGCTCCCCGAGGGCCAGCGTCGGGCCGCAGCACCGAACGGCCCGTCGCTGGCCGACAAGCTCACCGAGTTGCGGACCAGGGCGGAGCAGCCGGCCGGGACCGGGCAACAGTCCCTGGTCAGACCCCGCACCCCGGAGCAGGCGGGCGGGAGCGAACAGCGGACCACGCCGGGCCGGCAGGCCACGACGGGCGACGCCGACCCGGCCCGGGTGGCCGCCGCGGCCGAGCCCAACGTCGCCGAGTTCAGCATCTGGACCAAACCCAACAACCACGATCTCGAGGTACGCGCCACCTCGGTCACCGGCTCGGTCGGTGACACCGTGGAACTGCCGTACACCATCACCAACCACGGGCCGTCGGACGGCGGCGCCGCCTGGCGGATCGTCGCGCCGAGCGGCACCGTGCTGCTGCCCAGCCCGTGGTGCACGTTCCGGGACGAGCAGGGTGAGCCGGTCGCCGAACTGACCGAGGTCGACTGCGGCACCGAGAGCCAGTGGCCGGCGACCGCCTCCGGCGCGGGCGTGGTGTCGCCGGTCGCCCGGGTGAAGATCAAGGCTGCGCCGGGCACGAACGGCACGATCACGATCCGCGGCCTCGGCCCGTCGACGGAGACGGGTCCGAAGAGCAACACCGCCCAGCTCCTGATCAACGAGCCGGGCGGTGGTGGCGGCGCGGACGACGACGGGCTCCCGATCACCGGGGTCCGGACCGGCCCCATCGCCGCCGTCGGCGGCAGCGCCCTGCTGCTCGGCGCAGTGCTGCTGCTACTCGGCCGGCGGCGCCGGCCGACGGCATCCCCGCACTCCGAGTAACCGGTACCGGCGCCGCGCAGGCGTGTCGACGCGTCAGGGGGTCGTGACCGGCGAATCCGGTCCGACCCCCTGAACGTCCGAGCTCGGGTCCCCGGCACGCCCGGTCCCGACGGGAACCCGCGGTCGGGCTGGGCAGGTCAGCCGGCGGCGGCCGCCTCGGCGACCTTGGCCAGCAGCAGCGCCTCGGCCAGGCAGACCCGGGCGAACTCGCCCAGGTGCAGGCTCTCGTTCGGCCCGTGCGCCCGCGCGTACGGGTCCTCGACGCCGGTCACCAGGATCGCGGCGTCCGGAAACATCCGCCGGAACGTCTCGATGAACGGAATGGAACCGCCGACACCCATGTCCACCGGCTCGACGCCGTCCCAGGCGGTCCGGAAGGCGGCCCGGGCGGCGTCGTACATCGGGCCCGAGGCGTCGATCACGCACGGCTCGCCATCGTGTTCCAGGGTCACGATGACGCTCGCCCCGTGCGGGGCGTACCGGCGCAGGTGCTCGGTCAGGGCGGCGTACGCCTTCGCCGCCTGGTCGCCCGGGGCCAGCCGGACGCTCAACTTGGCCTTTGCGGACGGGACCAGCGCGTTCGGCGCCTCCGTGGTCGGCGGTGCGTCCAGCCCGATCACCGAGATCGACGGCTTGTTCCAGAACCGGTCGGTCAGCCGGCCGGTGCCGATGAACGAGACCCCGTCCAGCATCCCGGCCTCGGTGCGCAGCCGCTCCTCCGGATAGTCGACGGCGGCTCCCGCCGTGCTGACCAGCCCCTCCACCGCCACGTCGCCAGCCGAGTCGTGCAGGGTGGCGAGGAGCTGGCAGAGCGTGGTCAGCGCGTCCGGTACGGCCCCGCCGAACATGCCGCTGTGCACGGCCTGGGAGAGGGTACGGACCTCCACGAAGCAGTTGACGATGCCGCGCAGCGAGGTCGTCAGCGCGGGTACGCCGATGTCCCAGTTGCCGGAGTCGGCGATCACGATCACGTCGGCGGCAATATCGTCCCGGTGCTCGGCGAGGAGCCGCTCCAGCGAGTCGGAGCCGTACTCCTCCTCACCCTCGACGAAGAGCACCACGCCGACCGGCAGCGCGTCGCCGAAGGCCCGCAACGCGGCGACGTGGGCCAGCACTCCGGCCTTGTCGTCGGCGGCGCCCCGTCCGTAGAGCCGGCCGTCGCGCTCCACCGGCTCGAACGGGTCGCTCTGCCAGAGGCTCAGGTCGCCGACCGGCTGCACGTCGTGGTGCGCGTACAGCATCACGGTCGGGGCACCGGGTGGGGCGGGACGCCGGCCGATCACCGCCGGCTGGCCGCCGGACCGGACCACCCGTACGTCGAGGGAGCAGCCGCGCAGCAGCTCGGCGACCGCCTCGGCGGAACGCTCGACCTGGGAGTGGTCGAAGCCGTCGAAGGCGATGCCGGGGATCCGGACCAGCCGCTCCAGGTCGGCCCGTACGCCGGGCAGCTCCCGCTCGATCGCGGCACGCAGTTCGGACTCGGTGCGGATAGTCGTGGTCATGGAAAAGATCGTAGGCGGCGTCGAGCAGGCGTGATCGTCCGAGTCCCCGGGTGCTACCGGGCTTCCTCGGCCGGAGGTTCCGGTGCGTCGCCGTCGGCGCCCGGGCCGGCGGGACCGGTCGGGCCCGGCTTGCCGCTCCGGCGGGTACGGCCGGCGGCCCGGGCGGCGGCCTCGCCTGCCGCGTTCATCCAGGAGCGGGCCCGGCCCGCGCTGCCGCCGGCCCACTCACCGAGGTCACTGGCGCCGTCGCCGAGCCGGCGCAGCAGACCGACCAGCGGGTCCTGGGAGCGTCCGAAAGCCTCCCGGTACGACTCCGCCGCCGCCTTGATCTCGGCGGACACCGAGGTCAGGTCGTCGTCCTCCCGGCGTGGATAGTCGCCACCGAGCAGTCGGGCGTACTCGCCGGAGTCGACCCACCTGCGCAGGTCCGCCGCCCGGGCCACCGGCACCGGGTGGGTACTCCAGGCGGTCATCCGGATCTTGTGCAGGCTGTCCCGGAGGTCGCCGCCGCCGTCGTACTCGGAGGCCTGTTCCAGGAAGGCGGCCGTGTCGATCTGGCGCAGGTCGCCGCCGCCGGCCAGCTTCATCAGCACCCGCAGCGCCGCCGCCGGGTCCTGGCCGGCGAGCAGCCCGGCCCGGTCACCCGACAGCTCCGCCTTACGCCACCACTCCAGCATCGCCGCGATGATCGCCCGGAGGGCGAGCGCGCCGACCGGCAGCCAGCTCAGGTTGGCCGCCCACCGGGTCAGGATGGTCAGGATGGTCTTGTAGACGGCGTGCCCGCTGCCCACGTGCCCCAGCTCGTGGCCGAGCAGGAAGCGGAGCTCGTCGTCGTCGAGCTGGTTGACACAGGCCGAGGTGATCACGATGAACGGACGGTCGAGACCGATCGCCTCACCGGTCAGCCAGGGCGACTGGGTCACGAAGAGTTCCGGCAGCTCGGCCACGTCCAGCGCGGCGCCCGCCTCGGCGTAGAGCCGGTAGACCCGCGAGTACTGCCGGTGGTCGACCCGGATCGCGGCGGCCAGATAGGAGAGCCGGAAGCCGCGTTCGTTCCACATCCCGAAGAACGCCTTGACCACGTCGTCGAAGCCGCGCAACTCGCGCAGCGCGGTCAGTGCCCCGCGGTCGGCCGGATGTTCCCAGGCCCGGGAGCTGATTCCACCGAGTACCACCCGCCGTCGGGCGGGAGTGCCACTCGTACCGCCTGCCGTCATGGTGTACCCCCGCCCGCCGCTACGTCGGCCTGTCCTGCCGATCGTGCCGCAGCGATCCGGATACGTCCATAAGCGGACCAGGGTCAGTCCGTCACCGGAGCCGCGGATCAGTCACCGGAGCCGCGGATCGGTCCGTCACCGGAGCCGGACGAAAGCGGCGCCCTGCAGCGCCGAGCCGGTGGCACCGTCCACCACCAGGTCGGCCCGCTCGGCCGTACGGTCCGCGGCAAAATGCGCCCGCTCACCGCGACGCCAGAGCGTGAGTTGAGCTGCCAGCGCGGCGCCGTCCCGGGCCAGGGTACGGTCCCGGCACAGCTCGGCCGGTGCGGTGACGAAGACTGCCAGGCTCAGCTCGGCGGCGATGACCGCGCGGGCGCTGGAGACTCCTTCGACGATCACCACCGGGGCGGGCGGCAGCACCGTCCAGCCCGGCCCGAAGCTGCCCCGGGTCCAGTCGTACCGGCGGTATCGCGCCGGTCGGCCGGCGCGCAGCGGGGAGAGTACCCACTCCTCCAGGCGTGGCCAGAAGGTGAACTGGTCCGCCCAGCCGTCGAGCAGGTCGTCGGTGTGCAGCACCGGTGTGGCGGCGTCGAGCGCACCCGCCAGCCGGCTGGCGAAGACGGTCTTACCGGCTCCGCTCGGCCCGTCGACCGCGATTAGTCGAGTCCGCCCCAGCCGGGCCGGCTGGCGCAGGATCCGCGCCGCCAACTCGGCGTACGACTCGACCACGGGTGACATCCGGCCGACCCTACTCCCGGCTGAGCTGGGCCGGGAGACAATGATCCAGTGTCGGATCAAGATCGGGGTGTGGCCGCGCTGCTCGCTCGCGCCCGTGCCGGAGTACCCCGCCTGACGCCGCTGGAGACGCTCGCGGCGACGCGGCGCGGGGCGCTGCTGGTGGACACCCGTACCGACCCGCAACGGGCGGAGCAGGGCGAGTTGCCGGGGGCGCTGGTGATCGACCGCACCGTGCTGGAGTGGCGGCTCGATCCGGCGAGCGGGTCGCGGATCCCGGAAGCGGCCGGCTACGACATCGAGATCGTGGTGGTCTGCCGCCAGGGCTACAGCTCCAGCCTGGCGGCGGCCAGCCTCCGATCCCTCGGTCTGTGGCGGGCGACGGACCTGATCGGCGGCTTCGAGGCCTGGCGCCGAGCCGGGCTGCCCTGCGCCGACGACCCGGCCGACCTGCGGAGGTGACTCCACCGCACGTCGGCGTGACAGGCCTGAGCCACCTGCCGTCGGTGCCACAGGCCGCAGGCACCTGCCGTCGCAGGAGGCGGCTATCTCGCCGGCATGCGCGGTGTGCCCAGGGCGGGTGCCGGCGGTGCGCCCGGCGGGACGAACGGTAGCCCGGCCGGCGGACCCTGCTCGACGAGCCGCCACAGGGCGGTGGTGTCGAGGTGCTCCTCCACCAGGTCGCCGAGGAGGTCCAGGGTGCGTTGCCGGGCCGCCCCGAACGAGGTGTCCGGGGCGACCTGGAAACCGTGCCGGCCGGCAAGTCGGGCCACCTCGGTGAGGAACCGGCGACGAAACCGGTCCGAGGTGAACGCGCCGTGCCAGTGGGTGCCGAAAAGGTGGCCTACCGCCGCGCCCTCCGGCCGGCCGTCCGAGTAGTGGATCAGTGCTGACGGTGCCGGGTCGGCACCGGAGACGTACCCGTGGTGGATCTCGTAGCCCTGGACCGGGACCGAGCCGAACGCCGTGCCCGCCGATCGCGTCACGGTCTTGGCGGCGCCGAAGGTGATCTCGATGGGCAGCAGGCCGAGGCCGGCGACCCGGCCACGCCCGCTCTCCACCTCGTCGTCGATGCTGCGAGCGAGCATCTGGTAGCCGCCGCAGATGCCGAGCAACGGCCGCCCGGCCGCCACGTGTGCGTGCACCACGTCGGCCAGCCCGGTGCGGCGCAGCCAGTCCAGGTCGGCCACGGTCGACTTCGTGCCGGGCAGTACGACAAGATCGGCGGCGGCCACCTCGGCCGGCTCGACGGTCAGCCGGACCCGTACCCCCGGCTCGGTGGCCAGCGCCTCCACGTCGGTGGCGTTGGAGACCCGCGGCAGCCGGATCACCGCCACGTCCAGCCATTCGCGGCCCTTCGGCGGTGCCGGTCGGCCGAGCACCCGCCCGTAGGCGAGCGAGTCCTCGGCGTCCAGCCACAGGTCGACGTGCCAGGGCAGCACCCCGTACGTGGGTCGCCCGGTGAGCTGGGTCAGCATGCCGAGCCCGGGACGGAGCAGATCCAGGTCGCCCCGGAACTTGTTGACCACGAAGCCGGCCACGAGTTCCTGGTCGGCGGCGTCCAGCAGGGCCACGGTGCCGAACATCGACGCGAAGACGCCGCCCCGGTCGATGTCGCCGACCACGATCGTCGGCAGCCGGGCATGCCGGGCCAGGCCCATGTTGGCGTAGTCGGTGTCCCGCAGGTTGATCTCGGTCGGGCTGCCCGCCCCCTCGCAGACCACCACGTCGTACTCGGCGCGCAGCTCGGCGAGCGCCTCGAAGGCGGCCGTGGCGAGCCGGGGGCGCAGGGTACGGAAGTTGCCTGCGGTGACGGTATCGACCGCCCGGCCGAGCAGCACGACCTGGCTCGACCGGTCACTGCCGGGTTTCAGCAGTACCGGATTGAACCGCAGGTCAGGTGGCACCCCGCAGGCGGCGGCCTGCATGGCCTGGGCCCGACCGATCTCGCCGCCCCGGCCGTCCGGCCCGATCACCACCGCGGAGTTGTTGGACATGTTCTGCGCCTTGAACGGCGCCACCCTGACCCCCTGGCGATGCAGCCAGCGGCAGATGCCGGCGGTGAGCACGCTCTTGCCGGCGTCCGAGGTGGTGCCGGCGACCAGCAGGCCGCCACTCATCGGGCTCACCTGGCTCACCGGCTTCGTCGGGCTCACCGGGCTGACCGGGCCCGCTGGTCGGCTACCCGGATCGGCTCCGGGGACGTCCGCTCCATCCCGGAGGGCATTGCGCGTCTTGGCAACCGGCGGGTGAGCCAACCGGCTGTGCCCCGGCGCGGTTGGCTGGTGGCCGCGTACGCCACCGCCAAGCCCAGTGCGGCGAGCCCGACCGCTCCGGATAGCCGGGCGGCCCGATCGATGTGCCGCACCTCCGGCCGGGGGCCGTCGCCGAGGAACGGCCGGACCTCGGAACGTCCGAAATAGACGTTGCGGCCGCCCAACCGGACGCCCAGCGCACCGGCCATCGCCGCCTCGCACTGCCCGGCGTTCGGACTGGGATGGTCCGCCCGGTCGCGCCGCCAGACCCGCCAGGCACGCGTCCGGTCGCCCCTGACCAGCGGGGCGGCGACGATGGTGAGCAACCCGGTCAGCCGGGAGGGCAGCAGGTTGAGCAGGTCGTCGAGGCGGGCGGCGGCGGTGCCGAACCGGGCGTACCGCTCCGATCGGTGCCCGACCATCGCGTCCAGGGTGTTCGCCGCCCGGTAGCCGAGCAGACCGGGCAACCCGGCCACCGCGCCCCAGACCAGCGGCGCGACCACCGCGTCGGAGGTGTTCTCCGCCACCGACTCGACGGTGGCCCGGGCGAGTTCGGGCTCGTCCAACGCGGCCGGATCCCGCCCGCAGAGGTGGCCCAGCCGTTGCCGTGCCGCCGGCACGTCCGCCCGACGAAGTGCCTGGCTCATGACCGTGGCTTCCCGCCGCAGCGTCCGTCCGCCGAGCACCGTCCAGGTGGCGGCGGCGACCAGCGCCGCGCGGGTCAGCGGTCGGTGCCGGGTGGCGACCGCCGCCGCCCCACCGAGAACCACCGGTACGCCGATCGCGAGCGCTGCGAACCCGGCACCCGACGTACGCCGAGGCTGGTACATCCGGCGTTCGAGCGCGCCTGCGAACTGCCCGAACCCGGCCACCGGATGACCCCGCCGAGGGTCACCGAAGAGCGCGTCGAGTGCATAGCCGGCGGCCAGCCCGGCGGCGTTGGCCGCGCCGCCGCCCAGCCACCCCGGCGCCCTGCCCCGACCGCCGGTCCGACGCGTCCGGCCGGGTCGTCCCCTCCCGCGCCAGCCCACCGCGTCGCCGGTTCCGGACAACCTGCCACCGGACAACCTGCCATCTGGCCGCACGGAAACCACCTCCCCTTGTCGCGGAGCCTAGTGGTGGCCGCGACGAGGACGATCAACACGTCACTGACCAGCGCCTCTGCCGGTACGGCGGATCGGGCGGTGCCCGCGCCCACGAGGGGCCACCACAGCACCGGATAGGGTCGCGGGCGGACCCGCGACAGCGGGGGTACGCAGCCGGGAGGCACCGCACGACCGACATCCCGGCTCAATCCGGCCGACGGGAGGCGTAAGTGCTGGCCATCGATGTGCCCATCGAGGAGGTCCGATGACCGGCGTGACGCCCGTCACCGCGGAAGTTGCCAACCGATCGGCCACGGCCGGTCGAGTGCAGGAGGCCGGCACGGTGCAGCAGGCCGGCGGGGCAGCAGATGGCGGCGAGCGAGCAGGCGCCAGCCAGACCACGGACGCCAGCCAGACCACGGACGCCAGCCAGACCACGGACGCCAGCCAGACCACGGACGCCAGCCAGGCAGGACGAGGTCGCGCGAACGGCGCGCTGCACCGACTGCCGTCCCTGACCGGGCTGCGGTGGGTCGCCGCGATGCTGGTCTTCGGCTTTCACATCGGCACCATGCAGATCGTCGCCGAGCCCGGATATCGCCAGATCGTCGACTGGGCCTTCACGCTCGGCCTCTCCGGGGTGCAGTTCTTCTTCATCCTCAGCGGCTTCGTGCTGGTCTGGTCCGCCCGGCCGGGTGACACGAAGCGTGCGTTCTGGCGGCGTCGGGCCGCGAAAATCTATCCGAACCACCTGGTCACCTGGGCCGTGGTCATCGCACTCGCGTTGTACTGGGCCGACCCCCTCAACGTGAAGGCGGCGCTGGCCAACCTGTTCCTGGTGCAGGCCTGGATCCCGGTCGACGGCTACTTCTACAGCATCAACAACGTCAGTTGGTCGCTTGCCTGCGAGATGTTCTTCTATCTCTCGCTGCCGTTCGTCCTCCCACTGATCCGTCGGATGCGGGCATGGCAGCTCTACGCCGTCCTCATCGCCATGCCGCTGCTCATCCTGGCGATGTGGCCGGGCCAGCAACTGCTGCCGGAGACCGCCCGCTGGTGGTTCACCCAGATCTTCCCGGTCGTACGCTCCTTCGAGTTCTGGATGGGCGTCGCCGCCGCCGAGCTCATGCTGCGGGGGAAGTGGCGAGGGCCGGGGCTGCTCGTCTCCACCGGCCTCTTCGTCGCGATCTGGGTGGCGTCGATGGAGTGGATCCGCGCCGAACTCTGGACCACCGTGCTGGCCTTCGGTTACGTACTGGTGATCGCGAGTGCGGCCCGGGCGGACACCACCGGCCGCTGGTCGCCGTGGCGATCCCGACCGCTGGTCTGGCTCGGCGAGGTGTCGTTCGCGTTCTATCTGGTCCATGTGTTCCTGATCAAGGCCATCTTCCGTTTCACCGGGCACACCGGGGGGTTTCCCGGCTGGCAGGGCCCGGTCGTGGCGATCGCCCTGCTGTTGGTGAGCCTCGCCGCCGCCTGGTTGCTCTTCCGGTTGGTCGAGACACCGATGATGCGTCTCCTCAGTCCTCGACGCCGGCCTCGAACCGCACCGCCGCGATCCACCGTCGTACGTCAGCGACAACCCGAGCAACCGCGTGAATCGACTGCGGACACCGGGCCGGAGACGGCCGGAGACGCTGCCCGGCCGGGGCCAGCCGGAAAGGCTGCCGGGGCGGTGCCCGCACCTCGCCGTGGCCAGCAATCCCCGGAGGATTTCGACAGCCGCCCCCGAGCGACGGCTTAGTTCAGAGACGGAAAGGGTGCGGGTTCTCCCTGCACGGCTGGCCCACCCGGTGCAACCCGCCGCCCCGGACCGCACCGCCACTCCCCCGAGCCCCACAGCACCCCGGCGTATTCGCAGCACCCACAGCGCCCACGGCATCCGCAGCGATAGACAGTCGGCTGCTTCACGGTGGAGTGGGGAGATCGGCCGGTGCCGCGACCGACCTCCCCACCCTTGGTCGGCCCGGATGGGCGGTGGGGAGGCGACCACCGCGTCGATCCGGGCGACCCGCTGTCCGGCCACCTACCGGGGCCGGACCGCCGGACCAGGCGGGTTCGGGCCGGACCCCTTCCAGCCACGAGCGCCTGGGCCGGATGTGTTCAGACGGACACCGGCAGCCGGCCACGGCTGCCGCGCCTGGCGCCGCCGGTATCGCCGAGGTCTGCGGTGTGGGCGTCGTTCTCGTCGCGGAACTCCTGGTCGTCCTCGTCCCCACCGTCGGCGCCGAGGTCGATCTCGCCGTCCCCGACATCAACCGCGTCGACGCCGCCCCGCCCTCCGTCACCACTCAGCGGACCGTAGGCACCGCCGGTCGACGAGGTGACCGCCTCGCCCGGGCCGGTCACGTCTCCGTCGGGCAACCCGTCGAGGTCGATCCGGCCGTCGAAGGGGTCGGCCGGCAGGTGAGCCGAACCCAAGCCCTGGCCGGGCGGAACCGGCAGGCCAGGGTACTCCCCGTCGTCGTCCAGCGGGCGCCCGTCGGGCAGCACCGGCGCTTCCTCGGGCGCCACCGACTCGGTGGTCTCGCCGTGCACCCGGGCCTCGGCCTCGGCCTCCTCCATCGAGGAGATCGCCATCGACGGCCGGTTGCGGGCGAACCTTCCCCTTCCCCGGGACAGGTCGTGACCGACGGCCACCGCCTCCAACTCGTACATGGTCCGGTGGTTGCCCGCGTCGTCGGTCCAGTCCCGCGTGTACAGCCGGCCGACCACGACGACCGGGTCGCCGACCATCACCGAGGAGGCGACGCCCTCCGCCAGCTTCCGCCAACAGTTCACCCTGACGCGCAGGCTGTTGCCGTCGACCCACCGCCCGCTCTCCCGGTCGAGGCGACGGGCGGTAGAGGCCACCTTGAAGTTGGCCACCAGGGTGCCGCTCTGGGTGGTACGTCGCCATTCCGGAGTTGTCAGCACATTGCCGACAACAGTTACGTAAGTATCGAACATCGTCCCTCCACAGGGATCCAGTTGTTCCCGTCCGAGCCGACTCGACCGACAGCGTCGCCGCCGTACCCGACATGCCGCCACCGCCGCCGGGCCGGCTGTGGACAACCGCGTGCCCTGTGGAAAAAGCCCTGATCAAGGACGGGTCTGGTATTGCCGAGTAGCGTCGGAAAGGTGGAACCGGACCTGCTCGGACCGCCCTACGAGCGGCAGACGATCGACCTGGGCCGCGACGAGGAGGGACCGGTGCTGGCCACCCTGGTCCGGCGCCGGGCCAGCCGGCCGAGTGATCGGGCCGTGCTCTACGTACACGGCTTTGTCGACTACTTCTTCCAGACCCACCTGGCGGACTTCTTCGTCGAGCAGGGCTGGAACTTTTACGCGATCGACCTGCGCAAACATGGGCGCAGCCTGCTGCCGCACCAGACACCGAACTTCTGCCACGACGTGACGGAGTACTTCCCGGAACTCGACGCGGCGGCCCGGATCATCCGCGAGACGGACGGCAACCGGACATTGCTGGTCAACGGACACTCGACCGGTGGCCTGGTCAGCGCGCTCTGGGCGCACGCGCGCCGATCCGCCGGAATCGTCGACGGACTCTTCCTGAACAGCCCGTTCTTCGACCTCAACATGCCCTGGCTGGTCCGCCGGCCGGCCCTGGCGATGCTCGCGCGGGTCAGCCGTCGGATGCCGTACCGGACCGTCCCCCGCCGGCTCTCCGCCGTGTACGGCCACAGCCTGCACGCTGAGCACCGGGGCGAGTGGACCTACGACCTCACCTGGAAGCCGGTCGACGGTTTCCCGATCCGGGTCGGCTGGCTCGCCGCGATCCGGCGGGCGCAGCGGCAACTGCGGGCCGGGCTGGAGATCCCGGTACCGGTCCTGGTGAGCATCTCGGACCGGAGTTTCCGGGGGCGGGCCTGGCACGAGTCCGCCACGCTGTCGGACGCCGTACTCGACGTCGAGCACATCGCCCGCTGGGCGCCGAAGCTGGGTCGGCACGTGACGCTCATCCGCTTCGACGGCGCTCTGCACGACCTCACCCTGTCCGGGCTGGCCGTACGTCAGCAGGTGTTCACCGAGTTGGCCCGCTGGGCCTCGGCTTACGTCGCCTCGAGCCCCGCACCGGCGGCCGCTCCGGCCAGTCCGTCGTCCCTCCGTCACCCGACCGCTGCCGAGGCAGACGGTACGGGCCCGGCTCCGAGCCCGACGCGCCCCGCCACCGGTCCGGTTCGGGTTCCGAGTCCAACTCCGGCTCCGGCCGAGGACCACCATGCCACCGGGCCCGACCGGCCCCTGATCCCGGCCGGGGGTCGTCCCGCCGGGGGTCGTCCCGCCGGCGGTCCGGCTCGGGCGCGGACTCCGGTTCCGGCCGAGAGTCACCTCGCCACCGCCCGGGAACCGGGCCCGGCTCCTCCGCGCGGCGACCGCTCCGCCACCGGTCCGGCTCAGGTTCCGGTTCCGGTTCCGGGGCCGCGCCCCGCCAGCGCCCCGGCTCCTGGAACCGCTCCGGACCCTCACGCGAAGCCTCCCGGAACCGCTCCGGACCCGCCCGGAGGTCACGGTCCCGCTCCGGATTCCCCCGGCGACCCGGCTCTGGAGCCGGCTCCTCCCACCGATCCGGCTCTGGCTCGGCCGCCGGCGTCGTCCGATATGCCGACCAGCCGCCCTGCCGCCACACCAGCAGCTCGCGACTGAGCAGATTCTGGTCGCCCGCGAAGAAGATCCGGTCCACCGCCCGCCGCACCTTCGCCATGCCAGGCCGGGACGCCGTACCAGTGACGATCACCACGTCCCTGGCCGGTACGCCGACGACCAGCTCGCCCGGCACGGACCGCTCCAGGTCCTCCCAGACCTCGGCGGCGAGCAGCACGGTGGATTCCAGCCCGCCGAACGAGAGCATCGGCGCGGGTGGCTGCCCGTCGATCCGCAACCGCGGCAACAGCCGGTAGAGATTGTCGACGGCCACCTGCCGCAGCTCGGCCTGGCTGACCTCAAGCTCGTCCAGGTCATCCCAGGTGACAAGGCGATTACCGTACGGTGGCCCGAACGAGTAGCCGACGTCGAGGTCCTCGGTGAAGTCTTCGAGCAGGTGGTTCTCGCCGTACCTGGTGTCTTCGGTCGACACCAGCAGCGGCAGAAACATTGTGCTCGTCAACTGCACGCTTTGAAACCTAGTATGTGCAGGCCAGATCGTCACGTCCTCGCCGACCGTTGTCCCGGCAACGGTAGCCTGCTGGGGCACACGACCAGCCCGCGCCCGTAGCTCAGCGGATAGAGCAGCTGCCTTCTAAGCAGTTGGTCGCAGGTTCGAATCCTGCCGGGCGCACCCTCCTGCGGGCCCACGGCCGACCGGAGCCACCGCCGCCGTCCGGGCCGGTGTGACGTACGGTCGCCCGGCACAGCTGCCTCGCCGCGCTCCCTGCCCCCGACACGCTCCCTGCCCCCCGACTCGTCGGGACGGCGGAGCCATCCGTCCGGCGACGACGAAAGCCCGGCAGCCGAATCGCGTTCCACCTTCGGAACGCAAACCCGGAATAGCGGATCGCAATCGACCCTGGCAGCCGACATCGGCCGACCACCTCGCCGGCCGCCTCTACGTCGACGTTAACCACCGAGCCGGATTGCAACTTCTACCGAAATTTCGTCACTGTACGCGAGTCGACCACTACGGGATACTGGAATCCCACCGTTATCCGGAGGCGCTCGTGTTGATCTCAGCCAGGTCGGAGCGGAACGGGTTGAGGTGGGACGACGTCAGTCTCGGCGTACTACTGGCGCAGGAGTACGACCGACTCAAGGAGGAGCAGAACCACCGGATCAGCACCCGCGACAATCTCATGTACGCGACTCTCGTCTCGATCGCGGGTGTGGTTGTCGGGACGTACCAGGCGGGGAGTGTGGACCTCCTCCTGCTGCTGCCCCCGGTCTGCGTGGTGCTCGGCTGGACGTACCTGGTCAACGACGAGAAGGTCTCGGCGATCGGACGGTACATCCGGACCGATCTCGGGCCACGCCTGGGAGCCCTGGTCGGTGCCGGCCAACCGGTCTTCCGGTGGGAGGGCAGCCACCGCTCCGATCGGCGTCGTCGCAGTCGGAAAATGTTCCAGCTGGTCATCGACCTGACGACGTTCTGTCTGCCCGGAATGATCGCCGTCATCATCCGGTGCATGCACGGCAATTTATCGATCTTGTCGACGGCTGCGGTGGCACTGGAGATTCTCATGCTGCTGTTCCTGGCTCACCAAGTCACGGTCTATGCCGACCTGACTCGCGACAAACCACCGAGCGCCGCCGATGCCGATGCCGATGCCGATGCTCCCGGATCAGCCGCCACCGGAAAGCTCCACCAATGAACCTTTTTTCGACCTGAACCGCGCGGCGCCCACGCACCGCGTCCGACTCTGCGGTCCGACGGACCGCAAGGGGAGGTCGAAAAGGATTCAATGAAGTGATCTCAACGAGGAACTCGGCTGCCCGTGTCCCAGCGGTCAGCAGGGCGGCGGTGCAGGGTGGCCCGCGACGCCCCAGATGACGATCCCGGGCGGGTGCGGAGCGCGGGGTCAGGGAGAGTTCTGATCGTTCCGGGTGTCGTTCTTGGTGGAACGGTCGGGGCGTGGGGAATTGCGGGTGTCAGCATCGCGGAACCGAGGAGCGCTAGCTTGTCTGCGTCGTCGCTGCCGGGGTCGGGGTGTCGGCATTCCATGCCGTCGGCTACGGCCACCCCCACACCGATCACACGTTCACCGAGGACGACTGGACCATCCTCGACGGCCCCGGCGTCGACGTCTACGGCAAGAGCAAGACCATCGCCGAACGCGCCGCTTGGCAGGGGCGGACAACGTCGGCGCCGACAACCAGACGTACGACAAGCTGCCGCGATCTTTGCGCTGCCTGCCTGGGCGAACGCGGCTTCGCCCTGCTGATCGGCCGTTGGCGGGTGCTACGGCACGTCACCGCCTGTCCGAAGAAGATCGGTGACCCCGCCCAAGCGGCGCGCTCGTGCCCGGCCGCCCCGACCCGGTACGGGGGAGCGGATTCCGCCGATGGCTGAAGCCGTGCGCTGACAGCGTAAGGCGTCGATTCTTCCTGGTGACCGTCACTAGGTTGCTGGCATGACTGACCTGCACACCCCACAGGCTCGCGGCGGCGAGCAGCCGCACGGCACCCTCGACGACTCGGTCTACAGCCGGCTGTTGAGGGAGCGCATCATCTTCCTCGGCAGTGAGGTCACCGACGAGGTGGCCAACCGGATCTGCGCTCAACTACTGCTGCTCGCGGCCGAGGACGCGGAGCGGGACATCAACCTCTGGATCAACTCGCCGGGTGGCTCGGTCTACGCCGGAATGGCAATCTACGACACCATGCAGTTCATCGACAACGACGTCTCGACCGTGGCGATGGGGATGGCCGGGTCGATGGGGCAGTTCCTGCTCTGCGCGGGTACCCCCGGCAAGCGGTACGCGCTGCCGCACGCGCGGATCATCATGCACCAGCCGTCCGGCGGGATGGGCGGTACGGCGGCCGACATCGCGATCCAGGCCGAGCAGATGCTGCACACCAAGCAGATGCTGCTGGAGATGATCGCCCAGCACACCGGGCAGACGTACGACCAGATCGTCCGGGACGCCGACCGGGACCGCTGGTTCACCGCGACCGAGGCCAGGGACTACGGCTTCATCGACCGGGTGGTCAGTGGCACCGGCCGGGTCTCCGAGTCCGCCGGTACGCCCGGTTGACCCGGACGGGTCGGCGGAACCGCACCCGGCCGGGCCGCACCGACCGGGTTCGTATCCCGGTTGTCCGCCCCCGGACCGCACGGTTAGCGTCACGGCGTGCAGATCCGCGAGTTCACCGCGGCCGACTGGCCCCGGGTGTGGCCGATCGTCCGGGAGGTCGTACGGGCCGAGGAGACGTTCACCTACGACCCTCGGATGACCGCGGAGCAGGCGTACGACATCTGGGTCGAGTCGGCGCCGGGGCTGACCGTGGTGGCCGTCGAGGACGACCGGCTGCTCGGTACGGCGAAGATGGGCCCGAACCGGTCCGGTCCGGGCGGCCACGTCTCGACCGCCAGCTTCATGGTCGCCGCCGACGCCCGGGGCCGGGGCGTGGGTACGGCGCTGTGCCGGTACACCCTGGACTGGGCGAAGCGGCGCGGGTACGCCGGCGTGCAGTTCAACGCCGTCGCCGAGTCCAACGAGCGGGCCGTCACGCTGTACCGGCGGCACGGGTTCGCCGTGGTGGGTACGGTGCCGGGCGCCTTCGCCCATCCGACCCTGGGCCGGGTCGGCCTGCACGTCATGTACCACGAGTTCTGATGCTCGGGACGATCGCCTACCGGCACGACGAGTCCGGGCACAGCGTCCGGCTGTGCTCGGCTGACGGGGTGCCGTCCGCGCCCCACACCACGGCCATCATGTCCGGCTCGCGGGCGGCGCCCGGCCCGGCGGAGTTGACCGTACGGCGGCACCCCTGGAGAGTGGTTCGATGACGGGCAGAGCCGACGAGGTACGGGACGGGGTCTCCCTGACCAACCTCGACCAACCCCTGTTCGACGGGGCGGACGCGACCAAGCGGGACCTGGTGGACTACCTCGACGAGGTCCGCGACCCGCTGATCGGCCAGTTGCGGGACCGGCCGCTCTCGGTGATCCGGGTGCTCCGGGGCCAGCCGCCGTTCATGCAGAAGAACGTGCCGCGTTACACCCCGTCGTGGGTCTCGACGGTCACCCTGTGGGCGGAGGCGTCCCGCCGCGAGGTGTCGTACGCCCTCTGCAACGACCGGCGCACCCTGCTGTGGTTCGGCAACCAGCGGGCCGTCGAATACCACCCCACCCTGGTCACGGCGCAGCGGCGGGACCGCGCCACCCATCTGGTGCTGGACCTCGATCCACCGGCCCCGGACACCTTTCCGCTGGTAGTGGGCGCCGCCCAGCTAGTCCGGCAGGTACTGGCCGAGGCGGGGTTGTCCGGGGTGGTGAAGACCAGCGGGGCGAAGGGGGTGCACATCTTCGTACCGGTCGAGCCGGAAGCGCCGATCGAGGACGTGGCCGCCGCGACCCGGGCACTGGCGGCCCGGGCGGAACGGCTGGATCCCGCACTGGCGACCACCGCCTTCATCCGGGAGGACCGCGGCGGCCGGGTCTTCGTCGACTCGACCCGGTCCGGCGGCGCGACGGTGGTCTCGGCGTACAGTCCTCGGCTCCGGCCGGGCGTGCCGGTGTCGTTTCCGGTTTCGTGGGAGGAACTGGACCGGGTCGCCCCGGCCGACTTCACCCTGCGTACGGTGCCGCGCCTGCTGGACGGGCACGACCCGTGGACGGAGCGGATGCCGGAACCGCAGCGGCTCCCCGCCGACCTGGTCGCCGAGGGGCACACCATCCCGATCGCCCGGGTGCAGGCGATGCACGAGGGCAAGCGCCGGGCCCGCGCCCGCCGCGCCGCCGAGGCGGACTGAGCAGGGTCCGCCCCCCGAGGCCGACCCAGCGCGGCCCGTCCCGATCGATCAGGCCGGCGCGTAGTAGGAGACGACGGCGGGCTGGCCGGTGTAGTTGGGGCCCGCGCGGTCGTCGGCACCGAGATAGCGGTACGGCAACGAGAGCGCCACCGGCCCGGTCCGACTGATCCGCCGCCGTCTCGGGTCAACGGCGAACCCGGCCGACCGCAGCAGGCTGCTCAGCCGGCGACCGGCGGCCCTCCCGTCGGCCAGCCGTACGCTGCTCAGGTCGAGGTCGGCGACGAACCGGCCGTCGTCGACGAGCCAGCCGGCGATCCGGGCCAGCATGCCGAGCTTGTCGCCGACGTAGTGCAGCCCGTGCACGCAGGTGATCAGGTCGTAGCGGCGCGGCGGCGTCCAGGTGCCGATCGGGGCGCAGACCAGGTGGGGTGCGCCGACGCCGACCGGGCTCCGGTCGTCCCGCCCGCGCTCCGGGTCGGGCGCGGCGGCGTCGAAGAAGTCGACCAGGTCGACCCCGGTGATCGCCACCCGGTCGGCCAGGCCGGCCCGGTGCAGCCGCCACGCGGCCTGGCCGAGTGCCCGGCCGCTGCCGCAACACAGGTCGAGCCAGCCCACCGGCGGGATGCGCGGCTCGGCCGGGACGCCGGGGTGGACCCGGGCGACGAGCCAGTCCAGCGGGTGGAATCCGAGTTCCCGGGTGTAGCTGTTGACGCCGTCGAGTTGACGCTCCCGGTTCATCGCCGAGTTCGCCACCACGGCCGACGAGGCAAGTGTCTCGTCGTCGAGTAGTCCGCGCATGGCGCGACACTCTGGCAGAGCGTGCCACCGCGCGACATCCGGGGCGGGACGGTGAACACGGCGATCGACGCGTCGCGGTCCACGCGGCGCGTCGATCGCCGTCCGGGCGGCAGTGCGGCGGGCTCGCGTGCGGTGTCAGGCCGGCTGCCGGCGCCAGGCTGGCCAGGCCGCGTTGGTGGCGGCGCGCAGGTAGAACTCGGCCGGGCCGTAGCGGTGGGTGGCCAGCCAGCGCGCGCTGACCAGGACCTGGAGCAGGAAGATCGCGACGGCGAGGAGTACGGCGGTCAGCGGCGAGACGTGGCCGATGAGTCCGAAGCCCCATCCGGTGAAGAGGATCGCGCAGACCACCGACTGACCGAGGTAGTTGCTCAGCGCCATCTGCCCGGCCGGCGCGAGTACGGCGGCCAGACGCCGCCCCGGCCGGGTACGGAAGAACTCCAGCAGGGTGCCGACGTAGGCGGCGGTGAGCAGCGGCGCGGTCAGTACCGTGACCGCCACGGCGAACATGTTCAGCCGGGTGGTGCCGCCGGTGCTGGCCAGCACCACCCCGCCGGCCAGGCCGACCGGATATCCGACGTACTGGACGATGCGCAGCGCCCGGCGGTACCGGCCGGCGTCGGCGAGCACCTGCCGTTTGCCGGCGGCCAGCCCGACCAGGAACGCGGCCATCGCGAGCGGCCCCTGGAACCCGGCGAGCCCGGCGAGCATCTGCGGCATCGCGCGGAGGTGCTCGACTATCACCGAGCCCGGGTCGCCGCGCAGCGTTTCGGTGGACTCCTGTCCGGCGGCGATCGCGGCCGCCGCGTCCGGGGCGAAGACCGTGCCGGAGAGCGCCGACATCGTCAGGAAGAGTGCGACCACCCCGGTCAGCACCCCGGCGGTGACCAGCGCGGTACGGGGCCGGATGCCGCGCACGACCAGCAGGATCAGCCCGAGCACGGCGTACGTGCTGAGGATGTCTCCGTGGAACAGCAGTACGGCGTGCGCGGCGCCGATCACGAACAGTCCGGCCAGCCGGCGGAGGAACCGGGGCACGAAGGCGGCGCCCTGCCGGGCGGCGGAGTCGAACTGCAACGTGAAGCTGTAGCCGAACAGGAACGCGAAGAGCAGGTAGAACTTCAGCTCGAACAGTAGCGCGACTACCCAGCGCACGGCCTGGTCGAGTCCGGACGAGAAGGCCGGGTCGTCGATGCCGTGCCACGGGAAGGCCGTGGCGAAGAAGGCGATGTTGACGACCAGGATGCCGAACAGCGCGAAGCTGCGCAGCGCGTCGATGTCGCCGAGACGACGGCCGGCAGTGTATGACGGCGGGCCCGGCGCGGCCGGACGGGCGAAGGCGGGAATCTCGGTTCGGCTGCTCATGGCGAGGACTATACGGTCGTCCTATACATACGTCTATGACGTTTGTATAAGACGATTGTATTGAACGGCCGTATAGGGCGCCGCTAGGATCAGAACGTGGGTCATCGGGAACAGCTCCTGGCCGGCGCCAAGCGCTGCCTCTACGAACGCGGGTACGCCCGCACCACTGCACGGGACATCGTCGCCGCCTCCGGCACCAACCTGGCCTCCATCGGCTACCACTTCGGCTCGAAGGAGGCCCTGCTCACCGCCGCGATGATCGAGGCGATGGACGAGTGGGGTGACGAACTCGACCGGGCCATCGCGGTCGATCCGGACGCAAGCCCGCTGGATCGGCTGACCGCGATCTGGACCGGGGTGTCGGAGTCGGTCACCCGGCACCGGCAGCTCTGGGCCGCCTCCGTCGACCTGGCGGCCCAGGTCGACCACCACCCCGAACTGCGGGAACGGCTCGCCGCCGCGATGGCCGCCGGGCGGGCGGGGTTCACCTCGGCCGTTCTCGGCGGCCCCGGCAACAGGGTCGTCTCCGACTCCACCCCTGTCGACACCGACGGTCCCGACAACGACAGGACCGGCGCGGCGCACGGGGCTGAGGACGCGGCGCCGGGAGGTCCGAGGTCCGAGGTCGGGGCACTGGTGATGGCCGTGATCAGCGGGTTGAGCGTGCAGTGGCTACTCGACCCGGAACGAGCGCCCTCCGGAGCGCAACTGGTCGAGGCGCTACGTACCCTCGCGGCGACGGCCGGCCCGGCCGGCAGCCCGGCGTCCGGCGACGGCCCGGCGTCCGGCGACGGCCCGGCGTCCGGCGCCCCGACGACACCGGCCTGACCGGACCGGAGAAAGACGGGCCGGGGGGGGGGGGGGGGGGGGGGGGGGGGGGGGGGGCCCCCCCCCCCCCCCCCCCGCCTCTCCCTCGCGCGGCCCGTCGCGCTTCGATAACGACTGGGGGTCGATCGGGTACGGAACCGGGTCAGCTCAGCGTGCAGGCCGTCCCGTTGAGACTGACCGACGCCGGCCTACCGGTGTTGCCGGTGTGGCTGGCCTGGAAGCCGATCCCGACCGACGCGTTCGGCGCGATGGTGCCGTTGTAGCTGGCGTTGCGGGCGGTCACCGCACCGCTGGCCGGACTGTAGGACGCGTTCCACCCCGAGGTGATGGTCTGCCCGGCCGGCAGGGTGAAGGAGAGCGTCCAGCCGTTGATGGCGGAGGTGCCCTGGTTGGTGATGCTGATCGCGGCGGTCAGCCCGGCGTTCCAGGCGTTCACCGCGTAGCTGACCGCGCAGCCACCGGCCGGCGGCTCGGTCGGCGGTTGGGTCGGCGGTTGGGTCGGCGGCGACGTGGTGGTCGGTACGGCCGTCGGGGTCCCGGTCGGCGTGGCGGTGCTGTCCAGCCCGAAGAACCGGATCGCCTCGGCCGCGTTCACCGGCAGGTTGTGCGGTACCCCCTGCATGCTGATCGCCTCGACCGGCGCCGTCGGGCCGCTGCCGCCGTAGCGGGTACGGGTGTTGCCGGATTGCGGCGTGTCGGTGAAGGTCGGGGTCTGACTCAGTCCGTGCACGTTGGTCCACTGCTTGATCTCTTCACCGAAGTTCGGGTAGCGCAGCGTCTCGTCGTTGGTGCCGTGCCACAACTGCATCCGGGGACGGGCACCGGTGTAGCCGGGGTACGCGGCCCGGACCAGGTCGCCCCACTGCTGGGCGGTGCGGATGACCTGACCGTTGGCGCACTCGCTGTTCCAGGTGGAGCCGCCGGTGGTGGCGAAGCAACTGTGCGGCACACCGGCGAACGCGGCCCCGGCGGTGAAGACGTCCGGATAGTTGCCGAGCAGCACGTTGGTCATCATGGCGCCGGAGGAGACACCGGTGGCGAAGACCTGTCCGGTGCTGTAGCGCTGCTGGACGTACCGGACCATCGACATGATCGAGACGGGGTCGCTGCCGCCGTCGCGACGCAGCGCCTGCGGCGAGTAGACGTCGAAGCACTGCCCGCTGCGGGTCGCCGAGGGGTAGATGACGATGTAGCCGTACCGGTCCGCCAGCGAGGCGAACTGGGTGCCGGAGTAGAACGCGGGGCCGGTACCGGTGCAGTAGTGCACCGCGACCAGGATCGCGGGACGCGTCGCCAGCCGGTCCGGCACGTAGAGGTGCATCCGCAGGTTGCTGGGGTTGGTGCCGAAGTTGGTCACCTCGGTCAGCGCCGCCGCCGAGGCCGGGGTGGCCACCGTCAGGCTCACCAGGCCGGCGGCCAGCACCACCGCACTGCCCGCGACGGCGAGTGCGCGTACGAGTCGTCCCATCCTGATCCTTTCTCGACCCGGCGAGGCACGATCACGGACGGCGATCCGGGCGTCCCGCCAGTTGAAACATCCCAAAGTATCGATGGGAATGTTTCACTGCACAAGACATAGACTGACATGAGTTCGTGACGACGGTGTGGGGCCGACGAAACCGAAGCTCGGAGTGGAGCCGCGCGGGTTCAGCCGAGTGCCGGCGGGGCGGTGCTCTCCCGCACGACGAGTTCGGTGGCCAGCTCGACCCGGTACTGGTCCAGGAACTGGCCCGCCGCGAGGTCGATGATCATGCGGGCGGCGGTCACCCCCATCTGCTCCAGCGGCTGGCGGACCGTCGTCATCGGCGGCCCGGACCAGCGGGTGAACGAGAGGTCGTCGAAGCCGACGACACTCAGCTCGTCCGGGATGCGGACCCCGGCCCGGCGGGCCGCCTCGTAGACCCCGAGTGCCTGGAGGTCGTTGGCGGTGAAGATCGCGGTGGGCGGGTCGGGCAGCGCCAGCAACTCGCGGCCGTCGGCGAGGCCGCCCTCGACGTACAGGGTGCTGATCCGCACCAGGTCGGGATCGACCGGTACGCCCGCCGCGTCCATCGCCGCCCGGTAGCCGTCGAGCCGGGCCCGGCAGCACGGCCACTCCGGCGGCCCGCTCAACATGGCGATCCGCCGGTGCCCGAGATCCAGCAGGTGCCGGGTGGCGGCCAGCCCGCCGTTCCAGTTCGTCGCACCGACCGACGGGGTCTGGTGCAGCGGCTCCCCCGTCGGATCCAGCACGACGAGCGGGATCGACCGGGTGGCGAGCTGTGACTGCTGTGCGACGGTCAGCTCGGAGAAGACCGCGATCACCCCGATCGGCCGCCGGGCCAGCACCTGCTCGGTCCAGGCCCGCCCCGGGGTCAGCCGGCCCTGCATCTCGGTGAGTACGACGGCCAGGTCGTGCTCCCGGGCCACCTTCTCGACACCCCGGATGATCTCCAGTGCCCAGAGACTCTCCAGCGCGTGGAAAACCAGCTCCACGATGGCCACCGAGGTCGACCCACCCGGCCGGCGGTAGCCGTGCTCCCGCAGGATCGCCTCGACCCGCTTCCGGGTCTCCAGCGCCACTCCGGTCTGTCCGTTGATGACCCGGGAGACCGTCGGGGCGGAGACCCCGGCCAACCGGGCGATCTTGGCAACGGTGAGCACCCTGCCACGCCCGCTCCGGGCCGCCTGCGGATTGGTGCCGGTCATCGCCGCAGCCTACGCGAACATCGACCGATGGCACCGTCCCCGCGTCGGGCCGGCTCGGCTTCGTCGTCCGGCCAGAGTGGAGTGACCCGGGCCGCCGCCGGCTCACCCACCGGGCGGTGGGGGACCCGGGCCGCCGCCGGCTCACCCACCGGGCGGTGGGGGACCCGGGCCGCCGCCGGCTCACCCACCGGGCGGTGGGGCCAGCCGGTCGAACCAGTCCCGCGCCGCCGTCACCCCACCGCCGTCGCCGAGGGCCACCATCAGCGCGACCCACGCCTTGCCGGCGGGCAGGCCCCGGGCGCCGATCGCGCCGACCCGGGCGGCCAACCCGGCGGGTGGCGGCAACTCCGCCAGGCCAACCGTCCGGGTACGACTTCGGGAGGCGACCACCACCGGGACGTCCCACCCGGTCAACTCGGCGATCGCGGCGAACAGGCCGGCCGGGACGTTGCCCGGCCCGGTCCCCTCGAGTACGACACCCCGGGCGCCCGCGTCCACGACCGCGGTGAGCAGCCCGGAGTCCATTCCCGGGTACGTCTTCAGCAGCGCCACGTCCGACTCCGGCTCACCGTACGCCTCGGCGGGCCGGGGCGGCGCCGGGCCGATCCGCTCGACCCGCTCCCCGACGACCCGGCCGAGCGGCGCGAACGGCCTCGACGAGAACGCCCGGACCGTGGTGGCGTCGACCATGCTCGCCCAGCGGGCCGCGTGCAGTTCGTCGTCCACGCAGACCACCGCGCCCGCCCCGCGCAGCAGCGGATCGGCCGCGACGGCGATGGACGACGCCAGGTTGCGCGGGCCGTCTGCGGAAAGCTCGTCGAGCTGCCGCTGCGCGCCGGTGAACACGATCGCGCCACGCTGGGCGGCCGGGCCGGCCAGTAGGTCGGCGAGGTAGGCGGTCTGCTCCAGGGTATCGGTGCCGTGGCTGACCACCACGCCGTCGAATCCGTCCGCCAGGATGGCGGACCGGGCCCGGCGGGCCAGCCCGAGCATGGTGCCCGGGCTGGTGTCCCAGCTCGGCTCGGCGAGCACGTCCTCGACCACCACGTCGGCCGCGAGCCGTTCCGGCGGGATCCCGTCGAGCAGTTCCGCCCCGGACGCGACGCGCTCCTGTCCCGGGCTGGTCGAGTAGGCGATGGTGTCCTTGGTCGCGAGCAGCAGCACCCGCCTGGTCATGTCCGATCCCTCCGGTCCGGGCCCGCGCTAGGGCAGGTCGGTCAGCAACGGCAACGCGAGCACCAGCAGGAACGTCAGCATCGCGACGACCGCCGGCAGGATCCTGCGCATCTCGGCGGCCGGTCAGTCGGCGTCGGTCCCGCCGGCCCGCTCCTCCAGCCGTTCGAGCCGGGCGACGATCGGCTGGAGTTCCCGGCGTACCGCGGCGGCCAGCAGCGCGGCGACCTCGGGTGACGGTCCGGCGGCGCCGGCCGGGTCCACCTGCGGCGGGGTCTGGGCCCGCAGGTGGACGTAGCCGGCCAGGGCCGCCACCACGGCCCGGCGGGTCAGCCGCAGCTCGGCACCGAGCGACCGGAGCAGTTGCCCGCCGACGCCGTCGGGCTCGGCGATCAGCCCGAGCAGCAGGTGCTCGCAGCCGACGTAGTTGTGGCCGAACGCGGTCGCCTCGGTCACGGCCAGCTCCAGGGCGTTCGCCGCCGGCCCGCTGAAGTGCAGGGTGTCGTCGGGGTCACCGCCGGGCTCGGCGACGGGCCGGGCGGTGAGCTCCTGGAGCAGCCGGTCCGGCTCGATCTCCTCTGCCCGCAGCACGTGCAGGGCCAGGTTGGTCCCCTCGGCCAGCATCCCGCCGAGCAGGTGTGCGCTGCCGACCGCCGCCGCCCCGTCCCCCCGGGACCGGTCGACCGCGAGCAGCACCGCCGTGCGGGCTCGGGGGGTGAAGTTCGGCAGCCGGGCGGCCAGGTCGGCGTCGTCGAGATCGCCGAGGGCGGTCTCCCGGATCGCGGTAACCCGGCGTACGGCCTGCTCGAGGGCGCGCTGGCAGACCGCCGAGACGGGAATCCCGGCGACCCGCACCGCCTCGGCCAGCTCGTCGGGGAGATAGACGTTGATCTTCGGCATCGCCGGGCTCCTCTTCGTCGGCACCGTGGGCCGACCCCACTATACCCCCTATGGGGTTATGAGGTACCCCCGCCGATACCCCGGAGATCCGCCTCGTCGTCGGCGACCGGCCCGCCGAGCTCGCCGGCCCCGTACGGATCCAGGACCTCCAGCACCCGCCGACCCCAGCGCTCGTGTGCCGCCTGCCGGGTGACCCCCGCCGCCCGCGCGATCAACTCCCAGGTCACTCCCCACCGACGCAGGCCGACGACGCTGGCGAACGGGTCGACACCGGAGGCCAGGACGATCCGGAAATGCAGCAGTTGGGACGCGACCTCGCGCTGCCGCCCGACCGCTCCCTCCTGCTCCGCCGCCCACTCCGGACTGCCGGGCGCCGGACGGCCACCGATCAACAGGTCGGCCTGCCGGCTCGCCTCGTTGACGGCGGCGTTGGCGGCCGCGACGGCGGCGGGGGCGACATCGACGGCGAGCGCGGTCTCCACGAAACTGTCCATGCCGTCAAGCTATCCTTGACAGAATCGCTTCGTCAAGCCAGCCTTGACAGGAACGGATCCGTCGGAGCGTGCCCGTGCTACCGGCGGGCCTGTCGGAGGGCGGCGACCAGGAAGGCGAGGCCGAGCAGCGCGAGCGCGCAGCCGCCCACCAGCAGCCGGCCCGGGCCGGTCGGACGGCCGTCGACCCGTGCCGCGCCCCTGAAGTCGAGCGCGGCGAGACCGTTCAGCGCGAGTACCAGAGTGAGGTAGCCGGCCTGGACAAGCACGTCGGCACCATCCTGGCCACGCTCGACCTGCCGCCGACCGAGGACACCAACCGCCGGGTGCTCGCGGTGCTGGCCTACCGCACCGGCCGGAGCTGACCGCCGGACGCCTGGTCAGCCTTTGCCGGACGGCTCACACCTGGCCCGGATAGAAGCCGTGCCGGGCGAGCGGGCCGATCAACTGCGACTCCTCGTACGCGAAGTGCGACAGCAGGGTGTCGGTGAGCAGGTCGATCGCCTCGGTGATCGGGCCGTAGTCGGTGGGGTTGCGGGCCAGGTGCACCAGCGCCGCGTCGACCCCCTCCAGCACCTCGTGGATCGCCAGGTGCTCCTCGTGCAACCGGTCGAGTACGGCCGCCAGATCCGGCTGGCTGCGGCGCAGGTGCGGGAAGATGCCCTGGCTCTCCATGGTGTGGTGGGTCGCCACCGCGCGGCACTGCGCCTGGCAGACCCCACCCAGGGTCCAGTCGTTGGCCCGGATCGTCATCACGTTGAGCTGGTCGCGGGCGTCGCCGATCTGGGAGGTGCCCTCCTTGACCTGCCGGAGGATGTCGCGTACCTGGCGCAGTTCCGCCCGGTAGTGGTCGTGCACGTCGACCAGGTGCCGGCCGGCGTACCGGCCCTGATGGGTGAAGGTGACCTCGGGCGGCGGCTCGGGTGCGGTCGGCCGGGTCGCCTCGTCCAGCACGCTCTTCGGGCTGCGCCGCTCGGTCGGCGGGGCGGTCGGCAGCACACCGGTCCGCCGGGTCAGCCAGTCGTTCTCGGTGGTCATGATCTGCCTTCGATGATCTTCCGGGGGTTCCGATTATCCGCCACGCCGATCCGGGTGATCATCCCCAGGGCCCCCGCCGTGATCGGCACGACCGGTCCGCGAAACGGTCGGCGGCAGATCGGCCGCGAAACGGTCGGCGACGGATCGGCCGGTCGGCGGTAGGTTGGAGGCCGTGGCCGAGCCGCGCCTCGGTCGGACCTCCGGCCCGCACGGAGAACGGGCCGGTCCGGACCCCGGAGGATCATGTGGCGAGCTGGCGGGAGATCGAACAGGACGCACCGGACTTCGCGGCGCGGGTCCGGGAACGCTTTTCGGCCGGCACCAACAAGACCATTGCCACGCTTCGCCGGGACGGCTCGCCCCGGATCAGCGCCTCGGAACTCGAGTTCGGCGACGGCGAGGTCACGCTCGGCATGATGGGCGGCTCGATGAAGCTGCTCGACGTGCGGCGGGATCCGCGGATCGCCGTACACAGCCCGACCATCGAGCCGCCCGCGGACGCGCCGGAGAGCTGGCCCGGTGACGCCAAGCTGGCCGGCCGGGTCGTCGCGATCCCGCCACCGGCCGACACCCCGCACTCCGGCGCCGGGTTCTTCCGGATCGACATCACCGAACTGGTGCTGACGTACGTCGGCACGCCGGCCGACCATCTCGTGATCGAGTCGTGGCACCCCGGCACCGGCTGGCGGCGGCGGACCCGGGACTGAGCCGCCGGGGCCGCGCCGCGCCGGGGCCGGATCGGATACCGCCGGCCGTGCCCGGGCCGCCGGTCGTGCTCAGTCCGGTTGGCGGGACGCCACTGCCCGGACCGCCTCGACCAGGCTGGCCGTCCGGGGGTCCGGGGTCATCGTGACGCGCAGGCCGTTCATCACGTACCCGAAGGCGATGCCACTGGCCGGGTCGGCGTAGCCGAGCGAGCCACCGTGACCGGGAAAGCCGAAGGCGGTGGGCGACCACCAGGACTGGTCCGGCAGGGGCAGGCCGAAGCCGAGCGCGGGTCGGGTCGGCACCATCAGCACCCGGTCGACGCCGCTGGCCTGCTCGGCGGTGGCGGCGGCCAGAGTGGCCGCGTCGAGGATCCGGATCCCGTCGACCTCGCCGATCAGGCCGGCGTAGAACCGGGCCAGTGACGACGCGGTGCAGATGCCGTTGACGGCCGGTATCTCGGCCGCCCAGGTCGCCGGGTCGGCGAGGTCGAGCGGCGGGTCGGTCACCGACACCGACCGGACCAGCAGCGAGGCCGGATCGGTGTACGTGGCGAGGACCTCGCGCAACTGCTCGGGCACCGCCTCGGGGGCCGCGCCGGTGGCCGGCTGCTCGACCAGCCGGCTGACCCGGTGTGCCTCGCCGGCGGGCAGACCGATCCAGAAGTCCAGGCCGAGCGGCTTGCCGATCTCGTCGGCGAAGTACGTGCCCAGGCTGCGGCCGGAGACCCGGCGCACCACCTCACCGACCAGCCAGCCGTAGGTCAGCGAGTGGTAGCCGTGCGCCGTGCCCGGCTCCCAGACCGGCGCCTGGGCGGCCAGCGCCTCCACGACCGGTTGCCAGGCCAGCGCCTCCGCCAGGGAGACCGGACGGTCGAGCACGGGCAGCCCCGCCTGATGGGCGAGCAGCCAGCGGACCGGGATGCCGGCCTTGCCGGCCGCCGCGAACTCCGGCCAGTATTCGGCGACCGGGGCATCGAGGTCGAGCTGTCCCCGTTGGACCAGCAGGTGCGCGCAGGCCGCCGGCACGCTCTTGGTGGTGGAGTAGACCACCTGGAGGGTCTCCGCCCGCCAGGGTCGGCCGGTGGTCGGATCGGCGGTCCCGCCCCAGAGCCGGACCACTTCCCGGCCGTGCCGGTAGACGCTGACGGCCGCACCGATCTCCGACCGGGTCTCGAAGTTCGCCAGGAAAGCCTCCCGGACCGGCTCGTAACCCGCTGCCACGGTGCCGCTGACCACGGACATCGCACTCTTCCCTTCCAGTGGTCGAACCCGGACGGCGAGCCCGCCCGGGCGATCCTGTCAGGGTATCCTGACATATGCAGTCAGGGAACCCTGACAGCAATATGCTTACGGAATGGCCGAGGAAGTTGTCCCGGGGCACGCGAACCTGATCGGGTTCCGGTTGCCGGACGGCACGGTGAGCACCGCCGCCGCCGAGCCCGCCGGCACGGTCGGTTACCGGGCCCGGTGCTCGTGCGGCTGGGTCGGCACCGGCGACTATCCGGCCGCCGACGAGGGACGCTGGATGGCGACCTCCGAGTGGAGCGGACACATCCGGCCGATCCTGGCCGCCACCCCGCCCGACTGGCTGCTGAACGGCTCCGACACCCTCCGGGACAACGTCGCCGAGCTCGCCACGACCTGGCCGTTGCAGGCGCTGGGCATCCTCGCCGAGGTGGAGCGCTGGCAACGGCCGCTGATCGAGCGGGCCGTGGCGGCGGCCCGGGAGGCCGGGCTCTCCTGGGCCGAGATCGGCAACGCGCTCGGCATCAGCCGGCAGTCGGCGCACGAGCGGTTCCGCAACGTCGCGCCGACCAGGCCGTCCGCCTGACGGCCGACTCCCCCGTGGCCACCTGTGGGGGTCTCGTAGCCCGTGACGGAGTCTCAGGTCCGACGTCGGATCGGTGTCAGGTCCGACAGTGACCAGAGATCAGTTCTCGATTGTCCCGGCGAGCTGAAGACACCCGGCGCTCCGGGGGTTCAGGGCACGATCGCGTACAGCCCGTCGGTCGGGTCGACCACGGCGTTGAGTCGCGCCCCGACCGTCAGGTCCGGGTGGTCCCTGCACGACGAGACGGATTCGAACGGTTCGGACCCGAAGCACTGATCAGCAGGCGCAGCTCGATTCCGCTCTCCTCGCCCGGCGAGGTGGGCCGCACCGCTGTGATCTCGGCGGTCGCGGGGACGCCGATCGCCTCCAGCCGGCGCTGATCCCGGCGGGCCCGGTCATCCAGCCGCGCCTCATGCAGGACCAGCCTGACACACGACACGGTGACCGCGACCCCGGCGACGGCCATGATCCACCGGTTGCCGGTGGGCTCCCCAGCGGCAAGGAACGCGGCGGCGTACACCAGGAACGGGCCGATCAGCAGTAGCGGCGCCGCCAGAACCCGCGGTACCAGCCGCCCGAATCTGTTGGCGGAGAGGTTCGCCGGGCGCCACCCGTGATCGGTGCCTGACCAGATGAGCGCGCTCCGGCCGGCACAGATCCCCGCGGCACCAACGGCATACCGTCACCCTAACCGGGGTGATCAGAGCCCGGCCATGACGACAGCCGGTGGTTTCTACGGGCAACCCTGCACCCGGCGAGTGCGGCGGCCGGTGCGGTGGGACGACGCCGTACCCGACCGCCCCGAAGAACGGCGGGCGACCGTCCGATCCCGACGACGGCGCTCCTATGTGGTCACCCAAGGGCTCCTTCGACGTCGGGCCGGGCCTGATCCCGGGCCGACCCTCCGGCGGCCGCCGGAGGTCAGCTCGCCCGGGCCGCGCGCCACCGCCGGGCCGTACCCCGCTGCCGGGCCTCCTGGCTCGCCGACCCGCGAGCCTTCCCGGCCGGCGACGGCAGCCAGCGCCGGAGCTGAGCCGCACGGCTGGCGGCGGCGAACGCCTCCTCCCGCAGGCTGCGAGCCGCCGCAGCGGCCACCTCGGCGTCCCGCCAGGCGGCCCGTTCCCGCTCCTCCGCCGCCCGGTGCGCGGCGAGCAGACTGTCCCGGGCCGCCCGCCGGAGCACGATCTCCTGTTCGGCCGGGTGCCGGCGCGGGTCCCAGCCGTTCCGGTTGGCCAGCGCGTCGCTCAGTTGCAGTACCGTCAGCTCCTGCCGGGTGCAGGCCACCATCGCGGCACGGTGCAGGAAGCGCTCCCGGTCGGCGTACTCGGCCGGGGTGCGCGGGGTGCGCGGCTCGGGCAGTACGGCGGCGGCGGCGACCCGGCGGGCTGCGGCGTCCGCCGCCTCGTACGCCTGCCAGGCCGCCTCGACCGCCTCCTGCGCCACCAGCCACTCGTCCCGGCGCCGCTGGGCGGTCACGGCAGACCGCTCGGCGGCGACCGCCACCTCCTCGGCGTACCGGTGCAGCTCCGTCGCCCGGGCCACCAGCCGTTGCCGGCGTCCCTCGGCATCCCGGACCGCCACGTCGTAACCGGATTCGTCCCGACGGTCGGTCGTGGCCGCCTGCGGACGCACGACGAGCCAGATGCCGGCGGCCAGCGCGAGTCCGAGCAGTACGAGCCAGAGGGTGGTGGACCGGGTCAGCTCGATCAGGAAGTCGAACAGCAAATTTTCCATTACGGCACCTCACGGGTGGACGATGCGGACGAGGAGTCGACGGGACCGGACCGGAAGCGGTCGAGCGCGACCGGTCCTCAGTCGCGCGGCGGTGCGCGCGGCCCGACCACCCGGGCGTACGCGTTGCCGGCCGGCCACACCCCGGCCGCCGGACCGACCACCGGCCGGTCGGGCTGCCCACCGAGCACGTCGGCCCGGACCAGTACCGTCGGCACCACCGAGCCGGTCGCGACGGACCGCTCGTCGGTCGCCACGGCACCCTTGAGCGTCTCCGAGGGCTGCTCGGCCAGCGCGACGGGCGGCCCGTCGGCGGCACCGGACGCCCCGTCGGCCTCGGCACGTTGCCCGCCGTCGGCCTCGGGACGTTGCCCGATCCACACGGCCGGGGCGGTTGCCGGCGCCTCGGCCCCGGCGGCCCGGACAGCCTCCACAGTCGACTCTGCGGCGGGTCGTGCCCCGCCCGCCGCGAGGGCGGGGTCGGAAAGCCCGGTCCGGGCGCCACCGGCACCCAGCAGCAGGCCCATCAACACCAGGGCGGTCACGAACCGCACCGACCGGCACGCAATCCACCACACGGGGCGGACCAGCGCGACGGATAGCACGAACCCCAAGCTACCTCGGGTCGGCCGGAACCGCTCGTCGAGCCGGAGCGGCCCTGGTCACGCCGGCTTCCCGTTGTCCAGGCCCGTAGCGGCCGACGACTGGAGCCGACGGCGTTACGCCGTCAGCGGAGTCGGCATCTCCGGCTGGCCCGACCGGGGGTCCGGCGGCCATGCTTGGCCGATGACAGAGCGGGGCGTCGTGTTGTGGCTGCCGGGCGGCGGCTGGCGCGGCTGGTCGGACGAGGACGGCGCGGCGCTTGCCGGGCACGGGCTGACGGTGGTGCAGGGCCGCTACCGGTTGAGTTCCGAGGCCACCTGGCCGGCCCAGCTAGCCGACATCCGGGCGGCGGCGCGGGAGCCGCTGGCCCGGGCCCGGGCTGCCGGGCTGCCGTTCCTGGTGGCCGGCGACTCGGCCGGTGGCCACCTCGCACTGCACCTCGGGTTGCGCGGTGTGGCCGAGCCGGACGACGTCGACGGCGTACTCGTCTTCTGGGCGCCGATCGATCCGCTGGACGAGGAGTTCCTCCAGGCACGTCGCGGGGACAACCCGTGGGAGGCGCTGCTGGGACACCGGCCCACGGCCGGCGACCCGGCGACCGTGGACGCGATCCCGCACAGCCACGTCGGCAACCGGGTACCGGTGCTGCTGGCGCACGGTGTCACGGACGCCTCCGTACCGGTCGGCCAGGCGGTCGCGCTGACCTCGGCGCTGCTCCGGGCCGGCCACCCGGTGCACTCGCTGGTCACGCACGGCGGACACGCCCTGCCGCTCGACCGGCCCGACATCCGCGCCGTGATCGCGGCCTTCCTCGACGCCAACCTGCCCGGCTGACCGTCCGACCGGGCAACGGGAGCGGGGCCGCCGGGCCGGGCGTAGTTCGGCCTGGTTGGGCAGGGACGCCCCGGCGAGCGTGCGCCGGGCCGGCGCTCAGCCGAGCAGGGCTTCGAGCCGGGGTACCAGTTCCGCCGGTGCCGGCATCGCGGCCATCTCCCGGCGTACCTCGTCGGCGGCCGAGCCGAGACGCGGGTCGCCGACCAGTCGGGCCAGCTCGGCTCCGGTGATCGCCCGTTCGGGTACGGCCAGTCCGGCACCCCGGGCCGCCACCAGCTCGGCGTTGTGCCGGCGGTCGCCCGGGCCGGGCACCACGAGCTGCGGTACGCCCGCGGCGAACGCGCCGAGCACCGAACCCGCCCCTCCATGGTGCACCACTCCGGCACAGTGCGGCAGCGCCGCGTTGATCGGGATCCACTCGACGGTACGGACGTTCTCCGGCGGCGGCCCGTGCCGCAGCACCCGCCGGTCCGGGCGGACCAGCACGAACTCCGCGTCCACCCCGGCAGCGGCCCGGACCACGGCGGTCATCAGCGCTCCCCCACCCGGGCCGGCCACCGTGCTGCGGCTGACCAGGATCCTCGGCCGCCCGCCCGGCTCCCGGAGCCACTCCGGCAGCTCGCCGACCCCGGTGGCGGGTATGCCGCGCAGCGCCCAGCCGGCCCGCTCGCCGACCACGCTGGGCGGGGCGATGGTCAGGGTGGCGGCGCTCGGACGCAGGCTGCCGATGCCGCTGCGCTGCTGTGCCCGGACCAGCCGGGCCGCGGTCACCCGGACCAGCTCGGCGCCGTCGAAGAGCGAGTTCTCGTGCAGTACCGCCGGCACCGCCCGGCGGGCGGCGGCGAGCGCCCCGGCCACGGCCAGCGGTTCGTGCACGACAAGGTCCGGCTGCCAGCGGTCGGCCAGGGTGACCAGTCCGTCGATCATCTGCTCGTTGGCCGCGCCGAAGAGCAGCCCCACGCCCCGGGTGCCGGCCCGGCCGGCCAGTTCCGCCCGGGCGACCAACGGGTGGCGCAGCATGGTGCGCCGGGCGATCCGGTCGAACCGGAACCCGGGGGCGATGTCCTCGACCGGCAGCCCGGTCCGGCGTACGGCGAGTCCGTCACCGCCGGTGGCGAGCAGCACCTCGTGACCGGCGTCCCGGAACGCCTCGGCGAGCGGCACCATCGGGAACACGTGTCCGAGCAACGGCGCCGACGCGAAGAGCACCCGCATGCGGTCAGCCTAGAGAGCCCTTCCCAGCCTCCCCGACGCGGTCCGCCGTGATTCGGATGGACCGAGACGTCGGCGCCATCCCGTCCCGGGTGGCAATCCTCAGTGAGCGTCGCGCCGCCGCTCCGCACCGGTCAGGGTGACGAAGCCGGCGACGCCGAGCAGCGGCCAGGCCGGGACCGGCACCGGACAGGTCCCGGCGACCGGTGCCAGCGACCCGGCGGCCCAGCCCGCGCCGACGGCGACCGGCAGCACCAGCCGGCCGGTCAGCAGCGCCCGGCCGGAGAGGCCGAGCAGCCGGCCCAGGGCGGGCAGGTCCCGGTCCCGGCGGCCGGGAGCGCGGTCACCGGGTCAGGCATGCCGGGCCGGTACGGTCAGCGGCTCGGCCCCGGCCGCCGCGATCAGCACCGGGTCGTGGCTGGCCAGCACGACGGCTCCGGCCCGGCGGGCGTACTCCCGCAGCAGGCCACCGAGGGCCGTCCGGCCCGCCTCGTCGAGGTGCCGTTCGGGCTCGTCGAGCAGGAGCAGTCGGCTGGGTCGGGCCAGCACCAGGGCGAGGGCCAGCCGTTGGCGCTGGCCGGTGGAGAGCCGTCCGGGCAGCACCGACGCGAAGCGGGTGACGCCGAGCCGGGTGGCGAGTTCGTCGGCGGGAAACCAGCCGGGCGGTACGGGCCGGTTGGCGAGCCGGACCAGTTCGAGGTGCTCGCCGGCGGTCAGGTTCGGATACCAGGCGGCGTTCTCCAGCAGGCTCGCCACGGTACGCCGGAACGCCGGAGAGCGTTCGTCGGCCGGTGTGCCCTCGACGAGTACCCGACCGGCGAGCGGGCGGAGCAGGCCGGCAAGGCAGCGCAGCAGGGTGGACTTGCCGGCACCGTTCGGTCCGGTGACCGCGAGCACGTCTCCGGCGTCGACGGCGAGCCGCACTCCCCGGAGCAGCACCCGGTCGCGGTAGCCGACGTCCAGTTCCTCGGTCCGCAGGATCATCGTTCCCCCCGTTTCCCGCACCCGTGAACCTCGGGCAGCGTACCGTCGGCCACTAGGTTGCTGTGCCAGCTAGCTGACTGTGCTACTTTCTTCGCCGTGGATCAGGAGCGCCGTGGCCAGTGGTTACGCGGGGTGCTCGACCTGTGCGTTCTCGCCCTGCTGCACCGTCGGGAGTCCTACGGATACGAGTTGGCCCAGTCGCTGGACGCGAGCGGCATTGGCCCGATCCAGGGCGGCACCCTCTATCCGGTGCTGCTCCGGCTGCAACGGACCGGCCTGGTGAGCGCGCAGTGGCGGGAGGGCGCCGCCGGCCCGGCCCGCAAGTACTACCGGATCACCCCGGCCGGCGCCGAGACGTTACGCCGGACCGCCGTCGACTGGGACGCCTTCGCCCGTGGGGTGGGGACGGTCCTGCGGGAGGTGCAGACACGGTGAACTCCGACGGATGGCTTCAGGCGCTCGCCGGTGAGCTGCACCGCCACGGCCTCGATCCGGACCTCGCCCGGCACGTCGTCGCCGAAGCCGCCACGCACCTGCGGGACAGCGGCGAGCCGCCGTTGCAGGTCTTCGGACCGCCCGCGACGTACGCGACGGCCGTCGCGGAGAGCGTCGGCGCACCGCGGGCCAACGGTGGCGTCGGGGTGGCCCGGGTGGGCACGTCGGGCCGGTCGCCGCAGCCTCCCGGACCGGTCCGGTTGGAGGTGCGCGGCATCACCAAGCGCTACCGCCGGCGCCCGGTGCTGACCGGCGTGGACCTGACCGTGCGGGCCGGCGAGATCGCCGCCGTGGTGGGGGCGAACGGCGCCGGCAAGAGCACCTTCCTGCGGATCTGCGCCGGCCTGCTCAGCCCCGACACCGGCCAGGTCCGGGTGCACGGCACCCTCGGCTTCTGCCCGCAGTCCGGCGGCACCGCCGACTTCCTCTATCCGGAAGAGCACTTCGTGCTGGTCGGGGCCGGGCGCGGGCTGCGCCGGGCGCAGGCCCGGGCGGCCGGTCGGGCGCACGCCGCCGCGCTGGACTGGGAGCCGGCGGGCCGGACCCAGGCCCGGCACCTCTCCGGCGGCACCCGGCAGAAGCTCAACCTGGTGATGGCCGCGCTCGGCGAACCGGACGTGCTGCTGCTCGACGAGCCCTACCAGGGCTTCGACCGGGGCACCTATCTGGACTTCTGGCAGCAGCTCTGGCGCTGGCGCGCGGACGGCCGGGCCATCGTCGTGGTGACCCACCTGCTCAACCAACTCGACCGGGTCGACACCGTACTCGACCTGACCCCGGCCCGGGAGATTTAGGCATGACCAAGATCTGGACGGTGGCGGAGCTGGCCCTGCGCGAGGTGGTCCGCCGCCGGGGCGTACTGCTGATCCTGCTGGTGTTTCCACTGGCCTTCTACGCCAGCCGCCGGGACGACCATGCCGGCCAGTCGATCCGGTTCGTCTGCCTGGGACTGAGCTGGGCGCTGAGCACCGCCGCACTCTTCGCCGGCAGCGCGGCCCGGGGCATCGAGCCCCGGCTGCGGCTCTCCGGCTATCGGGCGCACCACCTGCATCTGGGCCGGCTGCTGGCACTCTGGACGGTCGGCGCGGTGCTGTCGGTGCCCTACTTCCTGCTGGTCCGCTTCGATCAGGACGACGTCCGGTACGGCGCCATCGCACTGATCATGGCGTTGACGGTGGCCACCGCCGTCCCCTTCGGGCTGGCGCTGAGCGCGATCCTTCCCCGGGAGCTGGAGGGCACCCTGGTGCTGCTGATCGTGGTCGGGCTCCAGATGGTGATGGATCCGGCCGACACCGCCGCCCGGGCGCTGCCGTTCTGGTTCAGCCGCGAGATCGGCACGTACGCCATCGACCACACCGACAGCGGCTACCTGGCCCGCGGCCTGGTGCACGGTGTGGTCCTGACCCTGGCGCTCACCGCCGTGGTGGCGACCGCCTCCGGAATCCGGCTGCGAAAGCGCCGGCACCTGAGGTTCGAATGAGCCCGCTGGCGCCGTAGAGTTGTCCGGGTGATCCCGCTGGAGGCGGCCGCCGCCGCGTACGCGACCTGGATCACTCCTGACCTGCCGCTCTACGGCAACGACCACGAGCGCGCCGACTTCGCTCCCTGACCGGCCGGTTCCGCCCCGTCCACCGGCCCGTCACCTCCACCCCCTCCGGGAGCGATCCATCGTGTCCTCGACCGTCGACACCTCCGCACTCACCGTCCTGAGAACCCCGCAGACCGCCCGGGTACTCGCGGCCAGCCTGCTCGGCCGGATCCCGCTCGGCGCGGCACCGCTGGCCCTGCTGGTCTTCGCCCGGGAGACGATGACGCTGACCCTGGCCGGGCTGCTGGTCGGGGCGTACACCGCCGGGATGGCGTTCGGTCAGCCGATGCTGGCCCGGCTCGCCGACCGCTGGCGGCAGCCGCCGGTGCTGTGGCTGGCGGTCGCCGTCTCCACCGCGGGCTTCACGCTGGTCGCGGCGCCGCTGGCCAGGCCGCTGACGGTCGGCGCCGCCGCGCTGGCCGGGCTCGGTGCGCCGCCGTTCGAGGCGTGCCTGCGGGTGCTGTGGCGGGACCTGCTGCCGGAGGAGCGGATCCACACGGCGTACACCCTGGACACCGCGACCCAGGAGCTGATCTTCGTGGTCGGGCCGGTGCTCACCCTCGGCGCGGTCGCCGGGTTCGGCCCGGCCGGCGGGTTGGCCACCGCCGCGCTCTGCCAGGCCGCCGGCACCGTCTGGTTCGGCACCGCCCCGGCGGTCCGTCGCTGGCGGGGGGTGCCGGCGGTACGGCACTGGGCCGGCCCGCTCCGCTCCGGCCCGCTGCGGGTGGTCCTCGGCGCGCTGGTGCTGATCGGTGCCGGCGTCGGCAGTGTGGCGGTGGCGGCGACCGGTTACGCCGAAGCGTCCGGGGGACGGTCCTGGGCCGGCTGGCTGCTCGCCGCCCAGGCGCTCGGGGCGCTGACCGGCGGTCTGCTCTACGTCCGGTCCGGCACCGCCCGCCGGTACGGCACGCTGCCCCGCGCGGCGGCGGCGCTGGCGCTCGGCTACCTGCCGCTGCTGTTCACCCCCGACCCGCCGGCCATGCTGGCGCTGATGGCGGTCAGCGGGCTGGCGCTGCCGCCGCTGCTCACCATCACCTTCGTCGGGATCGACGGGATCGCGCCGGCCGGTACCGCCGCCGAGGCGTTCGCCTGGGCCGCCACCGCCTTCTCGGTGGGCAGCGCGTTCGGCGCGGCGGCGACCGGTCCGCTGCTGGACGGCACCGGCAGTGCCACCGCCGGATTCGCCATCGCCCCGCTGACGATCGGACTCGCCTGGCTGGTCCTCGCCCTGGCCGCCCGACGACCGGCGGTCACCCCGGCCGGGACCTGAGCCGGGCCGCCCAACGCAGGAACGTGAGCCGGGCCGCCCAACGCAGGAACGTGAGCCGGGCCGCCCAACGCAGGAACGCGGCCCGGCTGCCGGCCCAGACTCGTCCGGCGCGGCACCGCCCGGTGTGGCCCGCTCAGTGCTCGGGGCCCGGGGCGGGCGGGTCGAGGAACAGGGCCAACCGGTCGACGCTGATCGCGCTGATCAGCAGCCGCTCCTTGTGGTTGCCGAGCAACCGGCGGGTCCAGTCGACGAAACCGCCGTCGCCGAGCTCGATCCGCTCACCGTCGAGCACCGCTCCGATCTTGAAGCACCATCCGCTGTAGTAGCGCCGGCCGCCGGAGCGGTCCGGGTCGTCGCGTACCAGGATCTTCGGGTGGTCGGCCAGGGCGGCCCGGGCCGCCTCCGCGATCGGCGCCGCCGCCGGATCGAGCACGGTGAGGGCGATCTCGATCGTCTCCACCCCGGCCGCCTCCAGCGCCGCGCAGAGGATCCGCAACTGCTCACCGCAGCTACGCCGCTCGAACGCCAGGCTGCCGGTGTCCCGACCGGCGGTGACCAGGGCGAGGAGGCTGAAGTGGGCGAACCGGCCGGCCCCGGCGAAACGCTGGGCCCGGATCACCCGTTGCAGGGTCGCCAGCCGCACCGGCGGGGCCGACCGGCCGTCCCGGGCGAGCAGTTCCCGGCGCCGGACGGCCGCCTCCAGCGCCAGCCCGTTGGTGGGGTCGGCCGCCACCTCACTGCCCCGGACCGTGGCGAGCACGTTGTTCTGGTTCACCCCGGCGACCACGGAATGGGTACCCAGCGGTGCGACCGGGGCGAGGGTGAGCAGTTCGTACCGGCCCGGGACGGCGGAGAGCAGCAGGTCCTCGGCCCGGCGCAGCCGGCGGAACCCGGCCTGCGCCGGTGCGACGAAGCGGTCCTCGGTGTAGCGGCGGAGTACGTCGGCCGGGGTCAGGAAGCCCGCCCGGGTCCGGAACGCGGCCAGCAGCAGGGTGACCAGATCCGAGCCGGACAGCCGTACGCCCAGGGTGTTCAGGATTTCGGCGCCGCCGGCCTGGCGCAACACCCGGGCCAGCGCGGCCCCCTCCACCATGTCAGGATCCGCCATCGCATATCGCTATCACGGCGGATCGCCTTCCACCACCCGCATTTCCATTCCGCCGGTCGCGCCACCGTCCACCCTGGCCGGTCACTCGGGTTCCAACCGCACCCGGCCCCGGCCGAACGCGTCGGTCCGGCCCCACCGTCCCGGAATGCCGATCAGCTCGATCCGGCCGAGCCGCTCCGGGATCGCCGGGTCGATCGTCAGGTGGTCGTGGTGCGGCCGCAGGCCGAGCAGGGTACGCAGCAGCACCAGTATCGTGCCCGCCGACGAGCTGTGCGGGCTGCACGCCCGGGGGTACTGCACCGGATACCTGGTGAGCCGGCGGTCGTAACCGGCGAACGCCTCCGGCATCCGGCCGCCGAAATACCGGGACGCCTCGACCATCGTCACCGCCAGCCGGGCCGCCTGGTCGGCGAAACCGTACCGGCGCAGCCCCAGCGCGATCAGCGAGTTGTCCGACGGCCAGACCGCGCCGGTGTGGTAGCCGACCGGGTTGTAGCCGGCCTGGTCGTAGGCGAGTGTCCGGATACCCCACCCGGAGAAGAGCGGCCGGCTGAGCAGTTGCCCGGCCACCTGCTCGGCCCGGGAGTCGTCCACGATGCCGCTCCAGAGCAGGTGACCCATGTTCGAGGCGAGGGCGTCGACCTGGCCGCCCTCGGCGTCGAGCGCGAGCGCGTAGTAGCCCCGGTCGGCGACCCAGAAGTCCCGGTTGAACCGGCTGCGCAGGTCGGCCGCCTCCCGCTCCAGCCGGTCCGCGTACGCCGGGTCGTTCCAGAAGGTACGGGCCAGCCGGGCGCCCCGGACCTTGGCGTCGTACGCGTAGCCCTGTAGTTCACAGGTCGCCCGGGGGCTGCCGGGCAGCCGGCCGTCGGCGTACATGATGGCGCCCCGGGAGTCCTTCCAGCCCTGGTTCTCCAGTCCGCCGGGGCTGCGGCGCTCGTACCAGACGTAGCCGTCGTCCATCAGGTTGCCGTAGGTGTCGATCCAGGCCAGCGCCGACCTGGCCTCGTACTCCAGCAGCCGCACCGTGTCGGCGTCCCCGGTCCACCGCTCGTACTCGTCGAGCAGGACCACGAACAGCGGCGTACAGTCCGCCGAGCCGTAGTAGGTGGTGTACGGGGTGTCCTCGAAGCCGCCCGGCTCGCCGTACCGGATCTCGTGCATGATCTTGCCCGGCTCCTCGTCCCGGAAGTCGTCCACCCGACCGCCCTGGAGCAGGGCGAGCGTCCACAGCGCGCTGCGGGCGATCTGCGGCATGAACGGCAGCGTCTGGAAGCCGGTGACCAGGCTGTGCCGGCCGAACACCGTCATGTACCAGGGCAGCCCGGTCGCCATCAGCTTCATCGGGCTGGCCAGCCCGACGTACTGCAACGCGGCGAGGTCGATCAGGCTCCGCTGGTACGCGTCCTCCAGCGTCTCGGAGTCGCAGGTGAGCTTCGGCGCCCGGTCCAGCCACTCCCGCAGCTCGCGCCGCTTCTCCGGCCGCACCTCCTGGTAACCGCGCAGGTTCTCCCGGACGTCCCGGCCGCCCGCGCCCTGGATGGTGCCGATCGCCCGGATGGTCGTGGACCACTGCCCGTGCGCGTCGAGTTCGATCCGGAAGGTCAGACCCTCGGCGTCGATCTCGGCCGGCTCGCTGCTGGTGACGATCGTCTCGGCGATGTGCCGGTCCCGCTGGTGGTGCAGCCGCAGCCGGCCCTGCTCGACGAACTTCGCCGTCCGCCCCAGCAGGGGCCGGGCCTCCCGGGCGTCGAAGACGTCCGCGAAGTCTGAGTCGATCTCCATGCGCAGCGTCAGCACCACCGACTCGTCCCGGTGGTTGAGCACCGTCAACTGTTCCTCGAACACCCCGCCGAGCGACCGCTGCCGGATCACCGAGGTCTTCGCGTCCACGTAGTGGGTCGGCTCGCCGGGCACCAGGAAGAACCGGCACTCGAAGTACTGGAGGTCGTCGATGGAGAGTTCGTGCAGCCGCTCGCCGTCGATGGTGAGCACCCACTTGGAGAGGAACCGGGTGTCCCAGGCGAAGAGCCCGGACGGTACCTCCGGAGACGAGTCGACGTCGCCCCGGGAGTCGCTGAGCATGAACGTGTTGCCGTCCAGGATGCTGACCAGGTCCTTCACGGTCGGCGCTCCCGGTGGCTGGCGCCGCCGCGACCGGCGAACCGCTCCCGGATCCGCTCCCGGGGGTCCCGGGTGCCCGGCGGCGAGGGAAAGGCGCGGCGGAAGACCAGCAGCAGCGGCAGGTTACCCCGCACGGTCAGGTCGTTCCGGTTGTACGCGGCGAGCACCTGCACCTCACCGGTGGCGAGCTTGTCGAACAACTCCTTCTCGGTGGCGACCACACAGTCCGCCTCCCGCTCCTCGTGCGACACCAGCACGTTGCCCCGGTTGATCGCGACGAACCAGTGACCGACCTGGCCGTCCCGGTCGAGGTCGAACCGGAGCGTTCCCCTGGCCTTGGCCGGCAGCAGGTCCGGCCCGCGCTCCTCGATCCGGCTGAAGAACTCGGCGGTCGGATCCGCCATCGGATGACGCCTCCCTCCCGGACTCGTCCGGCACCCGCGGGTGCCGCGGGCATGCCGGTCACTCCATCAGCCTCGGTGGTGTCCGGCTGTGCTCCGCCCGGCCCCGGCCGAAAGCGTCGATCAGGCCCCATCGGCCCGGGATGTCCAGCAGTTCCATCCGGCCCATCCCCGCCGGCAGGGCCGGGTCGACGACCAGGTGCTCGCCGTGCGGATCCAGGCCCAGCAGGGTCCGGATCAGCAGCATCGGGGTACCGGTCGACCAGGCCTGCGGGCTACACGCCGTCGGGTACTGGACCGGATACTTCGTCAGCGCCCGGTCGTAGCCGGCGAACGCCTCCGGGAGGCGGCCTTCGAAGTACCGCCCCGCCTCGATCATCGCCTCGGCGATCTGGCCCGCCTCGTGCCGGAAGCCGTACCGGCGCAGACCCCAGGCGATCAGCGAGTTGTCGAACGGCCAGACCGTGCCGACGTGGTAGCCGATCGGGTTGTACCGGCCCTCCCCCTCGGCCAGGGTCCGCACCCCCCAGCCGGAGAAGAGCCGGGGGCCGAGCAGGTGCTCGGCCACCTTCCCGGCCCGGTCGTCGTCGACGATCCCGCTCCACAGCAGGTGCCCCATGTTCGACGAGAGCGCGTCCACCTGGCCGCCCTCGGTGTCCAGGGCCAACGCGTAGTATTCGCCGTCGGAAACCCAGAAGTCCCGGTTGAACCGCTGCTTCAGCTCCGCCGCCTCCCGCTCCAACTGGTCGGCGTAGACCGGGTCCCGCCAGACCAGCCGGGCGAGCCGGGCGCCGCGCATCTTGGCGTCGTACGCGTAGCCCTGTAGCTCGCAGGTGGCCCGGGGATAGGCCGGCAGCCGCCCGTCGGAGTACGAGATGGCGTCCCAGGAGTCCTTCCAGCACTGGTTCTCCAGCCCGTTGCGCAGGTTCCGCCGCTCGAACCAGATGTAGCCGTTGCCCATCAGGTCCCCGTACCGGTCGATCCAGTTCAGCGCCGCCCGGACCTCGTGCTCCAGCGTCTCGACCAGCTCGGTGTCCCCGGTCCACCGCTCGTACTCGTCGAGCAGGATCACGAAGAGCGGGGTCGAGTCGGCCGAGCCGTAGTAGGGCGAGTGCGGCTGCTCCTCGAACGCCGTCGACTCGCCGTACCGGATCTCGTGCAGCATCTTCCCGGGCTCGCGCTCCCGGAAGTCGTCCAGGCTGACCCCCTGGGACAGTGCCAGGTAGCGCAGCGTCGGTCCGGTGAGTTCCGGGGTGAACGGCAGGGACTGGAGGCAGGTGATCAGACTGTCCCGGCCGAACATGGTCATGAACCAGGGCAGGCCGGCGGCCGGCAACGGCGGTCCGGCGACCAGTGGCGTGTACCGCAGCGCGGCCAGGTCGACCAGGCTGCGCCGGTACGTCTCGGTCAGCGCCTCGCTGTCGCTGGTGAGCTTCGGCGCCCGGTCCAACCAGGCGCCCAGGTCCTGGCGCAGCTCCTGCGGGGAGCGGCTCTGGTGCCGCTGGATGCTGAGCCGGATGTCCCGGCCGCCCGCCCCCTCCACCAGGGTCTCCACCCGCAACCGGGTCTGCCACTGCTGGTGCGCCCCGATCCGCAGCACGAAGGTCAGCCCGTCGTGGTCGAACTCGGCCGGCGCGGTCGAGGTGATGACCGCCTCGCGCCTGAAGGTCTCCCGCTGGTAGCAGAGTCGCAGCCGGTCCTGCTCCACCAGCACGGTGGTGCCGCCGACCTTCTCCCTGACGTCCTTGATCTCGAACAGGTCGGCGAAGTCGCTCGCCGCGTTGATCCGGACCGTCAGTTCGACCGCCTGGTCCTGGTGGTTGAGTACGGTCAGCTCCTCGACGAAGCTGCCGCCGATCGTCCGGTGCCGGATGATCGACAGCTTGGCGTCCACGTAGTGCGTCGGCTCGCCCGGGACCAGGAAGAACTGCGACTCGAAGTACTGGAGGTCATCGACGGAGAGCACGTTGAGCCGGTTTCCGTCAACGGTCAGTTCCCACTTCGACAGGAACCGGGTGTCGAACGAGAACAGTCCGGTGGGGAAGGTAGGCGACGGGTCGATGTCGCCCCGGTTGTCGCTGACCACGAAGGTGTTCCCGTCGAGGATGCTGACCAGTGGTTTCATCGCCGCTGCCCCCGCTGCCGTACCCATTCCTGAGGTTCGTGCGCGCCCGGCGGCCCGGGCACGAGGTGGTTCAGGTAGCCGTACAGGGCCAGCTTCCCCTCCACGGTCACCCGGTTACGCAGCAACGCCGCGAGCGGGTTCGCCTCGCCAGCGGCGACCCGGTTGAAGAACTCCCGGTCGGTCCGGACCGTGCAGTCCGCCGTACGGTCCGTCTGGGTGGCGCTCACGCTGCCGGCACTGAGCACCAGTAGCCAGGTGTCGACGTCCGCGCCCGACTCGAGTTCGAAGCGGACCGTTCCCCGGATCTTGCCCAGCAGCGGGTCCGGGGGCCGGTGGTTGAGCCCTTCGAAGAACTCCGTGGTCGGATCCATCGCCCTGCCCTCCCTCGCCTGCCCGTCCGACGTCCTCCGGTGGCCCGGTCGGCGGCCGGAGCCGGCGCCGTCACCCGGGCCCGACGACGTCGGGACACGGGTCGACGGCGCGGCGTGGCCCGACGAGCCCGGGGACGCCGTTGTCGCCCGGGCCCGTCGGGCCAGTCTCAGTTGTTCGGTTCATCGGCGCTGATGTCGGCGAGCACGGACTGCGGCTCCCGCTCGACCGCGAGGTCGCCGAGGGAGACCAAGCCGATCAGTCGGCCGTCCTCGACCACCGGCAACCGCCGTACGCCGTACGTCCGCATCAGGTCTGCGGCGGCGACCGCGTCGTCGTACTGCGTCACGGTCACCACGTCCTGGGTGAGGATCTGGCTCAGCGTGGCGCTCGACGGGTTCAACTCTTCGGCCACCCCGCGCACCGTGATGTCGCGGTCTGTGACGATGCCTATCACGTTGTCCCCGTTGGTCACGATCACATCGCCGATGGCGCTGTCCCGCATCTCCTGGGCGGCAGCGGTGAGCGTGTCGCCGCCGTCCATGGTCACCAAGCGGGTCGTCATGAACTCTCCGACGGTCGTCATCCTGCTCCCCTCTCAAGGTCGGCCGACCCGGTCTACCCGGGCAGACCTCGACGTAACACCGCAGAGGGGGACCCGGCAGGTATCCCCGACACCGACCGGCGCGCCGGATCACCGTGACAACGCGTAAAGGCGATTTGTCGGTACCGAGACCGTGCCGGTCAGGGCCGGCCGGCTCCGGTGACGGCCCAGAACGACGGCACCCGCCGGCAGTCCTCCGGCGGGAAGGTGTTGGAGAGCGCCTACGTCGTGGTCGGCACCAGGAAGGCCGAGCTGGGCCGCGCCGAGAAAGACGTTGGAGTTCATCGTGGTGTTGGCGCTCGGCGTCAGCGCCGGAACCACCCCCCGACGTGCCGGGCCCGGGCCTCGGTGTGCGATCGGCGACGGCGCCGACCCCCCGGGCGCCGGTGCCGGCCAGACTCGGCTAGCCGCGCGGCGGTGCGCCGTACACTCGCTCGACCGGGAGCCGCAGCACCAGTCGGCGGTCCGCGACCATCGCCCGGCGGTAGTCGTCCCAGTCCGGGTGCTCGCCCTGGACCGCCCGGTAGACGTCGACGAGTTCCTCGACCGTCGGGTCGGTTGGCTCGGCCGCCACCGGGGTCAGCTCGGCGCTGCCCTCGGCGACCGCGTACGCCCAGCCGTCTGGGGTGCTGACCTGGAAGCTCGCCCGGGGATCGCGCCGCAGGTTGGCGGTCTTGGCCCGGTCGTCGGTGACGGAGACCCGGATCAGCCGGCGGAGCCGGATGTCACCGCGACTCGCCGGCCACCAGTTCGGCGATCTGTACGGCGTTCAGCGCCGCACCCTTGCGCAGGTTGTCGGTGGAGCAGAAGAACGACAGCCCGTGCTCGACGGTCTCGTCGACCCGGAGCCGGCCGACGTACGTCGGGTCCTGCCCGGCCGCCAGCAGCGGGGTGGGTACGTCCGCCAGCGCCACCCCGGGCGCCAAGGCCAGCAACTCGCGGGCCCGCTCTGGGCGCAGCGGCCGGGCGAACCTGGCGTTGACCTGCAACGAGTGCCCGGTGAATACCGGCACCCGGACGCAGGTGCCGGAGACCCTCAGCTCGGGGATTTCCAGGATCTTGCGGCTCTCGTTGCGGAGCTTCTGCTCCTCGTCGGTCTCCGCCGACCCGTCGTCGACGATCGAGCCGGCCAGCGGCAGCACGTTGAAGGCGATCGGCTGGGCGTACTGCCGGGGGGCCGGGAACTCGACGGCCCGGCCGTCGAAGGCGAGCGCGGCAGCACCGTCGGCGACCTTGCGGACCTGCTCGTCCAGCTCGGCGACGCCGGCCAGCCCGGAGCCGGAGACCGCCTGGTAGGTCGCCACCACCAGGCTGAGCAGTCCGGCCTCGGCGTGCAGCGGGCGCAGCACCGGCATCGCCGCCATGGTGGTGCAGTTGGGGTTGGCGATGATGCCCCGGGGGCGTTCGGCGACGGCGTGCGGGTTGACCTCGGCGACCACCAGCGGCACCTCGGGATCCATCCGCCAGGCCGACGAGTTGTCGATCACCACCGCGCCAGCCTCGGCGACCCGGGGGGCGAGCGCCTTGCTCGTACCCTTTCCGGCCGAGAAGAGCGCGATGTCCAGCCCCGCGTAGTCGGCGGTCTCGGCGTCCTCGACGGTGACCTCGCCGTCCCGCCAGGGCAGGCTGCGCCCCGCCGACCGGGCCGAGGCGAACAGCCGCAGCTCGTCCACCGGAAACTGGCGGTCGGCGAGTATCCGCCGCATCACGCCACCGACCTGCCCGGTGGCCCCCACAATGCCGATCCTCATACCGCGAGGCTACCCAGCCGTTCGGGCGGCCTGGCAAGCCGATTACCGCACCGCCCAGCATCCGGGCGGCCGACGGCGGCCGGACAGGCCGGTAGGGCGTCGGCGAGTTGCCGGCGGCGGGCGACGTGAGCCGCCCGGCCCGGACGGCCCGGCCCCAAGCCGCCCCACGCAGGGCGGCCCGACGCAGGGCGTCAGTCGGCGGCGTCGACCACCTCGCCGAGCCCGCTGGCGACCAGCTCGTCCCGGATCAGCGCCGTGTCGCCCTCGATCACCAGGGTCAGCCCCTGCGGGTGCAGGTGCGTCGCCGCCGCCGCCGACACCGCCGGCTCGGCGGTCGACAGCAACTGCTCGCGCAGCGTCGCGTGGTAGTCGTCCGGCAGGTCGTGCACGACCAGCGTGGCGAGCGCGCTGGCAATGGCCCGGGGGGTCTGCAACTCCACCGAGAGCTGCCCGGCCCGCCAGGCCCGGGCGACCGCCAGCTCCGGCTCGGTCACCCCGGCGTCCCGGGTACGGGTGATCTCGCCCACCGCGTCCACCAGGGCCGGCGCGGTCACCGCGGTCTGCACCCCGGAGCTGACCACGAACCGCCCGAACCGCCGTGAGTGGCCGAACTCGGACCGGATCCCGTACGTGTAACCGCGTACCTCCCGGATCAGGTGGTTCAGCCGGGAGGTGAACGCGCCGCCGAGCACCGTGGCGGCCAGCGTCATCGGCACGTAGTCCGGGTGTGCCCGGTGCGGAGCGGGGTGCCCGAGCCGCAGCGTGGACTGGACCGAGCCGGGCCGGTCGACCAGGATGATCCGCCGCTCGTCGCGTACCGGCACCTCCAGCGGCGGACCGGCCGGTTGCACCGCACCGTCCGCGCCGGCGAACGCGGTGGTGCCGAGCACGTCGAGGTCGATCCGGTCGAGGTCCCCGACGACCAGCAGGGTGCCGAACCGGGTCAGCCAGGCGGCGTGGAACGACGTGACGTCGTCGACGGTGACCGCGGCCACCGAGTCGGGGTCGCCGTCCATCGGGCGGCCGGGCCGCTGGTCGGCCCCGAACAGGTCGGCGCGGAGCACGGCGTCGGCCCGTGGCCCCGGGTTCGCCCAGTACATCCGCAGCGCGGTGACCTCGTCGTCACGTACCCGGGTGATGTCCGCCGGGTCGAGCCGCGGCGTCCGGACGGCCTCGGCCAGCAGCTCCACCGCGGCCGGCAGCCGCTCGACCGGGACCTGCACGCTGACCTGGAACGCGTCCCAGTCGGTGCTGATGGTCAGCTCGGTGCCGAGCCCCTCCAGCGCGAGCGCGTACGCCGTGGAGTCGCGCCGGGTGGTCCCCTCCTCCAGCGCCTTCGCGAGTACCCCGGAGAGCCCCTCCCGGCCGAGCGGCTCGCGCCCGGCGCCGCCGTCGAGCAGCAGCACCGCGACGGCGAGGTGGTGCCCCGGCAGGTGGGCGGCGACGACCTTGCCACCGGCCACCGCCTTGCGGACCACTCGGGGAAAGGTGTACGGCCGGGCGGCCCCGGTCGGCGGCCGTTCCGTGATCAGGGTGGGTCCCGGCTCGGTCATGACGCCTCTTCCTGGGTCTCCGGCAGGTAGGTCAGGGTCGCCCGGTCCTCGGGCCGGAGCAGCTCGGCGGCGAGCCCGCTCACCTGCTCCGCGGTGACCGAGAGCCAGCCCGGCAGCCGGTCGGCCGCCCGGGCCGGGTCGCCGAGCTGGGTGGCGTGCCGGCCGAGCAGGTCGGCCCGGCCGTCCACGCTGGCGAGCTGCCGCCACCAGCCGGTGGTGAGCAGCGCCTTGGCCCGGTCGAGTTCGGCCCCGGTCACCCCGTCGGCCAGCCCGTCGAGCACCTCGACGAGCCCCGCCTCCAACTCCTCGGCGGTCACCCCGTCCCGGGCGGTGGCGGTGACGAGCAGCGGAGCCGGCGCGTACGCCAGGTCGACGCCGAACGCGCCCACACTGTCCGGCTGGGCGAGCCGGGCCCCGTCGGCGAGCCGCTGGTAGAGCCGGCTGCCCCGGCCGCTGCCGAGCAGCGTGGCCAGCACGGTCACCGTGTCGTAACCGGGGCCGCCGAACGGATGGGTCCGGTGCGCCAGATAGACCCTCGGCGCGGGCACGTCGGCGGTGACGGTCTCCCGGACCGGGGCTCCGATGGTCGGCACCACCTGGCCGTCCGGGGCCGGTGGGATGTCCGACTGCGGCACCAGCCTGCCGAAGTAGCGCTCGGCCAGCGCGAAGACCTCCGCGGCCGAGGCGTCCCCGGCCACCGTCAGCACCGCGTTGTTCGGCGCGTAGTAGGTGGTGTGGAACGCCTGGAAGGTCGCCAGGTCGGCGGCGTTCAGATCGGCCATCGAGCCGATGGTGGCGTGGTGGTACGGGTGGCCGGGCGGATAGAGCAGCGGCAGCAGGCGCAGCCAGGCGTCCCCGTACGGGACGTTCTCGTAGCGCTGCCGCCGCTCGTTCTTCACCACCTCGCGCTGGTTGTCCAGGGTCTCCTGGGTCAGCGCCGGCACCAGACCGCCCATCCGGTCCGCCTCCAGCCAGAGCGCGAGTTCCAGGTGCTCCGAGGGCAGCGTCTCGAAGTAGTTGGTCCGGTCCGGGTTGGTGGTCGCGTTCAGCGAGCCGCCGGAGCCCTGCACCAACTGCATGTGCTCGGTCTTGGCCACGTTGACCGAACCCTCGAACATCAGGTGTTCGAACAGGTGGGCGAAGCCGGTCTGGCCGTCCGGCTCGTGTCGTGAGCCGACGTCGTACCAGAGGTTGACCGCGACAACGGGGGCGGTGCGATCCTCGCTGACCACCACGCGCAGGCCGTTGTCCAGCCGGGTGGTCTCGATCGGCCAGGGATAACCGGTCTCGGGCATGGCCACGACGCTATCCGATCGACCCGCCCCGGCGGGCACAACCCCGCCGGGAAGGGACCACAGTGGTCGGCTCCGCTTCCGGCCGCCCGGAGGCTGTTCACCGCCGGGTCCGGGCGCCTATCGTGCGATCACCCCCGCAACTGCTCGATGGACTTGGCCGGGTGGCAGGAACGCCCGCGCGACCGACCGGCGCCGGAGTAGTCCCAAGGAGACAGAGTTGACGACCCCCTCGTTACCCGCCGCCGCTCGCGGTCGGGCGGCACCGCGCCGACGCCTGGCCACCCTCGCGGTGGCCGCCCTCGCCGCCGGCGTACTGCCGATGCTGGCCACCCCCACCCCGGCCAGCTCCGCGCCGGGCCAGCCGGCCAACCCGTGGACCCGGCTCGCCGACGGCTCGGCCGCCGCCCGGTCCGCCGGGCCCACCGACATCCAGGTCGGGCGGTTCACCGGGTACGCCCTGGACCGGGCGAGCCTCGCCGCCGCCCTGGACCGGGCTCCCGAGGAGCGCGGCGGCACCGCCCCGGCCCAGTCCCTGGTGGTGTCGCTGCCCGCACCGGACGGCACGTTCCAGCGGTTCGCGCTGGTCGACTCGCCGGTGATGGCGCCCGGCCTGGCCGCCCGGCACCCGGAGATCCGCACGTACGCCGGCAGGGGGCTGGACGATCCGACCGCGACCGTCCGGGCCGACCTCACCCCGCTGGGCTTCCACGCCTCCGTCCGGTCCGAGCGCGGCGTCTGGTACGTCGACCCGTACAGCCGGCAGGACCAGGCCCGGTACGCCAGCTACTACGTGAAGGACGCCACGAACCCCGACGAGCCGTTCGTCGAGCGGGAGGACGTGGCGCACGGCGCCGAGGCGCTCGCCGACGAGCTCGGGGCGGCTCCGGGCGCGGCCGGCGGGGACGTGACACTGCGGACGTACCGGCTCGCCCTGGTGACCGACCCGTCCTACGCCAGCTACTTCGGACAGGCCAACGTCACCGCCGCCAAGGTGACGCTGGTGAACCGGGTGACCCAGATCTACTCCGACGAGACCGCGATCCGGCTGGTGCTGGTCGACGAGACCGAGAAGACCAACCTGAACACCCCGGCCGAGGCGACCGGGGCAAACGGGCCGTGCGGTGCGGCGCCCTGCTACACGGCGGCGCAGATCTCCTCCTGCGGCAGTGGCACGCTGAGCCGCAACAACATCGTGCTCGGCCAGCTCGTCGGGGCGTCCAACTACGACGTCGGGCACATCGGGCTCGGCGTCAACGGCGGCGGCATCGCCGGGCTGGGCGTGGTCGGCGGGGCGAACAAGGCGCGCGGCTGCACCGGCCTGCCGACCCCGGTCGGCGACTTCTTCGCGGTCGACTACGTCGCGCACGAGATCGGCCACCAGTTCGCCGGCAACCACACCTTCAACGGCACCCAGTGGAACTGCTCCGGCGGCAACCGCAGCCCCGCCAACTCGTACGAGCCGGGCAGCGGTTCGTCGATCATGGCGTACGCCGGCATCTGCCAGCAGGACAACCTGCAACCGCACAGCGACCCGTACTGGTCGCAGCGCAGCTACACCGAGATCACCACGTACGTCGGTTCGGCCCGGCCGGCCGTCAACGAGGTGCAGAACGTCTCGCTGCGCGAGTTCGACACCGACGGCGACTCGTTCACGCTCCGCTTCGGCGATGCCGAGTCGGTGCCGATCGTCCGGGACGGCAACTACAGCACGGCCGGGATCAAGGCGGCGATCGAGGCGATCCCGGGCTGGCCGGCCGGCGCGCTCGTCGCGGTCGCGCCGTTCGGCGGTACCGGCCTGCTGGACGACACCGGATTCCAGGTCACCTTCGCCGGTGGCCCGGTGGCCGCCGTCAACGTCGGTGCGCTCGCCGTCACCAATCCCACCGGCACGTCCGGGTTCGTCGGCGAGACGGTCAAGGGCGGCCCGATCGACAACGGCGGCTGGCGGGTCGAGCAGACCGGCAACTCCGCACCGGTGGTCACCGCACCGGCCGCGTACACGATTCCGGTCCGTACCCCGTTCGCGCTGACCGGCAGCGCCACCGACGCGGACGGCGACACGGTGACGTACCTGTGGGAGCAGAACGACCGGGGCGGCGTCAGCGGCGGCAGCACCGCCGGGACCGCGCTGGTCAGCAACACCAAGACCAACGGTCCGCTGTTCCGGCAGTTCGGCACGGCGGCGGTCGTCAGCCCGACCGACACCCTGGAATACCACTCCCCCGGGCTGAACGCGGTCACCACCGATCCGACCCGGGTCTTCCCGGACCTGGCGCAGATCGCCGCGAACAACACCAACGCGAAGACCGGCACCTGCCCGGCCGCGCCGCCACCACCGACCAGCGGCGGGGCGAGCAACGTGCCGCCGGAGATCGTCGACTGCTACTCGGAGTTCCTGCCCACCGCCGACTGGGTCGGCTTCACCGGTGACCGGACCCTGCATTTCCGGCTCACCGCCCGGGACGGGCACCCGGGCGCGGGCGGGATCGGCAGTGCCGACACCGCGCTGACCCTGGCGCCGGCCGCCGGACCGTTCCTGGTCACCTCGCAGGCCACCGCCGACACCCTGGTCGGCGGCACGGACCTGCCGGTGAGCTGGGACGTCGCCGGCACCGACGCCGCGCCGATCGGGGTCAGCGAGGTGAAGATCTCGCTCTCCGTCGACGGCGGCAGGACCTTCGGGTACGTCCTCGCGGAGCGCACCGCCAACGACGGCGCCGAGACGGTGACGCTGCCGAACGTCGGCACCAAGGCGGCCCGGATCAGGATCGAGGCGGTCGGCAACGTCTTCTTCGACCTCAACGACGCCGACTTCGCGCTCCGGGCCACTCCGAAGGTGACCCTGAGCGGGCCGGGTGAGGTGGTGACGGTCCAGTACAGCGACCCGATCCTGCCGGAGGTGCGGGTCACCGTCACCGACCCGGACGGCGGCCCGGGGCAGCTCACCGCGACCGCGACCGGGCTCCCCGCCGGTCTGCTGCTCGGCGCCAAGACGCCGGAGGAACCGGACGGCAGCGGCGAGCCCGCCGTCTGGGGCGTCGTCGGCAACAACCGGGCGGCCCCGGGCGACTACCCGGTGACGGTGACCGTCACCGACCAGCACGGGCTGACCGGGACGGTCTCGTTCACGGTCCGGGTACTGCCGGAGTCGGCCGAGCTGGCGTACACCGGGGACACCCTGGTGTCCGGCTCGGGCCGGAACGCGGAGGTGCTGCTCCAGGCCACCCTGCGGGAGATCTCGCCGGACACCGGGGCCGAGCCGTGGCCGGGTGACGTCTCGACCGCCACGGTGACCTTCACCGCCGGTGGCCGGACGCTCTGCACCGACGTACCGGCACCGCTCGGCACCGGCGACTCCGCCTCGGTGGCAAGTTGCACGGCGAGCCTGCCGACCGGTGGTCACGAGGTGACCGTCACGCTCGGCGGCAACTACGCGGGCAGCACGAAGGCGCGGGTCGAGGTGGCCCGGTCCGGTACCCGGGTGGTGCTCGGCGGCGGCTCGGTGACCCCCACCAGGTCGGCCGGGGCGTACCCGGTGGATCCGAAGTCCCGGGTGGAGCTCAGCGTCCTGGTCGCGCAGACCCGGCTCGGCGGCACCGGTACGACCGCCGTCTCCTTCCGTTCCGAGGGTCGGAGGTACGAGATCCGGGGCGTCGGGCTCGACTCGTTCGGTGTACGGTCCAGCGGCGGCACCGACCGCCTCGACCTGCGCACCCGGGCCGGCCTGTACGACGTCACCGACTCCCGCCGCCCGGTCACGGTGGCCACCGGACTCACCCTCCGGATCACCGGCACCGACCGCGATCTGCTCGGCGGTAGGGACAGCGTCGGGGTCACCCTGACCGAGGGCGACCGGCTGCTCCTCTCCTCCGACTGGACCGGCCTGGCCACCCAGGAGATCAACCTGACCAGCGGGACGCTCCTGCTCCTCTGAGGTGCGCGAAAGGGCCCCTCCGGTCGGAGCTTGGGTTCTCGGGATCGCCGCAACGACCCCTTGAAACCGCCCAGCGTTCCGACCCGAGGGGCCCTTCGTTATGTCGCCAAAGGGCACGTGTCAGCGTCCGATCCCTGGCGACGGGACGACCCGGCGACCGGCGGCGGCATGTCTGCTGCGGAGACTGTCGAGCTGCCCCGGCTGTGCTCCCGGTTGGACGGACGGTGCCCGGACCGGTCCGGGCACCGTTCGGGCGTAGTGACCTCCGCACAGGACGAGATCGCCCACCGGAACGACCTCACGCTCCGGTGGGCGCGCAAACGGGGCAGCTCTACAGTCCGAACCAGAGGTACCGCCGGAAGGGCCGACAGCGGGCAGGGCGGTCCCGGGGCGTTCGGCTCACGCCGCACGGCGCGCGCGGCTGCCGCCGGAAGGCAGCGGCTCCGGCGAGTTTGCCCTCCGGATGTTGGAGGTGGTGGCGCCGACCTGGACAGCAGAGGCGCTACCGGAGTGCTGTAGCGCCTCTGCTGTCCAGGTCGGGCTCGGGCGTCGGCCATGGCAGGGCCGGAACGGACGCCAGGTCGGTCAGCGGCGGCGCGGCACGCAGTGGAGGAACCGGCTCGCGAGCAGCGCGGGGTGTACGTCGGGCAATTCCTGCAAGGCGCGGGCAAGGTGGCTACCGAGGTACACCATCAGACTCAACCGGTTGCCCCGGACGCCGGTCAGCAGCGCCAGCCGCGCGTCCTGGCACGGCCAGTCGAGGCCGCAGGCCCGGCACCGGTACGAGGAATGCACCGGCACGTGCCGCCGCCAACGCTCCTCGCAGCCGATCATGACACCGCCGGTCGGACTTCCTCGGCTCGGCGTCCCCACCCGGCCTCTCCGGGCGTCAGCGCACCAACCCGGCCGATCTGGTGTCGCCCGGACGGCGAGTTCCAGTGTGAATCGCGGACGTTCCGGGCCCGAGGCCGAGCGGACGTCGACCGGCTGCCCGCCGCGACGGCCATGGGTGCCGCCGCCCGAACGGCCCCCCGGTACGTGGCCGGGGTGAGCGGCGGCGCCTTCGGCGCGTACGGCATCGGGACCGATTCGATCGAGTCCGGGCACCGCCAGCGGAAGCCGCACCGGCAGTAGCGCCAGAGGCGACGCCAGTCCCGCCGATGCCGCAACCGAGGGCCGACCAGGACGTCGGTCAACAACCAGTGGAGTCTCCTCATCGCATACCTCCTCGGGGAGTCGGAGGGAGCCGATCTCAGTGGGGAGAGCTGAGACCGGCTCCCGGTGCGAGTTCCACCCGGGCGCTTTGCGGTCACCGAGCGGTCCTGCTGCTGCCACTCTCGGTGCCCCCACAAGGGACATGCAACGGTCTAAGCTGACGCATCGCTCGCTAGTCGTTCCTTCTTCACAATCCACCGGAAACAGTCCCAGAATCGATCGACTGATTGCTTCAAGTTGAGACAGGGGGTCCGGCGATGACGGACGTGGGATCGTCCATACCGCGCAGGCAACTGGGCCGGTTCCTGAGGCAGGCTCGGGAACAGGCCGGGCTGTCCCTGGAGGCCGCCGGCGCCGACCTCGAATGGTCGCGCTCCACGATGTACCGGATCGAGGGCGGCCAGGCCGCCGTCAAGGCACGTGACGTCGAGGCGATGTGCCGGCTCTACGGCATCTCCGGCGAGATGCCCGAGGCGCTGAAGAAGCTCGCCGCCCAGACCAAGGCGAAGGGTTGGTGGCACGCCTACGGCGACACCCTGCCGGCCTGGTTCGAGCTGTACGTCGGCCTGGAAGCCGCAGCCTCCCGCCTCCGGCACTGGGAACCCGCCGCACTACCCGGCCTGCTACAGACGAGGGAGTACGCCGAGTTCCTGCTGCGGTCGCATCCGGACCTTCCGCCCCGCGAAGTCGGGCGCCTGGTCGAGGTCCGGATGGAGCGCCAGAAAATCCTGACGCGGAAGAAGCCCGAGCCGCCGCGTCTGGAGGTCATCGTGGACGAGGGGGTGCTACGCCGGGAGGCCCCGGGGATGGCACGCCAACTCGCCCACCTTCACAACCAGGCGGCGGCCGAAGTGGCGAGCATCCGGGTCGTCCCGCGATCCGCCGCGCCGAGCTTCGCCCTGACCGGCGGGCAGTTCATCATCCTGGAGTTTCCCCCGCTCGGCATCAGGACGCCCGAACCCACCACGGTCTACAGCGAGTCCCTGACCGGCGCCCTTTACCTCGACAAGCCGGCAGAAGTTGCGGCGTACGCTAAGGCATGGAGGGCAATCGAAGAAGCGGCACTCGATCCGGCCCGGTCGGCCGACCTGATAGCAATGATCGGCAAGGAGATACGCGATGAGTGACCAGACCGGCGCCGACTGGCGCAAGTCCAGCCGGAGCAACGGGTCGGGCGGCGCGTGTGTGGAAGTCGCCGACAACCTCTCCGGCGTCGTCCTCGTCCGCGACACGAAGGACCGCGAGGGCGGCACGCTGGCGTTCGCTCCCGGCCGGTGGCAGGCGTTCGTCCGCTTCGCCAAGCAGTCCGCGACTGCCTGACCCCGCCACCCCACCCGTCCACCCGACCCCGTCCGACCCAACCCGAGGACGAGGACTGACCGGTTTAGGGTGGCGCGTCCGCTTCGCCGTACCAAGGCGTGATTCCGCGCGTACCAGGAGTTGGACACCCGGTCCGGCGCGGACCGCCGTCGGGTATGGTTCTCTCCGTGGCGCGTTCGTATCGATGGTTTAGTCAGCCGGCTCCGGAGCCGGTGACTCAGCCATGACCTGACGTCACCATCCAGCAAGAGCCGGCTGAAGCAGGGACATCGTCCCTGCTTTTTTCGTGGAAACAGCCGGCTCGACTCCCGGGCGCCGGCCCCGGGGTGGCGGTCGGCAGAGAGGGAGCCTCGACGATGACCACCACTGGGATGGGTCGGGTCAGCGACCAGCGCATCGACCGGATCGTGCCGCTGACCACCCCGGCGATGCTGCACCACGAACTGCCCCTGGACGAGCCGTTGACCAGCGCCGTACTGGACGGCCGACGATCGGTCGCCCGGGTGCTCGACCGGGAGGACGATCGGCTGCTGGTCGTCGTCGGCCCCTGCTCGGTACACGATCCGGCGGCGGCCCTGGACTACGCGCAACGGCTGCGGGTGGCAGCGGCCGAGCACGCCGACGACCTGCTGGTGGTGATGCGGGTCTACTTCGAGAAACCCCGCTCCACCGTCGGCTGGAAGGGCCTGATCAACGACCCGGGGCTGGACGGCTCGGGCGACGTGAACGCCGGGCTGCGGGCCGCCCGCGCGCTGCTGCTGGACGTACTCCGGCTGGGGCTGCCGGTCGGCTGCGAGTTCCTGGACCCGATCACCCCGCAGTACATCGCCGACACGGTGGCCTGGGGTGCCATCGGGGCCCGTACGGTGGAGAGCCAGGTGCACCGGCAGCTCTCGTCCGGCCTCTCCATGCCGATCGGGATGAAGAACCGCCCGGACGGCAGCGTGGGTACGGCGGTCGACGCGATCCGGGCCGCCGGGGTGCCGCACGTCTTCCCCGGCATCGACGTCTCCGGGGCTCCGGCGATCATGCACACCCGGGGCAACGCGGACTGCCACCTGGTGCTGCGCGGCGGCCGGGGCGAGCCCAACTACGACGCCGAGTCGGTGGCGGCGTCGCTCTCGCTGCTCCGGGCGGCCGGGCTGCCCGAGCGGCTGGTGATCGACGCGAGCCACGACAACAGCGGCAAGGACCACCGCCGGCAGCCGGTGGTCGCCGCCGACGTGGCCCGGCAGATGGCCGACGGCCAGCGCGGCATCGTCGGGGTGATGCTGGAGTCGTTCCTGGTACCCGGCCGGCAGGACCTGGACCCGACCCGGCCGCTGGAGTACGGGCAGTCGATCACCGACGCCTGCCTCGGCTGGCCGGAGACCGAGGAGGTGCTGGCGGATCTGGCGGCAGCGGTCCGGGCCCGGCGGGTGGCGGCACCGGCCGGTACCACGTTGGGCTGACCTGTCCGGATCGGCGGCGGCCGGTCGGGGCCGCCGCCGGGATTCCGGGTGTGACGTAGCAGTCAGTTGGGAGATCCACCGCGACGCAACCGTGCGGTTCGGTGCGGCGTCTGGATCAATAGGGCGAAAAGCGCGCGTACGGTTGTGCTCGCGCCGGCCGCCCGCCCGCGACCTGCCCGCCAGACCCAGAGGTTCACGCGATCATGCCGAAACTCCGCCGACGTGGCCTGCCCAAGGCCGCCACGCTGCTCATCTGTGCCCTGCTCGCCGGGGTGGTGGTCGCCGGGGCGGCGTTCCCGGCGGTGGCCATGTCCGGGCTCGCGGCGAAGGCCGGCGCCGACTCGTTCCAGGACCTGCCCACCGAGCTGACCGTGCCGCAGGTGCCGGAGGCGACCCAGGTCTTCGCCGCCGACAACAAGACGCTGATGGCGACGTTCTACGACGAGAACCGCCAGGACGTCCCGCTGGCCGAGATCTCGCCGGCGATGCGGGACGCGATGATCGCCGCCGAGGACCACGCGTTCTACCGGCACAACGGGGTCGACGTGAAGGGCTTCATGCGGGCCCTGATCTCGAACTTCACCGGCAACTCCCGGCAGGGCGCCTCGACGCTGACCATGCAGCTCGTCCGGATGTCGATCACATACGGTGCCACCGACCCGAACGACGTGGTGGCGGCCAGCGAGGACACCAACGTCCGGAAGCTGCGCGAGATGCGCCAGGCGGCGGCGCTGGAGAACAAACTCACCAAGGACCAGATCCTGGAGCGCTACCTGAACATGGCGCCGTTCGGCCACGGGACGTACGGGGTGGCGGCGGCCAGCCGGTTCTACTTCGGCAAGGAGCCGAAGAACCTGACCGTGCCGGAGGCGGCGATGATCGCCGGTCTGGTCAAGTCGCCGAGCTACTACGACGCGCTGGACAGCGCGGGGCCCGGCTACGGCCGCACGGTGGACCGCCGCGACTGGGTGATCGGGCAGATGAAGGAGACCGGTGCGATCACCGAGCAGGAGAAGGCGGCGGCGATGGCCACCCCGCTCAAGGTCAAGGGGCAGCGGCCGGCCAACGGCTGCACCAGCTCGGTACACAACGACTGGGGCTTCTTCTGCGACTTCTTCTACCGGTGGTGGATGGATCAGGAGGCGTTCGGCAACACCTCGTACGACCGGGAGCGGCGACTCAAGGGCGGCGGTTACCGGATCGTCACCACCCTCGACCCGGCCGTGCAGAAGGCCGCCTACTCCAACGTGCAGCAGTACCTGCCCACGGGGCGGAAGGACGCCCTGATGGTGGCGGCCGTCGAGCCGGGCACCGGCCGGGTGCGCGCGTTGGCCACCAACCGGACGTTCGGGCTGGACGACCCGGCGAAGCCGAAGAACCCGGTCTCCAGCAACCCGAAGCAGGCGGACGCCGGGATGCGGGCCACCTATCCGCGTACCACCAACCCGCTGCTGACCGGTGGCGGTGACGTGGCCGGGTACCAGGCCGGATCGACGTTCAAGATGTTCACCATGGTGGCCGCGCTGGAGCAGGGCTACTCGCTCAGCCACAGCTACAACGCGCCGCAGCGCTACCCGTCGAAGTACTCGGCGGAGCGCGGCAGCGACTCGGCCTGCTCCGGCACCGAGCGGTGGTGCCCGGGTAACGACAACGAGAGCATGGCCGGCATGCACGACATGTGGAGCGCGTTCGGCCGCTCCGTCAACACCTACTTCGTACCGCTGGAGGAGCGGGTCGGGGCGGCCAAGGTCGTCGACGCGGCGCAGCGGATGGGGATCCGGTTCCGGCAGCCGGGCGAGGCGGCGATGGCCAACGACCCGGCCCAGGCCGACGGCTGGGGATCGTTCACCCTCGGCGTCTCGGCGACCACCCCACTGGACCTGGCGAACTCGTACGCCACGCTGGCCGCCGACGGCAAGCGCTGCGAGCCGATCCCGGTGCAGGAGGTCAAGGACCGCGCCGGCAAGGCGCTCGACATCGCCTCACCGCGCTGTGACAAGGCGGTGGACCCCGAGGTCGCCCGAGCCGCCATCGACGCGGCGCGGTGCCCGGTCGGCGACCAGTCCGCGTACGGCAGGTGCCGTGGCGCGACCGAGGCGGACGCGCACCGGGTGGTGGACCACCCGGTGGCGGGCAAGACCGGTACCACGGACAGCGAGCGGACCGCCTCCCTGGTGGCCATGACCACGACGCTCTCGGTCGCCGGCATCATGGCCAACCCGGACTGGCCGGAGACCACCACCGACATGGACCACGACATCGTGAACCCGGCCGTCTACGAGACGCTGGCCGACGCGATGAAGGGGAAGCCGAAGAAGGACTTCCCCAAGCCGGACGAGAAACTGGTGTACGGAGACCAGAAGTCGGTGCCGTCGGTCACCTGCCGCTCGGTCGACGACGCCACCGCCGCGCTGCGCGACGCCGGGTTCACGGTGGAGGTCGACCCGAACCGGGTGGCCTCGAACTGCCCGGACGGTACGGTCGCCGGCACCGATCCGGACGGCCGGACCGTTTCCGGCGGCGTGGTGATGCTCCGGGTCAGCAACGGCCAGTCCTCGACGAGCGGTCCCGGCGGCGGTCAGACCCCGACCGGGGGTGGCACCTCCGGAGGCGTCCCGGGCGGCCGACGCGGCTGACGTCCCCGGCGGGCGACTCGGCCGAACTGCGGGCTCGGCCCAGCTCCGGTCCGGGTCGCCCACCCCCGGCGAGGCGTCCTGAGGGTCGGACCCGGAAATGGATACGCCGCCCATGGCGAGGCCATGGGCGGCGCGGGTGTCGGTGTGCAGGTCGCCTCTCGGCGAGTGGCACGACGCGGCTCCAGCCGGACGGTATTCCGCGAAGGCAATTAGGTGAGGCCCGGGGACACTGGACACACCGACACTCGTAGTCAACCTCGGACCCGGGCCCGGTGTTCCGTCCTTTGCCGTGACGGACGTCACCCGTTCGTCCCGAGTACGAGTCACCGCCGCACGGCGGCGGGATGGTACGGCGAACCGGACGGCCGGCCGTCATCCGGGCGGGTTTGGCCGATTCGGCACCGGGTAGCTGATCTCCGTGACCGACCAACCGCCCCGGGACGACTCGGCCAGTCCGGAACTCGACGCGCTCCTCGACGACCTGTACGCCGGTCAGGAGCGGCTCACCCAGTCGGAGATCCAGCGACGGGCGGTCGCCGCCGAGGTGTCCGCCGAACTGCTGACCAGGATCACCGCGCTCCCACAGGGCGAGTACGCGGTCGACGAGGTCGCCGACCTGCTCGGCGGTACGGCCGGCTGACCACCCGGACGGCGAGCTGGCTGACTCCCGGTCGGCGAGGAGGGAGAACCCATGACCGAGGACGACCGGCCGCAGCGGGCCGGCCTGGCCCCGCTGGGCCAGGCACCCGGCGACACCGAGCCGCGGGACGACCCCGACTTCACCGCCGAACACGACAAGACGGCGGTGGACGAGGAGATCATCACCGGCAGCGACACCGAACGGGAACCGGAGTCGCCCCGGGGCTGGTCCGGCATGCAGCGCTGAGCCTGGGCGGAGGCGGAGCTACGGCCGGGAGGCGGCGCGCTGCGCGACGGCGTAGCCCATCTGGAGGAAGTCCGAGGCGGCGACGGCGGTGAGTGCCACCGCCACCAGCCGGGTCAGCCGGGGTGCGAGCACCAGGCCGCCGGTCAGCCCGGTGGCGACCCAGACGGCCAGACAGAACGGGCAACTGAGCAGTTCGCCGACGGCATGCTTGGTCGAGCTGCCCTCGTCGCGTACCTGCTCCATCACCTCGCCGCTGCCGATCGGCCGGTCGTACCGGGTGAACGGCGCGCGCAGCGGGCTGGTCACGGCGTCCTTGGAGAGCAGCCGACTGAGCTTGTGGGTGGCCACCGACAGCAGTACCACGTCGGAGGTGCTCGGCCGGTCCGGAGCCCGCCGCCCGGTCGTCTTCGCCGCGGCGGCCAGCGCCAGTGCCGCCCCGGCGTAGGTGCCCATCGCCGCCAGGTAGCCGCCGAGCGGCCGGTGCTCGTCGGGCGCGTACGCCTGCCGAAGTCGCGCCACCTTGTTCCGTACGTTCATCCCGCCTCGTTCCGCGTTCCGCCTGCCGTCCGCTGCCGCCTGCCGTTCATCCCGGGGCACCGGCACGCTCACCCCGGGGTGAGGTTGTCGTCGACCTCCCGGGCGAGGCTGGTCAGTGACTCGTCCGCGATCTCGTGCAGCCGCCGCTCCGGCGGATCGGCCTCCAGTTCGAGTCGTACGGTGGCTCCACCGGCGTCGACCGGTGACACCTGCAACTGAGCCGACCAGTCGGGGGGGCCGGCGCTGCGCCACCGGGCCCGCAGGTCGGCAGCGGTCAGTTCCGCTCCCGGCACGCCGTCCTGGCGCAGCGGGGCGGGCAGCCAGGCCGAGACCCGGTCCGGGTCGGTGGCGGTGCTGAACACCACCTCCGGTGGGGCGGAGATGCCCCGCTCGGCACGGGCCGTCACCACGCGCCGTCCCGCAGGCGGCTCGGGTCGACCTCCCGGCCCGGATGCCGGGTCAGGTACTCGGTCTCCAGTTCGGCGGTCCGCCGCAGGTGGTTGCCGAGCGCGGTGTCGGCGGCGTGCCGGAGCGTGTCCAGCCTGGTCCGGTGCAGGCTGTGCATCTCCCGGAACAGGTCCTCGTCGCTCAGCTCGACCGGGTCGATGCCGAGGACCTCCTCCTCGGCGGCCACAAAGTCACTGGCCGTGCCGCCGCGCCGGACCGGGTCACCGTCCCACTGGCCGACCCGTTGTTCGGGACTGGCGTCGATCGGCGACCCGACGTCGGCCGGGGAGAACTCGTCGTGGCGTACTGATTCGGACATCGTCGCCCCCGATAACTCGTTTGGGTGGACGACTAGACGGTTGCCCAAACCGGGTAGCGCCAAACCCCGACCGGCCGGCCGACACTACGACGCCGCGTCGGAGACGGGACCCGCCCGCCCGGTACGCTCGTGGGCATGAAACGGCTGTGCACACCGGCGTGGATCGTGCGTCACGTGCTCACCGTCGCGCTGGTCGTCGGCTTCCTGGCCCTCGGCTGGTGGCAGATCAGCCGGGCCCTGGCGGGCAACACCCTGAGCTGGGCGTACGCCTTCGAGTGGCCGATCTTCGCCGGGTTCGTCGTCTTCCTGTGGGTGCGTGAGGCGCGCTACACGCTGCGCGGTGGCCGGCCACCGGCCGCCGAGCCGGCCGCTCCGCCGGCCCGGCCGACCACTCCGGGGGTACGCCGACCGGTGCGCACAGCCCGGCCACGGCTGGCCGCCGAGGGCCCGGAGGACCCGGCTCTGACCGAATACAACCATTACCTCGGATGGCTGAACGCCAATCCGGGCGCTCGCCCCGCCGACTATCCCGGCCTGGGCCGGCAGCAGGAAGGATGAACCGTGGGCGCAGCCCTGACCCGCTACCGTGTGGTCGCTTACGTCGTCGGCGTCGTGTTGATCGCGCTCGTCGTGGTGGGCATGCCGCTCAAGTACCTCTGGAACGACCCCGTGGTCGTCGAGACGGTCGGACCGGCGCACGGCTTCCTCTACATGGTGTACCTGCTGGCCACCTTCGACCTGGGGCGCCGGGCGCGCTGGCCGCTGAGCCGGATGGTGCTGGTCATGCTCGCCGGGACGATCCCGTTCGTCTCGTTCTTCGCCGAGCGGGCGGTCACCCGCCAGGTGCGCCAGCCGGAGCCGGTGGCCGGCTGAACGCCGCGCCGGGGCGGTCGCCGACCGCGAGCCGCCCCGTTCCAGCAATGAGCTGATTCATTTGAATGTCTCGCGATATGCGAGGTCAAGCACCATGCTCAGCGGTGCCCGATAGCCGGGACGTGAATGAATCACGTCACGGGGTCGGATTTCACGCGTTGCGGAGCCCGTCCACGAATGCCTGCCAGGCACCCGCACCGAACAGCAGCGACTGCTCCGGATCGACCGAGTCGCGGACGGCAGCACCGCCCCCGACCTGAGCCACCTCGACACAATGCTGCGATTCGCATCGGGTGCTCTTCCGCCAGTCGAGCTCGGCGGAACCAGTCTGTGACATGCGCCCTCCCCGGCACCTAATAGCGTAGCGGCAGGTGCCGCGACAGGGAGAGAGGCTACCCTCGCCACCGCATTCCGCACAGCCCGCAATATTCCGATTATGATGTACCCGTCGACAATGGACACAACCGGTGATGGCGTCGTCGCGGCAAGCAGGGACGCTGGTGGAACGCAGCGGGCCCGTGTAGCCTGCACAAAAGTCTGGCGATCCGGCAGGTAGCCGGTAGCCAGGTGGCAGGTTGCCGGGATCAGAATGAGCCGAATTGACCCTCGCTCGGCCGCCGGGACGCCGTTTGAAGGGAGCGTTCCCGATGACAACGGCGTACGGCCCGACCGTGGGTCGCCGCAAGCTCCGCTCGGCGATCCGACGGGCCCGGGAGGCCGCCGGGTTCACCCAGGAGCAGGTGGCCGTCGCGATGGACTGGTCGCTCTCCAAGCTGATCCGGATAGAGGCAGGGTACGTCTCGATTTCGACCAACGACGTCAAGGCGTTGCTCAACCACTATCAGGTGCGCGATCCGGAACAGGTCGCCGAACTGGTGCAACTGGCCCGGGTGTCCCGGCAACGCGCCTGGTGGTCGCAATATCGTGACGCACTGCGGCCCGCCTATTATTCGTACATCGGGCTGGAGGCGGAGTCCTCGGAACTCTATTTCTACCAGTCCGTCGGCATGCCCGGACTACTCCAGACAGAGGCGTACGCGCAGGCGGTTCTGAAGACGGTAATTCCCAAACTGGACGATCCCGAGGAGGCACAGGCCTCCGTCACGTTGCGGTTGCGTCGCCAGCAGGAAATGCTCGGCCGCGCCGATCCGCCGAATATTGTCGTGGTATTCGACGAAGCGGCACTGCACCGGCAGACCGGCGGTCCGGCTGTCATCCGGGAACAACTCCTGCACCTGGTCGGCCTCGCCGACTCCGGTCGGATCACCGTCCAGGTGCTGCCGTTCACCTCCACCGTCTACACCCCGCTCGGGCAGTTCGTGATCGTACGTTTCGCCGCCGGGGAGGACGCCGACGTCGTCTATCTGGAGAGCACCGGCCTGGAGGACGTACTCGACGACCCCGAGGCGGTGACCGCGCACCTGCGGACCTTCACCGGGCTCCGCGAGGCGGCCCTGACCCCGGCCGACTCGCTGCGCCGGATCTCGGAGATCGCCGCCGGCCTGACCGACTGAGGGGCGGTCCTCCGCCGCGCAAGCCGGTCCGGCCGGCCGGCCAGGACGGGGCGGCACCGCCGGACCGGCGACGGTCCGGCGGGCACGCCTTGGACGCACTCCCTAGGGCATCGGCTCGTACGGGGTGTCCGAGGCCGGCGGGAACGCCAGCCCGCCCAGCCGGGCGGCTTCGCGGGCCCGGATCAGCGCCCGGGTCACCTGACCGAACTGCCGCTCGTGGTCGGAGCTGAACAGCAGCACCGTCTCCCCTTTGTACCGTCCCCACAGCTCGTACGCCGGCGGCCGCCACCGGTGGCCCATCAGGGCGAGACCGACCGGCACGAAGGCCGCGAGCCCGAGCCCGGCGTACGTGGTTGCGGGGAGCCGGTAGAGGTCACCGGTGTAGCCCAGCGCGACTCCGATGCCGACCAGTACCGCGGCGGTGACCATCACCGCGCGCAGCGTCAGTCGGTCGTGCGGCCCGCGGGCGGTTTGCAGGTGGGTGAGTTCGGGGATCGAGAACTTGCGGCCGGCGACGATGAAGGCCTCGTTGGTGATCCGCACGCCGGGTGCCCGGTAGAGGTCGACCGGACGGGGGCGGGCCAGTCCAGATACCTCGAATGACGCGTCTGGCAGGTGGACGGGAGGGCGAGTAGGCTCCATTCTTGCCTCCAACGGCTCCTGAGGCGGGCTGGTGTGGATGGTTCGTAGAGATCGGCATCTGGTGGCAGCCGGATGCCGATCGTCTTGCCGGCGGTCTGGGGCGCACGCAAAGGCCCGGAACTATGGCTGGTTCATTGCACGCGACCTCGCCCCCCTGCTGGCGACTACGCCGGGTACTGCTGCGCCGGGCCCCCGGAGAGCCTGTCGGCTCCCTGCATTCATTGTGCGAAGGGCACACCAGCAACTGGAAGGGACGCAGACAGCCACCTGGCTGATTTCCAGGCGGCACCCGGGCCACTCGTCGTCCTCTGCCCGATTGTGTGATGGTTTGCCCATACTCAGCCAGAACCGCTATCCGCCAAGACCGACCTATCGGACGAAGGATCAGGGAGTGGCGGGGCAACACGTCCACCGCCAGCCAATATCACTCCCGGAGCACACGTCGACACGATTCGTGATCACGACATTCGGGTTATCGCTCGCCACCGTCGCATCTCACCCGCCGGCCACTGTCGGTAATCCCGGGCCCGGGCTACGTTGAACCGGCTGGCCCGGTCGTCAGTCATCCTCCGGGTGGCGCCGGTCCGGTGCCGCCGCAGGCAGCACTCGCGGTGGCGTAAGACCGCCGCCCGCTCCATCCCGGCGGCGCAAGGAAGAAGGGTTCTGCACACGTTGTCTTCGGTGCGGATCCTGCTGCGTACCCTCGTCACGGCCGGCCTCTCGGCGGCGCTTCTCGCCCCGATGTCGGCGGCCCGGGCCGAACCCTCGGCGAGCGAGCTCACGCAGCGGATCAACAAGGCCTCCGCCGAACTGGAGAAGGTCGTCGAGTCGTACAACAAGCTCAACGAGGAGATCAAGGAGAGCAAGGCCGCCGCGGCCACGCTCAGCGCCCGGATAGGACCGCTGCAACAGCAGGCGGAGCAGAGCCGGGCCGAGGTGGCCGAGCTCGCCACCCGGGCGTACAAGCTCGGCGGCCTGAGCACGGCGAGCGCGCTGCTGAACCGGGGCGACGCCAGCGCCCTGGTGGGCCGGCTCGGTGCGCTGGAGCAGTTGGCCCGGGACCGGGACCGGCAGATCGCCGGGTTCGACGCGACCCAGCGCCAGTACGCCGAGGAGAAGGCCCGGCTCGACGCCACGCTGGCCCGGCAGACCGCGCAGGCGAAACAACTGGCCGCCGGCAAGAAGCGGATCGAGGGCGAGCTGGCCAAGCTCTACGAGATGCGCCGCGAGGCGTACGGGTCGGCGACCTCGTCCGGCAGCAGGTACACCGGCAGCGTCCCGGCGGTCTCCGGCAAGGCGGGTGTCGCCGTCCGGTACGCCTACGACGCGATCGGCACGCCGTACGTCTGGGCGGCCGAGGGCCCGAACGGCTACGACTGCTCCGGGCTGACCCTGGCCGCCTGGCGGGCCGCCGGCAAGTCACTGCCGCACAACGCCGCGATGCAGTGGGACAAGGTGGCACACATCAGTCGTGGGGAGCTGAAACCCGGCGACCTCGTCTTCTACAGTGGACTCGGCCATGTGGCGCTCTTCGTCGGCAGCGGCAAGGTGATCCACGCACCGCAGGCGGGCGAGACCGTCAAGCTCGCCAGCGTCGACATGATGAGCCCGTACGGCTACGGACGCGTCCGCTAGTCAGACCCGGGTCGTGGGGGGGGCGGCCCCGGGGGGGGCGCGGGCGGCCCCCCCGGGGGGCCCCCCCGGCCGGGGGGGGGCCGCCCCGCGAACGCGTTCTGGACCAGCACGTCCAGCAGCTCCGGATAGTCCAGCCCGGCGACCTGCCAGATCCGGGGATACTGCGAGACCGGGGTGAAGCCGGGGAACGTGTTGACCTCGTTCAGTACCGGTGCCACCCCGTCGCGGAGGAAGAAGTCGATCCGGGCCAGCCCGGCGCAGCCGAGCGCCCGGAACGCGCGTAGCGCCAGGTCGGAGAGAGCGGCCGTGACCGCGGCGTCCAGCCGGGCCGGAATCTCGAAGACCGTGCCCGGGTCGTCGTACTTGGCGTCGTAGTCGAAGAACGACCGGTCGCCCGGGACCCGGATCTCCAGCGGTGGACCGACCTCGAGCCGGCCGTCGGGACGTTCGAGTACCGCCAAATCGATTTCGCGCCCGGGGACCGCCGCCTCGACCAGCACCTTCGGGTCGCTGGACCGGGCCCACTCCAGAGCGGCCGGCAGCTCGGCCCAGTCGGTCACCCGGGTCACGCCGAGGCTGGAGCCGGCCCGGGCGGGCTTGACGAAGACCGGCAGACCGAGCCGGCGCAGCTCCGCCTCCGGCGGCACGCCGTCCGGGTCGGTCGGCCGGGACACCACCGCGTCGGCGACCGGGATCCCCTCGGCGGCGAGCAGCTTCTTGGTGAACTCCTTGTCCATTCCGACGGCGCTGGCCAGAACGCCGTTGCCGACGTACGGCACGCCGGTCAGCTCCAGCACCGACTGGAGGGTGCCGTCCTCGCCGTACGGGCCGTGCAGGGCCGGGAAGATCACGTCGACCGTACGCAGCCGGTCGACCGCCTCGAAGACGCTGACCGGCGCTGCGGTGCCGAAGACCCACTGCCCGGTCCGGGTGATCAGCACCGGTTCCGGCCGGTAGCGCGCCGGATCCAGGTTCTCCAGTACGCTCGCCGCCGACTGGCGGGAGACCCGGTGTTCCCCGCTGCGCCCGCCGTAGAGCACCGCGATCCTGATCGTCGACTCAGACATTGACCCGCTCCCGTCCGCTGTGCCGCTCGGCCCGCACCGGCAGGTAGCGCCGGCCGACCCGGGACCCGATGCCGGTGAAGATCTCGTGCGGGTTGGTACCGGCCCAACCGGCCCACTCGACGACCGTCGGCTCGCCCCGGTCACCGGGCCCGAAGACCAGCACCTCGTCGCCGGTACGTACCGGCAGGTCGCCGACGTCGACGACGATCTGGTCCATGGTCACCCGACCGGCGACCCGGCACCGGCGGCCCCCTATCCAGACCTGGGCCGCTCCGGCGGCGGCCCGGGGGATCCCGTCCGCGTAGCCGACCGGCACCAGCACCAGGGTCGTCGGGGCGGCCGTGACGTAGTCGTGCCCGTAGGAGATGCCGGTGCCCGCCGCGACCCGCCTGGTGAGGATGACCCGGGACCGCAGGGTCATCGCCGGCCGCAGTCCGGCGGGCAGCCCCGGCAGCGGCTCCACGCCGTAGACCGCGATGCCGGCCCGGACCAGGTCGAAGTGCGTCTCCGGCCGGCCGACCAGGGCGGCCGAGTTCGCCAGGTGCACCAGCTCGGGTGCGAGCCCGGCGGTCCGGGCCAGTGCCAGGGCCCGACCGAACCGCCGTAGCTGCGCGGTGTCCCGGGGGTCGGCCGGCAACTCCCCGCCGGCCAGATGGGACCAGAGCCCGCGAACCCGGATCCGCCCGACGTTCTGGAAGCCGCGCGCCAGGCGTACCAGCTCGGGCCATTCCTCGTCGCTCGCCCCGTTGCGGGAGAGCCCGGTGTCGACCTTGAGGTGCACCTCGGCCCGTACGCCGGCCCGGGCCGCCCCGGCGGCGATCCCGCGCAGGTGTGCCACCGAGGGCACCGACAGGTCGATCCGGGCCGCGACGACCGGGGCGAAGTCCTCGTCCTCGGCGTGCAGCCAGCACAGCACCGGCGCGTCGACGCGGCCGGCCCGCAGGGCCAGCGCCTCGGCCCGGGAGGTCACGCCCAGCCACCGCGCGCCGGCCGCCAGCACCGTCCGGGCCACCGGCAGGGCGCCGTGCCCGAACCCGTCCGCCTTGACCACCGCGAGCAGCTCCGCACCGGTCCGTCCGGACAGGGTACGGGCGTTGTGCGCGATCGCGTCGAGGTCGACCACCGCCTCCGCGAGTGGGGTCAGGCCACCCGCTCCGCCGAGTTTGATCACGTTGGGTGAGCCTAGGAGGAGTCTGTGCGGTTCTTGTGAAGCCGAAGTGCGGGAACGGTTCGGCCTGCCGGGAGCGCTGCGCGAGCCGAGGCCGTGCCCGAACCGGCGACGCACCCGGTCAGGCGCTAACCTGCCGGGATGACCCCGTCGGAGGCCAGCACACTCGCCGCTGCGGTGCTCGACCGCCTCGCCCCGCACCTGCCCGAGGTCGCCTCGGCCGGTGAGCCGGGCCCGACAGGACCGGAGCGCCGGCTCTACGACCTGGTGGCGGAGCGGCTGCGTACCCTCGACGAGTCGGAGGCGCTGGCCGACCTGGTCCGGGAGCCCCGGAACAACTCACTGGTCAAGCGCCTGCTGAGCACCGCCGCCGCCGAGGATCCCGGGTACGCCGCCGAGCTGGGCGCCGCCGTCGAGGCCCTGCCGGCCGAGGCCGGTGCGCCGGTCCCGGCGAATCGGACGGCCGCCGGCACGGCGACGCGGCCGGAGACCGGGGAGCCGGTCGGGGCGGCGGCTGACGCCGTACCCGGATCGGCCGGTGGTCGACGGCCGCGCCGCTACGGTCCGTGGATCGCGCTGGGCGCGGTCGTGCTGTTGCTGGTGGTCGGCGGCCTGGTCGTCCGTGCGGTGCTCGACGGGCTCACCGACGCCGGTGGGCTGACCGCCGACTCGACCTGCCGGGAATACCAGCAGGCGCCGCCCGAGGAGCGGGTCGCCGCGATCCGCCAGATCGGGCTGGCCAAGGGCATTTCCGGAGTGGACAGTCCGCTGGTGATGACGGCGGTGGACCAGCTCTGCGACGCCTCACCGTCGGCACGGATCGGCGACCTGGTCGCCCGCTTCGACGGCTGAACCCTCGACGCCCGAGCGCCCTTGACCGCCATTGGCACGACTCAGGTGACGTCCCGCCGCAGGGGTACGGCGACGGCGAGCACCGCGGCCACCGCCGCGTAGCCGGCGAGCAGCAGCCCGCTGCCGAGCGGTGACATCGGCACGGTCACCGGCGCCGGCGGTGTCCGGCGCGGTCGAGGTGAGCCGGAGGAAGAGTTGTTCGAGGCTTCCCGACGCGCCGACGAGGTCGGCGAGCCGGCCGGCCACCACCTGCCGTCCGCCACGGATCACCACGACGTCGTCCACCATCTGCCGGACCTCGCTCAGTACGTGGCTGGAGATCAGCACGGTCCGGCCCTGCCCGGCCAGCTCGCGGAGGAAGTCCCGCAGCCAGGCGATGCCCTCCGGGTCGAGCCCGTTGCCGGGCTCGTCGAGCAGCAGCACCGGCGGATCGCCGAGCAGCGCGGCGGCGAGGTTCAGCCGCTGCCGCATTCCGGTCGAGAAGCTCCGGGTCCGGCGGTGGGCCGCGTCTGAGCCCTCCGCTCCGAAGCGCTCGGCCAGCCAGCACCGGCTCTTCCTCCGGCGCATCTCCCGGGCCCTGCTGGTGCTCGCCACCTGCGGAAACCTCACCATCCTCTGCGCCGTCCCGCCGATGTGGCAGGGACGGGCACCCGGTCCGCTGGCCACCGTCGCGATGCTGCTCTCCGCCCTGCTCGGCACCGTCTACGTGATCGTCGTCGGGGTACGCGCCGGTCAGGGCGGCAGCCGGATCGCCACCGTCCCGGCCCCGCCGGCCGAACGCCCCGACGCCGCGCACCCCGACGACGACCGGCACTGGCGGTTGGCCGGCCTCTGCTACGTCAACCGCGACGACCCGGCGATCCTGGTGCAGAAGCGGATCGGCGTCGGCTGGACCCTCAACTTCGGCAACCCCCGGTGCGTGCTGCTGCTGGCCGCCGTCCTGGCGGCGCTGCTGGCCGGCGTCCTGGTGCCCGGGCTGGTCTGAGGAACGGGCCGCCGGGGCGATCCGCAGCCGGGGATCACCGGGTCAGCCGGGGACCCGGCCGTCGGAGCCGAGGACGGTGAGAAAGGCCACCCAGGCGGTCGGCACGAACCGGAGTACCGGGCCGGCCGTGTCCTTGGAGTCACGTACGGCGACGCCCGCGGCGAGCCGGGCCACCTCGACACAGTTGCCGCCCTCACCGCCAGATCGGCTGCTCTTTTGCCAGGTCAGCATGCTTTCGTCCGGCCGCATCCCGTCCGGCCCTCCCTCACGTCCAGAAGGCCGCCGTCTCCCTGAGCAGCCGCGCCGATTCTTTCCGCGACAACGCTGCCGCAACCAGGTGGTCGAAGGCAAGCGCGAAGGAGGCGATCTGGGCCGGCTCGTCGATGTAGAGCGCGCCGGTCCGATGTTCGGTGTAGACGAGGCCCGGATCGGTGGGCTCGGGAAAGCCGAGGATCGCGAACGCCCGGCCGAAGGCGGTGTACGCCGGACTGCTGAACCGGACCACCCGCAGCTCGACGTGGGACCGTTCGGCCAGCACCGCCAGGTGGCCGAGTTGGTCGCGCATGATCGCCTCGTCGCCGACCCGGCAGCGCAGTACCGCCTCGCCGAGCACCACCCGCAGCCGCATCGGGTCGTGCTCCTGCAACCGCCGTTGCCGGGCCAGCCGGAGCTCCACCTGCCGGGTCAACTCCTCGGCCGGCGCGAGCGGCTGGGTGGACCGGATCAGCGCGGCGGCGTACGCCTCGGTCTGCAACAGCCCGGGCACCAGATGGGTCTCCACGGTACGGATCTCGGTCGCCTCGGACTCCAGTCCGACGTACACCTCGAACCAGTCCGGGATCGCGCCGCCGTAGGTGACCCACCAGCCGCGCTGGGTCGACTGCTTGGCCAGGGTCGCCAGCACCTCGCGGGTACGCTCGTCGGCCACCCGGTAGATGTCGAGCAGGGCGAGGACGTCGCGGGTCCGGGTGGAGTGCTTGCCCGCCTCGATCCGGGAGATCTTGGCATCGGAGCACTTCATCCGCTGTGCGACCTGGAGAAGCGTGAGCTGCTCCCGTTCGCGCAGGCGACGCAGCTCGATGCCGAGCCGGCGACGCCGGGCGGTCGGACTGATCGGCACGGAGTCCTCCCCGGATTCCTCCGTCGGTGGTGGGCACGCCACCGTCCGCCGGCGACGCACCTCCCGACGCGAGCGGAACTCACTGTCGTGGTGCCGGTCACCCTAATGGTTGATGTTGGTACGGCGCTCCGCAGGCACCCGGCGTCCGGTCCCGGGTACGACGACGAGCGGCCGGCGTCCGGAGTCGGACGCCGGCCGCTCACCGGTTCGTCGAAGTTGTCGACCCGCCGGCCCGCCGCCGGGAGTCAGCCCTGCTCGCTCAGGCAGCCTGTAGCCCCTCGGCCCGGGCCAGCTCGCGCAGCCGGCCCAGTGCCTGGATCTCGAGCTGCCGGATCCGTTCCCGGGAGAGCGAGAAGCGGGAGGCGACCTCGGTCAGCGAGTGCTCGCGGCCGTCCTCCAGGCCGTACCGGGCCCGCATGATCCCGGCCGACCGGTCGTCGAGGTGGTTCAACAGGCCCTCGATGCGCTGCCGCTCCAGGCCGGTGAGCACGATCTCCTCCGGCGACGGGGCGTCGCTGTCCGCCACCAGGTCACCGAGGTTGGTGTCCCCGTCGTCACCGACCGGCGTGTCCAGCGAGACGGTGTCCTGCGACCAGCGGACCAGCTCGTGCACCCGCTCCACCGGCACGCCCAGCGCCGCCGCGATCTGCTCCGGCTCCGGGTCGCTGCCCAGTTCACGGGTGAGCTGGCGGGCCACGTTGCGCATCCGGTTGACGTCCTCGACCAGGTGCACGGGCAGCCGTACGGTGCGCTCCTGCTGGGCGATCGCCCGGCTGATCGCCTGCCGGATCCACCAGGTCGCGTACGTCGAGAACTTGTAGCCCCGCTCGTAGTCGAACTTCTCGACCGCCCGGACCAGACCGGTGTTGCCCTCCTGGATCAGGTCCAGCATCGGCATCCCGGAACGGACGTACCGGCGGGCGATGGAGACGACCAGCCGGAGGTTGGCCCGGATGAAGAGGTCCTTCGCCCGCTCCCCCTCGACCACCAGCCGCTCCAGCTCCGCGCGGCTGACGCCGGCCGGGAGCTTCTCGGAGTCGATCAGGTGCTCAGCGTAGAGGCCAGCCTCGATGGCCTTGGAGAGGTCGACCTCGGCGGCGGCGTCGAGCAGCGGTGTGCGGGAGATCTCGTGCAGGTACACGCCGACCAGGTCGCGCTCCTCGGCGACCTCGTCGGTCCGCATCACGATCTTCTTCTCCACGTTCCCCACGGTCCCCTCGTCGTTCCTCCCGGTGGCCCGGGTTCCTGCTCCTGCCATCCCCACGTTCATCAGCCCTCCCCGTAACTTCTGCTGTGCCCCGCGGTGCTGACACCTACACAACAGTTGAGACGCGTTAGGGATTCCATCTGGTGAGTCGAAAGTGTCACGAATGCCTGAGTAGTTGCTGAAAGCACGATCGACGTTTGCTGTCAGTCGTCCCGATCGGAGCATGTCGGAGCCGGCGACACCGCAGCTACGGGGCCTGCGACGGCTCTACACCGGCTATCGCATCATCGCCACACAACGACACACAGCGATCCACGTCACCAGGTTGCTGCGATACTCGTCACGCTTCGATATACGCACGGCGCGGCCAGTCGGTTCATCCCGCCGCCCCAGGGTTACCCTTCCGCCTGCCCAACAATCCGGAGCCCGGAGATAGTCCCGGGCCGGTACGTCGGTCCCCGACACTCCCGGCGACGCCCTCCGCCAGGCCCGGGCCTGGCCGGCCGGAACCGGACTCCGGGGGAGTCGGCAGACGCCCGGGAGTCAGCCGGCGAGCAGGGCGATCGCGCCGCGTACCTGGTTCGCCGAGCGGTCCAGCGCAGCCCGGGCGTCGGCCGGGGCGGCACCGGACAGCAGCGACACCAGGGCTGCCTTCAGGTCACCGTCGGCCTCGGTCAGCGCGTGCTGCGCGACCTCCTCCGCACAGCCGGTGGCCTCCACGAGGATCGAGATCATCCGTCCCCGCAGTTTCGCGTTGGTGGCCACCATGTCGATCATCAGGTTTGAGTAGACCCGCCCCAGCCGCACCATCACGGCCGTGGAAAACCCGTTCAACACCAGTTTCTGCGCGGTCGCGGCCTTCATCCGCGTCGAACCGGTAACCACCTCCGGGCCGGTCTCGACCCCGATGAACACGGTCACCGACCGGGCCGCCGCAGCGCCCGGATCGGCACAGATGAGGGCGGTGTCCGCGCCCAGGTCGCTCGCCGCGCGCAGCGCCCCGAGCACGTACGGGGTACGCCCGCTGGCGGCCAGGCCGACCACCAGGTCACCGGGGCGTACGCAGGACCGCGCCTCCTCGGCACCGCCGGCCTCGTCGTCCTCGGCATCCTCGACGGCCCGCCACATCGCGTCCGGCCCACCCGCCAGGTGGGCGCAGAACCAGCGGTCCGGAGCGTTGAAGGTGGGCGCCAGCTCGGCGGCGTCGAGCACACCGAGCCGCCCCGAGGTGCCCGCGCCGAAGTAGTGCACCCGGCGCCCGGACCGCAGCGCCGTGACGGCCAACTCGACCGCCACCGCGATCTCGTCCAGCACCTTCGCCACGGCGGCCGGTACCCGCCGGTCGTCCTCGTTGATCACCTTCAGGACGTCCCGGACGGACATCACGTCCAGGTCGAGACTGCGCGGGTTGCGCAGCTCGGTCGGGGAACTGACCCGGACCACCGCCCGCGGCTCCCGCCCCTCGGCCACGCCCGCCGTCGGGCCGGGGTCTCCGGGCCGCCCGCCGCCGTCCTCCGGCCGGTGGCCGGGCCCGGTCGGCGGGTAAGAGGACCCCGCGTCGGAATCCGGACGCGGGGTGGCGGCAGATAGCGCACCGGGCTCGACCCGTCCGGCCGTCATGTCCGCCCCCCAGCGCCTCGACCACCGCAGAGCCCGGGACTCGCACCGCCGCCGCCTCGCCGCGGCCAGCGCCCGTGACTCATACCGTCGCCTCGCCGCGCACGGCGCCGCAGTGCGACACCGTCGCGCCGGACCGGCAGGTCCGCCCGCTTCTCATGCCCGCCTCCCCTTGACCCGGTGCGCGAGCACCGCTTCGGCGGTGACCTCAAGTGCCTTCTTGGCTCTGGCCCGGTTGCGCGCCGCGACCCCGACGAAGAGGCAGTCGACCACCGTCAACTGGGCGAGCCGGCTGGCCATCGCGCCGGACCGGTACGTCGTCTCCCGGGCCGCCGTGGTGAGCACGTAGTCCGCGACGTCGGTGATCGGCGACCGTGGGAAGTTGGTCAGCGCGACCGTGGTCGCCCCCCGGGCCCGCGCCTGCTCCAGCACCTCGATCGCGTCCAGCGTGGTGCCGGTGTGCGAGATGCCCATCGCCACGTCGCCCTTGCCGAGCAGAGCCGCCGAGGTGAGCGCGGTGTGCACGTCCGGGAAGTAGAACGCGGTCCGGCCGATCCGGTGCAGTTTCTGCTGGAAGTCGGAGGCGACGAAACCGCTCGCCGCGGCGCCGTAGATGTCGACCCGGCCGGCGCCGCTGATCGCCTCTACCACCTGCTCGCAGACCGCCGCGTCGAGCTGCTCCGCGGTCTCCTCGACCGCCCGGGCGTCACTGAAGGCGATGGTCGCGATGATCTGTGCCAGGTCGGCGCCGGGCGGGATGTCGCCGCCGACGACCCGGGCGTCCGGCGGCTCCACCCGGCGGGCCGCCTCGGCGGCGAGCCGGATCCGCAGTTGCGGGTAGCCGTCCATGCCGACCGACCGGCAGAACCGGATGACGGTGGCCTCGGAGGTCTCGGCGGCGGTCGCGAGGTCTGTGATGGTCCGGCGAGCGGCGTCGGCGGGATCCGCTACGACGAGTCTGGCGACCCGTTGCTCGGCGGGCGACAGCGACGGGAGCAGGCCGCTGATATGGACAATCAGCCCACTTGTCTCGTGACTCGCAGAAACCTTCGCAGTCTTCACCACGGATGAAACTTACTTTCACGGAGGCGGGAGCGTCAACCATGACGCGCTACACCTGCGAAAGTACGCCCAACCGGTGGGAAATTACGGCCGGTCCGGCCAGCCGAGCGTGCCATTCCCACCACACCTTCGTCTCGGCAGGGTCACCGAGCCCGCAACACTGGACGGCATCCGGGTGAATAGTCATCCATCGATAGGCTACCGGAGTGGCCCCGGCTGCGGGCCGGCAAACCGGGCGGAAAACCGGTGCCCGACGACCACGGGACCGCTTCCCACCGTACGACGGGGCGGCGCGTCCGGCCGAACGGAAGGCTCGGGCCTGGGTGCTGCCGGGTGGTGGGCCCGAACCGCGCCGTCCAGATCGGACCCTCCGTCCCGCGGCTGCCGGGCGTGGCTCGGGGCGATGTGCCGGCAACGCGCCTGGTGCTGCCGATAGCCTGGCAGGCATGGCGGATCGCACTGTGTTCATCAGCGGCGGAGCGGGCGGGCTCGGCGGGGCGGTCACCGCCGCGTTCGTCTCGTCCGGGTGGCGGGTGGTCGTACCCGTACGGCCGGCCGGCCGGGCGGCGGAACCGGCGGCCCTCCCCGGCGAGGCGGGTGACGGGGTGCTGCGGGTAGCGGCGGACCTCACCGATCCGGAACAGGTCGCGGCAGCGGTCAAGGTGGCCGGCGGTGCCGCCGGGGCGCCGTTGCGGGCGGTGGTGAACCTGGCCGGCGGGTACGCGGCCGGCGGCCTGGTGCACGAGACCCCGGTCGCCGACTTCGAACAGATGATCTTCCGCAACCTGCGCCCGACCTACCTGGTCACCCGCAGCGCGCTGCCGTACCTCCTGGAGGCCGGCGGCGGATCGGTGGTCTGCGTCTCCTCCCGGGCGGCGCTCGCCCCGTTCCCCGGTGCCGCCGGCTACGTCACCGCGAAGGCGGCGGTACTCGCCTTCGCCTCGGCGGTGGCCGCGGAATACCGGCAGTCGGGCGTGCGGTGCAACACGGTGCTGCCGAGCATCATCGACACGCCGGCCAACCGGGCGGCGCAGCCCAGCGCGGACCACTCCCGTTGGGTGGCCCCGGCGGAGATCGCCGGGGTGATCCGTTTCCTGGCCAGTGACGAGTCGGCGCCGACGAGCGGTGCGACGGTACCGGTGTACGGCCGGGCCTGACCGACCCGGCCCCGGCCGGCTCGACCCCGTCCGGTCCGGACGACCGGGTGGCCGGATCCGGCGTACCCAGCGGATCCTGGGCCCGCGAACCGGTCGGGTCGAGCGCGCCCGCCGGATCCGGTGAGCCGGTCGGGCCGGGTGAGCGGGTGCCGGCCGAGCCGGTCGGATCGGTCTCGGCGGGGTCCGCGGCACCGACGGTCGGTGCCGCCTCCGGGACCGGCCCGGGGCCGGTGGACCCGGAGTCCGCGACGCCCGGCACGGGGCCGGATCCGCCGGACGGTACCGGCGGCGGGCTGCCGAACCCGGGCGGTCGGCGGTCGGCCGGCAGCCAGTCCCGCACACCGGCCTGGATCGCCCGGGTCACCTCGTCCGGGGAACGGTTGGCGTCCACCACCACGAACCCGGCGAACTCCGGCAGCGAGCGGTACGCCGCCGCTCCGGCGGCCAGGTAGGTGATGTTCTCGTGGTCGGTGCCCCGAGCCTCGATCCGCCGGTACGCCTCACCCGGGTCCACCGCGAGCAGGATGGTGATGTCGGGCGGGGGGAAGATCCGGTACAGCAGCCGGGCGAGGGTCTCCCAGCGACGCCCGCCGCCGTGCGCCCGGATGCTGGCGTACTGGCAGACCGAGTAGCGGTCCATCACGGCGACCCGGGAACGGAGCCGGGAGCGGAGCAGTGCCCGCGCGATGGCCAGCCAGCGCAGCGCCGACTCGGCCAGCAGCATCCCGTCCCGGCCCAGCAGACGCTGGGCGTCCCGCCGGCCCAGTTTGCGGGCCAACCGGCCGAACCACCGCCGCCCGCCGGCGTTCTGCCAGTACGTCGCCGGTATGCCGGCCTCGGTCAACGCGTCCGCCAGCCGGTGTGCCTGGGTGGTCTTGCCCGAGCCGTCGATTCCGACCAGGGCCACGGCCCGCAGCCGTCCCCCGTTCCGCCGCTCCTGGAGAGTTCGGGCCACGCTCAGCAACGGTACCCGGCCCGCGCAGCCCCCCGGCCCGACAAAGCCGCCGCCGTCCGGGCTGCGCGGGATGAGCCGTTCCGGCCGGCCCGTCCCGCCGGCCCGGCCACGCTCTCCGTGCCGGTACGTCCGGTTCCCGCCGGGTGCGGTGCCGCTGCCGGCCCCGGGCCACCACCACCCCGATCCCGGCCCAGGTGTGAAGGAACGAAGTGCCGGGTACCGGTAAATCTCCACCCCATTGACCAGATGCCCAATGGCCTTTGACCCGGGAGACCCGATGGATCACAACGGCGACGAGACCCTCCTTGCCACGCTCAAGCGGGTCGCCGCCGTCCTGAAGCAGTCCGAGATCCCCTTCGCGCTGGGTGGCAGCTTCGCGGTGTACGCGCACGGCGGCCACTCCAGCGACCACGACGTCGACTTCCTCATCCGCGAGCAGGACACCGAGCGCGCCCTGGAGGCGCTCGTCGAGGCCGGCTTCACCGCCGAGCGCCCCCCGGAGGACTGGCTGGTCAAGGTCTGGGACAACGACCGGATGGTCGACCTGATACACCGGCCGATCGAGACCCCGGTCACCGACGAGACCTTCCGGGACACCGTGGTACGCCCGGTCGACGCCATCCACATGCCGGTACTGTCGGCCACCCATCTGATGGTGCACAAGCTGCTCAGCTTCTCGCAGCACTACTGCGACTTCGCCCGTGGGCTGCCGCTGGCCCGCTCGCTCCGGGAACAGATCGACTGGGACCGGGTACGCAAGGAGACGGCGCACTCCCCGTACGCCGAGGCCTTCCTGGTGCTGCTGGACCGGCTGGACGTGGTGCCCTACTCCCCGGCCGGCGAGGAAAAGCGCTACCCGGCCGGCGAGCAGAAGCGCTACTCCTCCCCGGCCGGGGAGGAGAAGGGAATGACCGGCATTGACGAGCGGAGCGAGGTGGCGACATGAACCAGCGCGGCACGGCGGGCACCGAGCCGCCCGACGACTATCTGGAGGCGGCTATCCAGCGCCTGCTCACCGAATGCACCGAGATCGCCGAACAGGGCATCACGGTGACCCGCCGGGACCATTCGGTGGTGCTCTGCGGCGAGGTGGAGAGCGCGCAGCGCCGCGAGGAGATCCTCCGCCTGGTGCTGGAGCACTTCCCCGAGGTGCCGGTGACGGTCGACATCGGACTGATCCGTACCCAGGCGCCGACCGAGGTGGAGGAGCTGCGGTGAGGGAGGCGACGACATGGTGATCCGGATCGCGGCGGTCGGCGACGTGCACCTGGACCAGGACGTGGTCGGGCGGTTCCGGCCGGCCCTGGAACAGTTGCCGGACCGCGCCGACGTCCTGCTGCTGGCCGGTGACCTGACCAGGCACGGCACCGAGTCCGAGGCCCGTTGCGTGGCGACCGAGTTCGGCAACCTCGGCGTACCGGTGGTCGCGGTGCTCGGCAACCACGACCACCACTGCGACGAGGTACCGGCGGTGATCCGGGTGCTGGAGGACGCCGGCATCCTGGTGCTGGAGGGCACCAACGTGGTGCTGGAGTGTTCCGGGACGCGGCTCGGCATCGCCGGCGCGAAGGGCTTCGGCGGCGGCTTCGCCGGCCGGTGCGCCAGCGAGTTCGGCGAACCGGAGATGAAGGCCTTCGTCCGGACCACCAGCGACATCGCCGAGCAGCTCGGCGAGGCGTTGCGCGAGATGGACTGCGACCTACGGGTGGCGCTGACCCACTACTCCCCGGTGCCCGACACCCTGGCCGGGGAGCCGCCGGAGATCTATCCGTTCCTCGGCTCGTACCTGCTCGGTCAGGCCATCGACTCGGCGCCGACCGAGCTGGCGCTGCACGGCCACGCGCACGCCGGCAGCGAGCGGGGAACCACCCCGGGCGGGGTACGGGTCCGCAACGTCGCGCACCCGGTGATCAAGCAGGCGTACAGCGTGTTCCACCTGCACCCGCCCTTTGCCGGAGCCACCGCGGGCAAGGTTTCCGCGATCAGTGCCGGGGGTAGTCCCTGAGCCATGGAATTCTTGCTCTGGATCCTCGCGGTTGTACTGGTGGTCGCCGGTGTGCTGGCACTGTTCCGGCGGCAGATCCTCTGGGGCGTCGTGCTGATCATCGTCGGACTGCTCGTCGGCCCCGGCGGTGTAAGCCTCTTCAACTGACGCGAGGCCGACGTTGCCGCAGCGCCGGCCCTGCATCGCTGAAGAATCCCTGTCCGTACCGAAGAACCCCCGACAGGCAAGCCAGGGCGCCGCGCCCGGGTCTCCGTCTCTCCCCCTGGATGACCCGGGCCCGGCGTCCCGGCGATCTGTCTTCGTCGGCCTACCGGCGATTCGTCTTCGCCGGCCTACCGGCGGCCGGCGCTCAACAGCGTGGTACGCCGGGGATGAAGCCGTCGTAACCGGTGAGGACGTACGCGTCGGAGATGAACCGGCCGGTCCCGATCCGGTCCCAGATGTTGCTCGTGCCGTAGGTGCCGGTCACCGTCGTGCCGGTGGTCTGGCAGTAGATGGTGACCCCCGCCCCGTCGGCGACCGTGCCGACCGAGGAGTAGCCGGTGCCGGGGCCGGACCGGACGGTCAGCGGGCTGCCCGCGGTGTTCACCGTGCCGGATCCGGCGCCGCCGCCGGAGCAGGCGTTGTCGCTGGTGTAGGTGCGGGTGCCCCAGTAGAGCGCCAGCGTGCCGTTGAACCGCACCTGGATGTCGGAGCCGCCCTGCCGCTGCTCGTAGTGCAGGTGCGGGCCGGTGGAGCCACCGGTGGTGCCGACGTACCCGATGACGGTGCCGTAGCCGACGGTCCGCCCGACGGCCGTGTTGAAGCTGTTCAGGTGGGCGTAGTAGGTCGTGTACCCGCTGCCGTGGTTGATCCGGACGTACTTCCCGTAGCTGCTGCCGCCGAGGTCGGCGACGACGTCGACGGTGCCGGGGGCGCTGGCCACCACCGGGTCGCCCTGGTCGTCGGTGCGGTTGAAGTCGACGGCGTACGCCGGGCTGTGGTTGGTGCGGGTCTGCCCGGACCAGGACTGGCCGCAGGGGAACGGGACCTTGAAGGTGGGTGCGGCGGCGGCCGGCGAGGCCGGCACCAGCACCGCGGCGGCCAGCAGCAGGCCGGCACCGACGGAAGCGGACAGGCGGAAGCGCACGATGACCTCCCATGGCGAAAGTTTTCCATGTATGAATTGATCGTGGCAGGAAACTTCAGCCAGTGGAAGAGCGGAACCGGGCCCGGGAGGACCCGCCGGCGGGGCCGATCCGGTATACCTGGACGACATGGCCTCGCCGACGTACCTGAAGAGCATGCCGCTGCACGCCGTGACCGAGGTCTACGGCGAAGCCGGCCTGCGGGACCGGTTCCGGCTGGAGGCCGAGCGCTTCACCCCGGCGGAGCAGACCCGGCTGGCGGCGGCGCTGGACCTCGCCGGCACGCTGCACCGCAACGACCGCCGGGTACGCGAGCCCTACCTCAACCACCTGCTCCGGGTGGCCATCCGGATCATCTGCTACTACTCGGTGACCGACGTCGACGTGATCGTGGCGGCGCTGCTGCACGACGCGGTGGAGGACCACCCGGCGGAACTCGCCGGCCTGCCCGCCGGGACGACCGGGCCGGCGGCCACCGAGGCGGCGCTGGCCGAGGCGGCCCGGCGGTTCAACCCCCGGGTCGCCCGGCTGATCGCGGCGGTCACCAACCCGGAGTACGACCCCGACCGTGACCGGAACGAGCAGTATCGCGCGCACCTGGCGGTGAGCCTGGACCGGGAACCCTGGGCCCGGGTGATCAAGGTGTCCGACTTCACCGACAACGGTGTGGGGGTCATCCACACCACCGGCGACAAGGTGCACCGCTCGGCCCGGAAATACCGGCCCCTGGTGCCGCTCTTCCGTGACCTGGTCACCCGGCCGGACACTCCGCTTTCCGCGGAGGCGCGGGCACACATCCTCGGCCAGCTCGACCTGGCCGAGCAGCGCTTCGCCGCGATCCTCGACGAGCCCGAAGCCGTACCGGCGGCCCCGGCGTCCGAGTAGCCGGCGGCGTCCGGTCGGCCCGGCAGTAGCGGCCGGGTTTCCGAATCGTTACGGCCTCGTGGCTCAGCGGGTCTGGACGACCTTGGCTGCAAGCGCTTACATGTGGTGACGCCCACAGGCCGGCTCGGAAGCCACAGGCAACCGGACGCCGGCACGAAAGGAGGACGGCATGGCGGTCCAGTCCAGACCACGCCAGGCCTTCGCGATCGCCAGTGTGTTGGCCCTGGCACTCGGCGCCACCGCCTGTTCCGGCGACAGTGAGAGCGGGCTCGACCCCGACTCGGCGGAGTGCACACCGTACTCGGCCTACCAGGGTCACGACGGCGAGAGCGTTTCCATCTACGCGTCGATCCGGGACGCCGAGGCCGACCTGCTGCGGCAGTCGTGGAAGCAGTTCGAGGACTGCACCGGCATCGAGATCGACTACGACGGCAGCGGTGAGTTCGAGGCCCAGCTCCAGGTCCAGGTCGACGGCGGCAACCCGCCCGACCTGGCCTTCATCCCGCAGCCCGGGCTGCTCGCCCGGTTCGCCCAGGCCAACAAGCTCAAGCCGATGACGGCGGAGCAGAAGACCCTGGCCGAGACGAACTACCCGGCCGACTGGCTGAAGTACGCCACCGTCGGCGGGCAGCTCTACGGCACGCCGCTCGGCGCCAACGTGAAGTCCTTCGTCTGGTACTCGCCGAAGGCATTCGCCGATAAGGGCTACCAGGTGCCCACCACCTGGCAGCAGTTGATGGAACTCAGCGACAAGATCGCGGCGACGAACCAGAAGCCCTGGTGCGTCGGGCTGGAGTCGGGCGACGCCACCGGATGGCCGGCGACCGACTGGATCGAGGACCTGATGCTGCGTACGCAGACGCCGGAGGTCTACGACCAGTGGACCACCCACGGCATCCCGTTCAACGACCCCCGGGTGCTCCAGGCCGTCGACCAGGCTGGTCAGGTCCTGAAGAACCCGAAGTACGTCAACGGCGGCTACGGTGACGTGAAGAGCCTGACCACCACCCCGTTCCAGGAGGGCGGCCTGCCGATCCTCCAGGGCCAGTGCTCGATGCACCGGCAGGCGAACTTCTACGCCAACTACCTGCCGGAGGGCACCAAGATCGCCCCGGACGGCGACATCTACGCCTTCTACTTCCCGGCGGTCGACCCGGCCAAGGGCAAGCCGGTGCTCGGCGGCGGCGAGTTCACCGTCGCCTTCACCGACGGCCCGGCGGTGCAGGCCGTCCGGCAATACCTGATGACCGGCGAGTACGCCAACTCGCGGGCCGGACTGGGCAACTGGATCACGCCGAACAACAAGCTCGACGTCAGCAAGGTCGAGCAGGCGGTCGACAAGCTCTCGATGGAGGTCCTGCTCGACAAGAGCGCGGTCTTCCGGTTCGACGGCTCGGACCTGATGCCCGCCGCGGTCGGCTCCGGCACCCTCTGGAAGGGCATGATCGACTGGGTCAACGGCAAGGACACCAAGAGCACCCTCGACTTCGTCGAAGGCTCCTGGCCGAAGTGACACCCCGACGGTCCGGCCCGCGCCACTGCGGGCCGGACCGTTCGGCTTCCCGAACGTCTTGGCGTTGGAGGCGCTGATGGATTTCGCCGACGAGGCACCAAAGCTGCTCATGCTGCTCTACGGCCTGATCGCCTTCGCGGTCGTGGTCGGCGGACTGCTCGTGCTGCTCGACGTCGTACCCAACTGGTTCGCCCGGCGCCGCGAGGCGGCCCTGGTCGCGGCCTCGGCACAGGGCCCGGCGGTCGCCGCCGGCCCCCGGCCGCGCCGCCGGTCGGTGGCGAACCGCCCGGAGGGCGCGCTCGCGCTCTTCTTCCTGCTGCCCACCCTGGCACTGCTCGCGATCGGCCTGGTCGTACCGGCCGTCCGGACCACCATCCTGTCCTTCATGGACGGTGGCAGCGACAACTGGGTCGGGCTGGCCAACTACCGGTGGATGTTCGCCCAGGACGAGATCCTCGGCATCCTCACCAACACCCTGATCTGGGTGGTCCTGGTGCCGCTGGTGGCCACCGCCATCGGGCTGGTCTACGCCGTCCTGGTCGACCGGGCCCGGTTCGAGGCGGCGGCCAAGGCACTGATCTTCATGCCGATGGCGATCTCGTTCGTCGGCGCCAGCATCATCTGGAAGTTCGTCTACGCCTACCGCTCCGGGGAGTACGACCAGATCGGCCTGCTCAACCAGGTCTGGGTGATGCTCGGCGGCGAGCCGCAGCAGTGGCTCAACAACCCCCCGCTGAACACCCTGCTGCTGATCGTGATCATGATCTGGATCCAGGCCGGCTTCGCCATGGTGGTGCTCTCGGCCGCGATCAAGGCGATCCCGGCCGACGTCGTCGAGGCGGCCCGGCTGGACGGGGTGAACCCCTGGCAGATGTTCTGGCAGATAACCATGCCGAGCATCCGGCCGGCCCTGATCGTCGTGGTGGTCACGGTCTCGATCGCCACGCTCAAGGTCTTCGACATCGTCCGGACCACCACCAACGGCAACTTCGACACCGGCGTGATCGCCAACGAGATGTACAACCAGGCGTTCCGGTTCGGCCAGACCGGCCAGGGCTCGGCGCTGGCCGTCTTCCTCTTCATCCTGGTGATCCCGATCGTGATCTACCAGGTCCGCAACCTGCGTAAGCAGCGGGAGGTTTGAGATGACCACCACCACGCCTCCCGCGCTGGCCGGCACGCAGTCCGTGGCCGCCCCGCCGGTCACCCGGGCCGGCCGGGTACGCCGCCGGCTCAACAGCCCGGTCGCCACCGGCGCGTCGATCCTGATCGCGGTGCTCTGGACGGTGCCCACCTTCGGCCTGTTCGTCTCGTCGTTCCGGCCGGAGGACGAGATCAAGACCACCGGCTGGTGGACCGCGTTCACCAACCCGCAGTTCACGCTGGAGAACTACCAGGAGGTGCTCTTCGGCCGCTCGGCCTCCTCCGGGCAGCTCGCCGGCTACTTCGTCAACTCGCTGGTGATCACGGTCCCGTCGGTGCTCTTCCCGCTGGCCTTCGCCGCGCTGGCCGCGTACGCGCTGGCCTGGATCAACTTCAAGGGGCGGGACTGGGTCTACATCGCCGTCTTCGCCTTGCAGATCGTGCCGTTGCAGATGGCACTCGTACCGCTGCTCAGCTTCTTCTCCGAGGGGGTCAGCCTGGGCGGCGTCGAGCTGATGCCGGCGTGGAACCTCGACGACGAGGAGAAGTTCGTCCAGGTCTGGTTCGCGCACACCTGCTTCGCGTTGCCGGTCGCCGTCTTCCTGCTGCACAACTTCATCTCGCAGCTACCGAAGGAGCTGATGGAGGCGGCCCGGGTGGACGGCGCCAGCCATCCGAAGATCTTCCGTTCCGTCGTACTGCCGCTGATCGTGCCGGCGCTGGCCGCGTTCGGCATCTTCCAGTTCCTCTGGGTCTGGAACGACCTGCTGGTGGCGCTGATCTTCGCCGGTGGCGGGAGCGAGACGGCACCGCTGACCGTACGTCTGGCCGAGTTGGCCGGTACCCGGGCCAACGAGTGGCAGCGGCTCACCTCGGGCGCGTTCATCTCCATCGTCGTACCGCTGATCGTGTTCCTGTCCCTCCAGCGCTACTTCGTGCGTGGCCTGCTCGCCGGCGGCGTCAAGGGTTGACCGGCCGTCGCGGGTTGACGGCTGTCGGGCGGGCGGACCGCCCGGCGGCCGGGATCCGGGCCCGGCAGCCGTGACCGGCGGTGCGGCCGGATCAGGATGGCACTGTGACCACCATCGACGACGTGGCCCGGTTGGCGGGGGTCTCCACCGCCACCGTCTCCCGGGCGCTGCGTGGGTTGCCGACGGTCTCCGAGACGACCCGGATCCGGGTACTGCTTGCCGCCGAGCAGCTCGACTACACCGTGTCGCCCAGCGCCTCCCGGCTGGCCGGCGGCAAGACCGGCACCGTCGCCGTGATCGTCCCCCGGATCACCCCCTGGTTCGTCGGTGCCGTGGTGGAGGCCGCCGAGGAGGTCCTGCACGCCGCCGGGTACGACCTGCTGCTCTACAACATCGGCGGCCGGGAGCACGCCCGGACGCGCCTGCTGCACAAGTCCAACCTGCCCAAGCGGGTCGACGCGGTGATGCTGGTGGCGACGCCGATGCGCGCCGACGACCTGGCCACGATCGCCAGCCTGGCCCTGCCGGGCGTCACGGTCAGCTCCGGCACGGTGGTGCCGGGCTGGCCGAGCATCCGGATCGACGACCAGGCGGCCGGCCGGACCGCCACCGAGCACCTGCTGCACCTCGGGCACCGGCGGATCGCCTGCGTCTGGGGCGACCCGGACGAGGAGTTCGGGCATCCCGCCCATCTGGAGCGGCATCGCGGCTACCGGGAGGCGCTCGGAGCCGCCGGCATCAGCCCTGATCCCCGGCTCGACATCGAGGTCCGGGCGGACGCCGAGGGGGGCCGGGCGGCCATCGAACGGCTGATCGCGCAGGGCGAGCTGCCCACGGCGATCTTCGCGAACGGTGACGAGCTGGCGATGGGTGTGCTGATCGCGCTGCGGATGGCCGGAGTACGGGTGCCGCAGCAGGTCAGTGTGATCGGCATCGACGACCACGACCTGGCCGGCGCGTTCGGCCTGACCACCGTGGCCCAGCCCGCGGCCGAACAGGGCCGGCTCGCCGCCGGTACGCTGCTGGGCCCGCTGGCCGGCCGGGCACGGACCGGGGAGGAGCCGGACCCGGTGATCCTGCCCGCCCGACTCGTCGTACGCGGTTCGACCGGTCCGGCTCGGGAGAACTGAACCTCGATCCCGCAGGAAGACTCGGCAGGACTGGACCTCGATCCCCGGGAGGGGAACAGGGTCGCGATCCTCGGCAGGACGGGGCCTCGATCGTCCGGAAGACTGGACCTCGACCGACCGGATCCGTACGCCGGGCCCGCCCGCGCGTCGTGACCGATGGGAGAGCACCCTGAACAGCACCGAGACGATGTCCTCCGCCACCGCCGAGCCGGCCCCGGGCGACGGGCCGACCCAGGCCGGGCCGTGGTGGCGGGACGCGGTCATCTACCAGATCTATCCGCGCTCCTTCGCCGACTCCGACGGCGACGGTGTCGGCGACCTGCCCGGGATAACGGCCCGGCTGGACCACCTCGTCGAGTTGGACGTGGACGCGGTGTGGCTGTCGCCGTTCTATCCGTCTCCGCAGGCCGACGCCGGCTACGACGTGGCCGACTACCGTGGGGTGGACCCGCTCTTCGGCACCCTGGCGGACCTCGATCGGCTGATCGCCGAGACCCACGCCCGTGGCCTGCGGTTCATCGTCGACCTGGTGCCCAACCACACCTCCTCGGCGCATCCGTGGTTCACCGCCGCGCTGGCCGCCGAGCCGGGCAGCCCTCAGCGGCAGCGTTACATCTTTCGGGACGGTCGCGGCCCCGGCGGTACCGAACCGCCGAACGACTGGCAGAGCGTCTTCGGCGGCCCGGCCTGGACCCGGGTGACCGAACCGGACGGCAGCCCCGGGCAGTGGTATCTGCATCTCTTCGACCGCGGCCAGCCCGACCTCAACTGGGACCTCCCCGAGGTGCGCGCCGAGTTCCTCGACATCCTGCGGTACTGGCTGGACCGGGGCGTGGACGGGTTCCGGGTGGACGTGGCACACGGGCTGGTCAAGCAGCTCGACCTGGCCGCCGCGCATCCGCCGGTGGAGCCGGTCACCGGCGAGGGCACCGAGGGGCCGCGCCCGCCGATGTGGGACCAGGACGGGGTGCACGCGATCTACCGGGAGTGGCGCCGGGTGCTGGACGGGTGTCCGGGCGAGCGGATCCTGGTCGCCGAGGCGTGGGTGCAGTCGGCGGAGCGGCTGGCCGCGTACGTCCGGCCGGACGAGATGCACCAGGCGTTCAACTTCGAATACCTGGAGGCGGCCTGGACCGCCCCGATCCAGTACGCGGTGATCACCCGTTCGCTGGCCGCCAACGAGGCGGTCGGCGCCCCCACCACCTGGGTGCTCTCCAACCACGACGTGCTGCGGCACGCCAGCCGGCTCGGGCTGCCGGTCGGCACGCCCCGGCCCCGGGGGATCGGCGTCGACGACCCGCAGCCGGACGCCGTCGTCGGGTTGCGCCGGGCCCGGGCGGCCACCCTGCTGATGCTCTCGCTGCCCGGCTCGGCCTACCTTTATCAGGGCGAGGAGCTGGGGCTGCCGGAGCACACCACGCTGCCGGACGAGGCCCGGCAGGACCCGACCTGGGAGCGGAGCGGGCACGCCGAGCGGGGCCGGGACGGCTGCCGGGTGCCCATCCCGTGGGAGGCGGACGCCCCGGCGTACGGCTTCGGACCGGGGGACGCGAGCTGGTTGCCGCAGCCTCCGCTCTGGGCCGAGTACGCCCTGGACCGGCAGCGCGGGGTGGTCGGCTCGACGTACGAGCTGTACCGGACCAGCCTGCGGCTGCGCCGGGAACTGCGGCTCGGCTCCGGCACGGTGTACTGGCTGACCAGCCCGGACGACGTGCTCTACTTCCGCAACGGCGAGCTGCGGGTGCTGACCAACTTCGGCGCCGACCCGGTCGAGCTGCCGGCCGGTGCCGAGTTGGTGCACGCCAGCGGTCCGCTCGACGCCGACGGCCGGGTGCCGACCGACGTCACGGTCTGGATCCGGGTCGCCGAGGAGCCGGTACGCGATAGCGGGCCGGCGGCGACCGGGCGGTGAAAGCGGTCTGACAGCCGGTGCAGGTCTACTGGAGCGGTCGACACACCCGTGGGACCTGGGGGGAATCACATGATCACCCGACTGCGCCGGCTCGCCCTGACCACCGCCCTGGCCGGCGGGACGCGTGCTCCATCCACCGGGGACTGAACGACTGGCCGTACAAGACCGACTGCACGCTCCAGTGGGACAGCCCGGCATCCGCTCGGCTTCTACTACGGCGAGTGCAACCGGTAGTCAGCGGATCGGGCCGGCCGGGCGGGGATGCCCGGCCGGCCCGGCGCCGTCCGGGGCCACCTCTTCGGCCCGTACGGTGAGCAGCTCGTGCACCCGGCGGATGTCCTCGGGGGCGCTGCGCGAGGCGAGCCAGTACATGATCCCGGTGGGCAGGAAGAAGAGTTGGAAGGCGGCGAGCCCGACGGCGAAGTTCAGCGGTGGCGGGAACGCCGCGCGCAGCGCCGAGGCGGCCACCCCGATCAGCCCGTTGCCGGCCGCCCGACCCACCCCGTTGACCAGGTTGCCGAGGCTGTAGACCGTACCCCGGTGTTCCGGCGGGTTGACGTCGGCGATCAGCGCGAACCAGTTCGGCGAGTTGGCCGAGGTGAGGCCGAGCGCGAACAGGGCGGTGAGCAGGCTGAGCCCGACCGTCGGCTCGGTGAGTACGCTGCCGAGCACGGCCGCGGCCACCGCACCGGCACCGGCGCCGTCCGGCACGTCGATCCGGATCGGCACGAAGAAGAGCACCGCGTAGAACGGCACCGCGGCCAGCACTCCGATCGCCGCGACCATCGCCCGGCCCCGAGGGGTACGCCGTTGCACGGCGTCGCCGACCAGCCCACCGACGATGGAGAGCACCCCGCCGAGCTGGAAGAGTACGGCGAAGATGCTGCCCACCACGGTCGCGGTGGCCGACGAGTACCCCTGGGCCTCGGCCCGCTCCCGGAACAGCGCCGGCAGCCAGACCAGCGAGCCGAAGGCCACCTGCGCGGTGAGTCCCTGCAACACCAGCCACCGGTTCGTCCGGCGGCGCAGGATTCCGGGCAGGTCGGCCCGGCTGATCCGGTAGTCGTAGTCCGCGCCGACCGCCAGCGCACCGGTCAGCTCCGGCTCGCTCTGGCCGCGTCGGATGTCGTAGGTGAGCAGGTAGGCCACGGTCGCCACCAGGCCGGCGACGCTGAGCAGCAGGAACGGGCGCCGCCAGTCCTGCGCGCCGAGCACGCCGCCGACCAGGGTGCCGGCCAGGGTGCCAATGCCCTGGGAGAGTCCCCAGAAGCTCAGTACCACGCCCCGGCGGCGCGGACTGACCAGGTCGGTGACCACGGAGAAGCCGACCGAACCCACCGCGCCGAGCCCGATCGCGGCCAGCAGTTGCGCGCCGAAGAACGCCAGGTAGGTCGGGGCGACGGCGCTGCCGGCCGTCCCGGCGGCCCAGAGCAGCGTGCCGACCATGAGCAGCGGCTTGCGGTTGGCCCGGTCCCCGACGTACGCCCAGCCGACCGCGGCCACCGCGCTGACCAGGAAACTCGTCGCGGTGACCGCGCCGATCGCGCCGACAGGGACGTCGAGCGCCGGGGCGATGGAGCCGTAGAGCGGTGGCACCAGCCCGATCGCGACGTTGTCCAGCGAGGCGAGCACCACGAAGACCGCCACGCTGTAGAACCGGTGGACCGGGCCCCCACCTCGGGAGGCTCGCTGGCCACCGATCGTCATCTCCGGCACTCAACCAGGATCAGGTAACGGCGAGGTGACGGTGGCGCCGGGTGGGCGTACCCGGGCAAGCACTAGGTTGAACTCTAGCTAGGGCTTGGTAGAGTACGAGCATGCCCACCCCCCGGATGACGCTGCCCACCCGGGCGGTGCTGCGTACCCTGCTGGAGCACCCGTCGCGCGAGTTCTACGGCCTGGAACTCTGCGCCGCCGCCGGGCTGGCCAGCGGCACCATCCATCCCATCCTGGCCCGGCTGGAGAGTCTCGGCTGGCTGCGATCCCGCTGGGAGGATCTGGACCCGCGCGAGGCCGGTCGCCCGCGCCGCCGGTATTACTCCCTCACCTCGGACGGGGCCGTCCAGGCTCACCGGGCACTGGCCCGGGCGGACGCGCGGGTGGCCAAGCCCGGCGCCCTCCGGCCCGGACTCGCCGGAGGGCAGTCGTGACCGGGCAGGAGCAGCCGACGGAGGCGTACGAGATTACGGTCAGCAACGCCCTGCGGCACGCCGACACCGCCGACGAGGTGGTGCTGCGGGTCCTGGCCGGCCTGCGCGCGGCCGACGGGCCCCGGACCGGCCCGCAGCCGCACCGCGCGACGTCGGACTGGCCGCTGCCGCGCCGGGTGCCGGGCCTCGACCCCGGCCCCTATGCGCCATGGGCGGACCAGCCCCTCGTCCCGGCCGTCCGGGAAGCCTCGGCCATCGCCCGGAACACCAGCAACTACCTGCGGGGATGGCGCCTCGGCAACGTGGCCGTCCGGGCCGCGCGGCCGGCGGCAGCCGCTGCCGTGGCCGCGCGGATTCCGCCTTCCCCGGCGTTACCCGGCGGGGTCCGCCGCCGGATCGCCGCCCGGACCGGCGCCGCCGCGATGCGGCTGATCGGCCTCGTCGTGCAGGTCCTGCCCGCCCCGGAACGCCCCCGCTACCAGGAGGAGTTCCGGGCCGAACTGAGCAGGCTGAGCGGCCTGCACCAGCTCGGTTACGCCACCCGCCTGCTGCTGTCGATGTTCGCGCTCCGGCGCGCGCTGCGGCAGCCGCGGGTCGAGACGGAGTAGCCGTGCCGCTACGCCGGGCGGGCGCGGTCGCGGCGGGCGGCGGGCTCGTCACCGGCCTGTCGCTGGTGGACTGGCCGGTGCTGCTCGCGCTCTTCGCGGTCAGCGCGATGGCGGTGGGTGCCATCTGTTGGGTGGTGAACGACCGGGACCGCCCGAAACGGCTCGCGCTGCTGATCCGTAGCTGGCGCGGTCAGCCGCCCCCGGCGCGATCGGGCGCCCGGCCGGTGGCCGGTCGGCCGTCGCCCGCGAGATCGCGCACCGGCGCTCCCGTCGTAACGGCCGCCAGGGCCGCCGACGGTCAGTGACCCGGGCCCGGACGGACGAGGCTACGCCCGGCGCTGTGACACGTACCGGGCCGGCGGCGCTATCCGAGTAGCCGGCTGGGGTGTGGTGTGCGCCCGGTGCCCCCAGCCACCGAAACCGCACCCCAGCCGGCCCGCTGCCGTTCGCACTCGTGTCACGCCTCTCCGTCGACCTCGCGGCCGACCAGGGTGGGCAGGTCACCTCGGACCCGGGCGCGACCACCGGCTTCCGCGACGGCGCCGGGCCGTCGGTCACCGGGGCGGCAGCACGTCGCGCCGCTCCTCGACCCGGCGGTACTCGGTCGGCTCCGTGGTGGTGGCGTGGCGGTACTCGGTCGGATCGGTGGTGGTCACCACCGAACGGCGCCGGTTGTTCCAGATCACCGTGGTCATGATCAGACCCAGTACGCCGGCCGCCATCAGGATCCAGCCGACCACGTCCAGGTCCAGGCCGCCGACGCTGACGTTCAGTGCGAAGGTGAGGATCGCACCGAGCGCGATCAGGAAGATGCTGGTGCCGATACCCATGACACGCTCCTCGTGGGGGGATGCTTGGCTGTCATGGTGCTGCTACCCAGTCGCCGGGCCGACGAATCGTCGTACCGGCCGAACCGGCGCTAACGACGCCGGGGCACCCAGTAGATGATCTGCCCGACGATCAGCGCCGGGTGCCGGTCGGGCAGCGCCTCCAGGGCGCGGGCGAGGTGCGCGGCGAGATACATCATCAGTCCCACCCGGTTGCCGTCGAAGCCGACCAGCAGTGACAGGCGGGCCGGCGCACAGGGCCAGTCGTGTTCGCACTCGCGGCAGGCGTACGTCTCCGTAGGGACGTGCTGCCCGAGGGTATGGCGCTCACGCGCCCGCCGTCGAGCAGTGTGCCGTTCCCATCGCACCCACGGCCCGATCACGGTCTACACCCGCTCGGCGTGCCGGGCTCGGTGCTGCTGGGCAGGAGTCAGGCCGCCCGCCCGGCCGTTGGCCAGATGCGCCCGGGTCGGCCCGTTCCACCCGGCATACCGGCCCGCGTTGCGGGAGTCGGGGTAATCGATCCACGGGCGCTGTGGCTCTCTCGGCTGCGGGGGTGGCGGGGGCGGAGCTGGCGGCGCGTCCTCGTGCCCGGCCCGTGCTTCCCGGGCGATCCTGGCGTCAACCGTGGCAGTCCGGACCGCCCGGCGAAACTCGACGCCCGTCAATGGGTGCGGCCTCGGCGAGTACGACACCGGCACCCGCCGGGCCGAGTCGGGGCAGATCCATCGGTGTCCACACCAGCAATACCGCCAGAAACGCCACCAGACCCGACGATGGCGAAGTCTGCTTCCACGTACCTGTCTCATTCTTTGCCCTCCGTTCCGTTCGACAACAGAAAGGGGGCGGTGCCCGTGTCCGCTACGAGCAACCGCCCCCCGTTGACGGAAAACGACCCACCATCGGGGCGGATCCTGCGGACCACGCCCCCGGCATGATGAAGCGGGCCGCGGTAATGGCTCCTCCGTCTGCCCTCCACCCTGGACCGTGAGTGCGCGGTAACGGAAGATGAACAGGACGACCGCCCAATGATGGCGACAACATCCACCGACCACCCGGGGTGATAACCATGAATGACCAATCGGCATCGCTGCCGGCCCGCATCCGGGAGCTGCGCACGCAGCGGAAGCTGTCTCAAGACAGGCTTGCCGCCGCAATCGGCGTGTCGAAGTCCTCGGTGCAGTACTTCGAGTCAGGAAAGCTGATTCCGCAGGAAGGCACGGCGCAGCGCCTTGACGATGTGTTCGGCACCGGCCGCGAAATCCAGGAACTGGCAAAGACCGCACACGAAGACCTGCGCCCGTGGCTGCGCCCATGGGTCGAGCACGAGCGGCGCGCACTGTTGTTGCGGTCCTGGGGGCCGCTGTTGATCCCGTGTCCGCTACAGCGTGAGCCGTACATGCGAGAAATGTTCGCGGGAGTTCCGGCGAACGCGGGGAGGGTGGAGGATCTCGTCGCGGACCGGGCAGCCCGGCAGGCGGCCGTTCTGGATCAAAACCCGCCGGTGACGATTTCCTGCATCGTCACGGAATTCGCACTCCGGCGAGGTCCGCGCGAGGTCATGAAAGATCAGCTCGGATACCTGGCCGACATCGGCGACAGACCATCCGTCACGGTGCGCGTGCTCCCGGATGCCGTCGGCGGGCTGCACGCCGGCCTGGGCGGTCCGTTCTCGCTGGCGACCCTGAGAGACGGCAGGCGGATCTCCTACCTTGATGACCAGTTACAGGGCAAGGTAGCGACCTCAGCGCGCGATGTGGGCGAGCTGGAGCTATCCTGGGAGTCGATCAACGGCTTGGCAATGGCGGCCGACCAGAGCAGAGACCTACTTCTGGAGCTACTCAATGACCACAAGTGACGCCCCGGCCTGGCGGAAGTCCACGCGTTCCGGCGGCAGTTCAAACTGCGTCGAGGTGGCCGACAACCTTCCGGGCCGGGTGCTGGTCCGGGACACCAAGGACCGGGACGGCGGAACGCTGACCTTCGGCCCGGCCACCTGGCAGGCGTTCGTCAGCCTGGCCAAGACGCACGCCTGACCCCGGCCCGCACCTCCGGCGCGGCGGTACCGACGAACCGGCCACCGGACCGCCCGCAGCCGGCCACCGAACGACGAATTGCCCCCGGCCCGGGGATTCCCGGGTCCGGGGGTTTCGTCATCCCAGGTCAGACCGCGTTCCACACCAGCCCGAACGCCCTGACGTCACGGTCTTGTCCTTCAGCCCGACTGGACGTCAGGGCGCGCAGCTCCGGTCGCGGTCGCCGAAGTCGGCGCAGCGAAACAGCGACGGGTTCACCTGCGACGGCGGGCGCCACTTCCGGGACGCCTGCTCGTAGTCGTACGCCAGGGCCAGCAGTTGGGCCTCGGTGTAGGCGGTACCCAGGAAGGACATCCCGACCGGGCGGCCGTTCGCCGGGTCGTACCCGATCGGGACCGCGACCGACGGGTACTGGGCCCGGGCGCCGATCCCGGCCGACCCGCTGCCGACGAAGACGATCGCGTCAAGGTTCTCGGCGGCCAGCACCGAGTCGATCCGCTCCCGCGCCCCGGCGATCCCGGTGTCCCGGTTCGTCTCGTACGCCGCCTTCGCCACCGGATCGGCCAGGTCGACCTCGTTCGAGGCGACGAGCTGGGTCTGGCCGAACTTGATCGTGCCCTCGTCGACGTGCGCCAGGTTCCACTTCACCACGTCGTCGAGGGTGTCCATCGGCGCACTGCGGGGCAGCCGGGCCAGGTAGGCGTTCAGGTCCCGCTTGAACTCGTAGCTCAGGATGCTCGGCGGCAGGCCGCCGGTGGTGACCGTCACCGGCACGACCGTGGCGCCCTGGGCGCGCAGCACGTCCAGCGCCTCGCTGAACAGCACCCCCTGGTTGCCGGTCGGGCTGCTGGCGACCCCGATCCGCTTGCCCTGCAACGCGGTCGTCGAGAGCGTCCGGGTGTAGTCGGTGCCGACCACTCCCGAACTGGTCTCCGTGGCCGGGTCCTCCGGGTCGATCCCGGTCAGCGCGCTGAGCAGCGCGGCGGCGTCGTAGACGGTCCGGGTCATCGGGCCGGCGGTGTCCTGGCTGGCGGCGATCGGCACCACCCCGGTCCGGCTGACCAGACCCACCGTCGGCTTCACCCCGACCAGCGAGTTCGCCGCCGACGGGCTGAGGATCGAGCCGGAGGTCTCGGTACCGATGGTGACGGTGGCCAGCGCCGCCGCCGCGGCCGAGCCGGAACCCGAACTGGACCCGCTCGGGGTCTGGCTGACGTCGTACGGGTTGAGCACCTGGCCGCCGAGTCCGCTGTAGCCGGACGGCATCCCATTGGTGGTGAAGTTGGCGAACTCGGTCAGGTTGGTCTTGCCCAGGATGATCGCCCCGGCCGCCTTCAGCCGGGTGACCAGGAAGGCGTCCTTCGCCGGGTACGACTTCTCCAGCGCCATCGCCCCGGCGGTGGTGGGCAGCCCGGACAGGTCGATGTTGTCCTTGATCAGCACCGGGATGCCGTGCATCGGCCCCTTCGCCCCGCCCTTGCGGCGCTCCTGGTCGGCCTGCTTCGCCTGCGCGACCGCGTCCCGGGTGACCACCCGGACGGCGTTCAGGCCCGGGCCGTTGGTGTTCAGCGTCCGGATCCGCTCCAGGTATGCCTGGACGAGTTCCTCGGAGGTGATCCGCCGGGCGGCCAGCGCCTCGCGGAGCTGCGGGATGCCGGCCCGTTGCAGGTCGAGCGGGAACGGCCGGTGCCGCCCGGTCGCCTCGGACGGTACGCCGAGCGAGGTGGCGACCAGTGCGGCGATGCTGAGCAGGACGGTGGCGAGTACGACGAGCCGGAACGCGGATCGCGGCCGGATCGGCACAGCGGATTGATGCACCTGCACGCCCTTCCATGAGGCCACGCCCGGGCGGCCCACGGACACCCGGGCGTGAGGGGGATCTCGGAAGCACACGGTTCTGATGTTTACGCTACGATACGGATCGATTTCCGTCCGGTAAAACGATCTTCGCCCTCACCGGCCGCACCGGCTCAGCGGTTGAGCGTACGGGTCAGGCCGGCGACGACCGCCGTGCTGAGCACCCAGCCGGCCAGGACCAGCAGCGCGGCGACGTACTCGGTGCCGCCGGCCGGTTTCCAGGCGTTGTCGTGCCCCAGGTTGACGATCGGCAGCAGCAGGTCGAGCGCCTGGAGCGCGGCGTTCCGCTCCGGCGCCTCGGCCGGGTTACGGGCCACCGACGGGTCCAGGGCGAAGCTGAGCGTCCCCAGTGCCCAGAAGGCGACCAGCCAGATGCCGGCCAGCCAGGTGCGGTAGCCGTACCCGACCAGGCCGTCGACCAGATAGCCGAAGAGTCGGCCCGGCGCCCGCAGGGTGGCCCGGCGTTGCCGCTGCCGCTCCAGCAGCACCCGGCGGGCCTCCGCCTCCTGCCCGCCCCGCCGGTACTGCTCGGCGAGTTGCTCGTACGGCTGCGGGGTGTAGCCCTCGGGACTGCGCCGCAGCCAGTCCAGTCGCTGCCGGACGCCGACCGGCACCGGCGGCGACGGCAGGTGCGGCGGGGACGGTGCGCGGGCGATCAGCAGCCGGTAGGTGCAGCCGATCAGGTCGAGTTCGGCCGGCCAGGTCCGCGGATCGTCGAAGATCGAGTCGGCCTGTAGACCGGAGAGCCGGACCCGTCCGGTCGGCCGCTCGGCAAAGGTCAGCCAGACGCTGCCGGCCCGGGCGCCACCGAGATGCAGGGCGAACATCCCCGCCCCGCGGAGCGCTCCGTTGTGGAAGTTGAGCTGGTTGCCGATCTGGGCGTGGATCAGCAGTACGTCGCCCTCGGCGGTGAAGCCGTACCGGGCGGTGAGGCTGCCGGCCACGGTCAGCCGGTCCGCGCTCAACGCCGCCCCGGCCGGGTGCCGCAGGGTGGCGCCGTCGAGATCGAGGTTGCCGCCGACCTTCGCACCACCGAGCCAGACCTGACCCTCGGCGACGAACCCCTGCCGGGCGTGCAGGTTGCCGGTCACGCTCAGCCGGCCGGCCGCGAGCGCCGTGCCGGGGTCGATCGGCGGGAAGACCGGTTCCCCACCCGGCTCGCCCCGATCGGCCAACCGCGAGCCGTTCAGGGTGACGGTGCCGCCGACCCGGGCGTCCCGCAGGTCGATCGGACCGGTGACGACACAGCCCAGCAGCGCCAGGTCGCCGCGCAGGTCGAGCAGCCGGGCACGCAGGCCCGGCAGGGTGCAGTCGGTGAGGACCAGGTTGACCGCCCGGGCCTCGGTCAGCTCGGGTACGTCGGTGAAGGTGCACCCGCCGATCGAGACCGGCGCGCTGATCTCGGCGTGCCGCAGGTCGAGCCGGCCGACGATCCGGGCCGACCACAGCCGCAGCCCGGCCCGGGAGCCGGCCCGGTCACCGCCGCCGGTGAGCAGCTCCGCCAGCAACTCCGCCCGGACCGGGTACGTCGTGCCGCGCAGGTCGACCTCGACTCCCCGGTGGAAGGCCGACCACACCCGCCGTTCCGCCGGGTTCCACCGCCACGATGCCCTCCGCACGACAGCGAGAATTCCAGATCGCCGCCCCGCGCGGGTACCCGGCGACCGGGGACCCGGTCAGTCCCGGTCGTGCACGGTCGCCCAGTCGGTCGGGATGAAGTGGTCGGGCGCGTGCAGCACGCTGAGCAGGCGCTGCCGGATGCTCTCGTGCATCACCGGTCCCCACGGGAACCTGGTGGGGTACTGCACCATGTTGCGGAACGTGTTCGCCGGCCCGTTGTTCCGCTCGAGGTACTGGATGGCGGCCTGGGTACAGACGTAGTCGGCGTACGCAAGCGCCTGGTGCGCGGCGGTGTAGAGCGCCTCGGTGCCGGGCTGGTGCCGCAGGTACGGCTCGAACCACGGCAGGTCGACGCCGGCCATCGGGGTGGGCTGGAACTGGAGGTCGGCCGCGAGCGCGACCGGCAGCGGGTCGTGTTCGATGCCGTTGGCCTGGGCGAGCATCTGGGCACCGGCCAGCACCCCGGCCGGCTCGGCCAGGTCGAGCAGCTTCTGCCGGCCGATCACCACGTGCTGGTTCCGCTGCATGTACCGGTCCAGCCCCAGTGGATCGTCCGGAAAGTCGAACGCGATCTCGGCCAGCGCCTCCACCCGGTCATGCCGGCCCCGGTTGTTGTAGTAGGTGATCATCCAGCTCATCGCCTTCGGGGCGTACTGCGGATCGCTGGTGGACCGCGCCTTGGCCATGGCGTCCCGGGCCCGGTCGGGCTCGCCCGCCCGTTCGTGGTTGAGGGCGATGTGGAACCACGCCACCGCGCTGTACCCCAGCCGGTACGGCCCGGCGAGCTGGTTCCAGAACCGGTTTGCCAACCCGTAGTCCTCGACCCGGGTGGCATGCCCGGCGAGCAGCAGTTTCGCCGCCGGGCTGTAGATCGGGTGGTCCCCCTCGGCGGCGATCCGCAGCGCGTCCACGCCGTCGGCCAACTGCCGGTGCGTGTACGGCACCGCCTTCGCCAACGCGAGCAGGAACGCCGCCTCGGTCCGGTACGGCGCGCCGGGTGCCGCCTCCGTGAGTCCCTTGAGCTGGGCCGCGGCCGACTCCGGCTCACCGGTCAGCAACAACTCGAATGCGTCCCGGCACACCGCCGCGCGCCGGACACGTTCGGTCTCCTCCATGAGCGGCCTCCTCGGACAGTTTCACCAGCCCGTAAGGAAGCTACACACCTCGCCGCGATCCGACTACCCACCGTGTCTGCGGATAGCGCTCCCGCACCGACCGACCCGCACCGCACGATCACCTGCCGACCGGACGGCAGCGGGTGCCCCGGGAACCACCCGGGCTACCAGCGCCAGTCGCGCGGCGGCCACACCCAGCGGTCGCTCCGGACCGCCGCAGCCGCCTGCCGGGCGAGCCGGCCGAGCACCGGCGCGACCAGCCAGAGCAGCACCACGGCGTAACCGGCGAGCGCGACCCGCTGCACCCCGGTCATGGCCGGGCGCTCCACCAGCGGATACCACAGCGGACTGAAATCCGGCGTGAAGTGGCAGAGCGACTCCAGGTAGTAGTTGTTGTCGTAACAGGTCCACGGCCAGAGCTGGGCGTACAGCAGGCTGTTGGCGGCACCCCAGACCGAGAGCACTGCTACGGCGAGGGTGGCGAGGTTGGCCCAGGGCCCCGCCTCCCCCGCTCCCAGCCGTACGGCGAGCGCCAGGCCGGCCGGCAGGATGGCGAGCAGGAAGAACCTCGGCCCCCAGTACAGGCCGCCGTACCAGGCCCACCAGGCGGCGTAGACCAGCACCAGGCCGGCCACGAAGACCAGCCACAACAGCCAGACCCCGGCCACCCCCCGGCCGGCCCGCTCCGCCAACCACCGCCGGGCCGGCAGGAACAGCCCCGGCGTGAACCAGAGCAGCCCCTTGCCGAACGAGAAGAGGATCGCCACCACCCCGAGCAGCAGCGGATAGGAGAATCCCGGCTCGCCCGAGTACGGCATCACGGTCTGCCCGCCGCCGTTGTTCGCGTACGCCCGGTGCAGCGGGTCACCGAGGCGCAGCCACGCCTCACCGGCGATCAGCACCCCGGCCGCCAGCAGCACCACCAGGTAGCGCAACCGCCGCTCCCGGAAGCAGAGCACCCCGACCACGAGACCGAGCGCCACCACCGACGCGGGCGTGTTGGCGACCCCGAGCACCACCGCGGCCCAGCCGGCGAGCCGGGTCGGCCGGCCCGTCCCGGGCAGTGTCGCGGCGAGCAGCCCCACCCCGACCGTCGTCGCCGTGAACATCTCGCCGTAGAAGTCCTGGACATGCGCGGCGGCCATGCTCCCGGCGACCAGCACCAGCAGGAACCGCCGGAGCAGCCGGCGGTCCATCCGGTCGCGCAGCAGCAGATGGAACGCCACCAGCCCGAACCCGAAGAGCAGCAGATTGTGTTGCGCCAGCACGGGCTGCGGGTCGTCGTACCACCGGCCGACCATCCACAGCGGAGCCGCGAACAGCGGGCCGATCAACGAGTACGCCGTCTCCGGCATCTGCCGCTGCTCCAGCAACTGGAGCAACGCCTGGTACCGGACCAGCCCGTCCCCCATCATCGGCGGCCGGGGATAGATCGCCAACAGCAGCACCCCGGCCCCGATCAGCACCCAGTCGAGCACCGCCGCGACCCGAGCACCGGACCGCCCCGGCGGCGCATCCGACTCCACCCGCCCCGGCCGCACCCGAGGTTCGTCGGCCGGCTCCTCGGACTCCGCCCGCTCCCCCGACTCCCCCCGCAGCTCGCCGGCCGCCGGCGCGTCCATCGACAGTCCTCTCACGCTGGCACACAGATCCGGGCCGGAACTCCGGCCACCGGCAGTGTGCCAAAGATCGACCCACCATTCCATAGGCAATCTTGGATGACCTAAGGAACGGTGGGTCGACGAAAACGAAGAGCAGTCGCGAGGAGGTCCCTAGTCCGCCGGCCGATCCAGGACCGAATTCCGGGCGCGGGCGTACTGCTCACGGATGCGCGGGACGGCGTCGCCCACGTACTGCTGGGACTCGCCAGCCGACCAGGCGGGCGGTTCCGCCCCACCCTGGACGATCCAGGCCGCCTGCCGGGCCGCCCCGTCGGCGACGTACTCCCCCGGCTCCGGCACCAGTACCGGGCACCCGAAGACCTCCGGCGCGATCCGGCGTACCGCCTCGGAGCGGGCCCCGCCACCCACCAGGATGATCCGGTTCGCCGTCGCTCCCTCGGCGAGCAGCGCGTCCAGCCCGTCCGCCAGTGCGCAGAGCATGCCCTCCACGGCGGCCCGGGCCAGATGCCCCGGCGTCGACGTCCGCAGGGTCAGCCCGTGCACCGCACCCGTCGCCAGCGGCCGGTTCGGCGTCCGCTCGCCCTCCAGGTACGGCACCATCACCAGCCCGTCGGCACCGGCCGGCGTGCTCAACGCCAGTTTGGCCAACTCGTCCAGGCCGACCCCGAGCATCGCCGCCGCCGCGTCCAGCACCCGGGCCGCGTTCAGGGTGCAGACCAGCGGCAGGAACCGCCCGGTCGCGTCCGCGAACCCGGCCACCGCACCCGACGAGTCCGCCGCCGGAGTGTCCGCGACGCTGAACACCGTCCCCGAGGTACCGATCGAGACGACCACGTCCCCGGCGACCGCGCCGACCCCCAGTGCGGCGGCCGCGTTGTCCCCGGTCCCCGGCCCCAGGAGTGCGCCGCTCGGCAACCGCCCGGCCACCTCCGCCGGCCCCAACACGGTTGGCACCGCCACCGCCCGCCCGAGCGCCCGCTCCAGCAGGTCCAGCCGGTATTCACCGACCGCCGGCGACCAGTATCCGGTCCCGCTCGCGTCCCCCCGGTCGGTACGCAGTGCTCCCAGCCCGGCCGCGCCACCCAGCCGCCAGGTCAACCAGTCGTGCGGCAGGCAGACCGCGGCCACCCGCGCCGCGTTCTCCGGCTCGTGCCGGGCCAGCCAGCGCAGCTTGGTGACGGTGAAACTCGCCACCGGCACGCTGCCGACCGCCTCCGCCCAGGCCCGCCGCCCGGTCTCACCGCCGCCCAGCTCCTCGACCAGCTCGTCCGCCGCCCCCGCCGACCGGGTGTCGTTCCAGAGCAGCGCGGGCCGGACGACCTCACCCACCTCGTCGAGGCAGACCATCCCGTGCTGCTGCCCGGCGACAGCCACCGCCGCCACGTCGTCCAGCCCGCCGGCCTCGGCGAGCGCCGACTGCAACGCCTCCCACCAGGCCCGGGGATCGACCTCGGTCCCGTCCGGATGCGCCGCCCGGCCGCTGCGGACCAGAGCGCCGGTCTCGCTGTCCCGGATCACCACCTTGCACGACTGGGTCGACGAGTCGACCCCGGCAACGAGCGCCATCTCACGCCCTCCTTCTGGGCTCACGTCTCTGGGCTCACGTAACGGTGTCGCGGTCCCGGTCTCACCGGCTGTCGCAGGTCAACACCGGAAGGTTGGTCGTACCCGATCGGGAACGCAAGCCTGGTCACGCACCCCAACCCCCACCCACGACGGACAGCGAGCCAAGACCCAACCCCCACCCACGGCGGACAGCGGGCAGACAAGAGTCAGCGAGCCCCGAGCAGATGCTCCACCGCAAGCTGGTTCAACCGCACGAACCCGAACCCCCGGGCCGCCACCGCGTCCACGTCGAAGTCCTCGAACGCACTCCGGTCCGCCAACAGATCCGAGTACGTCTCACCCGGGCTCAACGTCGGCGTCGACAGCTCCGCCACCTTGCTGGTGGCCAGCGCCTCCTGCACCTCCGGGTCGGCCCGGAACGCCGCCGCCCGCTCCTTGAGCAGGAGGTAGGTCCGCATGTTCGCCGCCGCCGACGCCCACACCCCGGTGTAGTCCTCGGTGCGCGACGGCTTGTAGTCGAAGTGCCGGGGCCCGGTGTAGGCCGGCCCGCCCTGCGGCCCGCCGTTCTCCAGCAGGTCCACCAGCGCGAACGCGTTCAGCAGGTCACCGTGACCGAAGACCAGATCCTGGTCGTACTTGATCCCCCGCTGCCCGTTGAGGTCGATGTGGAAGAGTTTGCCTGCCCAGAGTGCCTGAGCGATCCCGTGCATGTAGTTGAGCCCGGCCATCTGCTCGTGCCCGACCTCGGGGTTCAGGCCGACCAGCTCCGGGTGCTCCAGCTCGTTGATGAAGGCGAGCGCGTGCCCGACAGTCGGCAGCAGGATGTCGCCGCGCGGCTCGTTCGGCTTCGGCTCGATCGCGAACTTCAGCCCGTAGCCCCGGTCGATGACGTACTGGGCGAGCAGGTTGACCGCCTCGCGGTAGCGGTCCAGCGCCGCCCGGATGTCCTTGGCGGCGTCGTACTCCGAGCCTTCCCGGCCGCCCCACATCACGAAGGTGTGCGCGCCCAGCTCGGCGGCGAGGTCGATGTTGCGCAGCACCTTGCGCAGCGCGAACCGGCGTACGTCCCGGTCGTTGCTGGTGAAGCCGCCGTCCTTGAAGACCGGGTGGGCGAAGAGGTTGGTGGTGACCATCGGCACCACCAGACCGGTCTCCTCCAGCGCCTTGCGGAACCGGGAGATGTGCTGCTCCCGGGTGGCGTCGTCGGAGCCGAACGGGATCAGGTCGTCGTCGTGGAAGGTGATCCCGTACGCGCCCAGCTCGGCGAGCCGGTTGACCGCCTCGACCGGGTCCAGGGCCTCCCGGGTGGCCTCTCCGAACGGATCCCGGGCGGTCCAGCCGACCGTCCAGAGGCCGAAGGAGAACTTGTCGGCAGGGGTTGGTTGGGCTGCCATGGCTGACCTCCAGGGGAACCGACTCGACGTTGAGGTGAGGGCTGGGCCGACATCCCGGGTTGACGCCCCGGCAACCCGGCCGATTTGTTTATCGGTTGAATTATTTGATCGCGGTATGGCATTGTCAATACCGTGGCGCAACCTGCGGCGGTGCCGGTCGGCGTGGCGGTAACCGCCGTCCGCCAGGCGAGCCTGCGCGAGCACAACCTGGCCCTGGTGCTGCGGCAGATCGCCACCGCCGAGCGCCCGCCGTCCCGGGCCGACCTGGCCACCGCCACCGGCCTGACCCGGGCCACCGTCTCCGCACTGGTCGACGACCTGATCACCGGACGACTGCTCACCGAGGTCGCCCCGATGCCCCGGTCCGGCGCCGGCCGGCCCGCCGTCGGCCTCACGCTCGCCGGTCACGGCCCGGCCGGCCTCGGCCTGGAGATCAACGTCGACTACCTGGCCGCCGTCCTGGTCGACCTCGCCGGGACGGTACGGCACCGCGCGGTACGCCGGGTCGACCTCCGACCGGTGCCCCCCGCCGAGGCCCTGGCACTGGTCGGCGAGCTGATCACCGAGGCCGGAGCCGAGGCGGACCGGCAGGACCTGGCCCTGGCCGGTACGGCGCTCGCGGTACCCGGCCTGGTCACCGCCACCGGGCTGGTCCGGCTCGCGCCGAATCTCGGCTGGCGGGACGTGGACGTGCCGGCGCTGCTCGGCGGGCACCCGGTGCTCGGCGGGCGCGGGTTGGGGGTGGACAACGAGGCCAACCTCGCCGCGCTCGGCGAGTTGCACGCCGGCCCGCCCGACTGCGGCAACTTCATCTACATCTCCGGCGAGGTCGGCATCGGCGCCGGGATCGTGCTGCACGGCACCCTGTTCCGGGGTGCCCGGGGCTGGAGCGGCGAACTCGGCCACGTGCCCGTACACCCGGAGGGCCGGCCCTGCCGGTGCGGCGGCCGCGGCTGCCTGGAGCAGTACGCCGGCCAGGAAGCCATCCTGACCGCCGCCCGCCTGGCCGACCCACCCGCCGTCGGCACCGGCCCGGCCACCGTCGGTACCGACCCGAGTCGGGATCCACCGGCGATCCGGACTCCGGGCGCGGCGGTCGCCCGACTGGTCGAGGCGGCCACCCGGGAGGACCCGACCGCCAACCGGGCACTGGTCGAGGCGGCGACCGCACTCGGGGTCGCCGTCGCCGGGGTGATCAACCTGCTGGACGTGGACACGGTGGTGCTCGGCGGCGTCTACGCACCGCTGGCCCGCTGGCTGGCCCCGACGGTGGAGGCCGAGATCCGCCAGCGGGTGCTGACCGCCGCCTGGTCACCGGTGACCGTCCGGGCCGCCCTGCTCGGCGGGGACGCGGCCGCGCTCGGCGCCGCCGGCTCGGTCGTCCGTACCGTGCTGGAGCAGCCCGCCCGGTGGCTCGGCCGAGCCGGCCGATAGCCGCGCGCGGGGGCCGACCGGGGCACTCGTCAGCGGTTCCGGCCCGGCGAGCCGGCTCCCGGCGGGCACCATGGGATCGGCCACGGCAACCAGGGCGACCGCGGCGACGCGGCCGAGGACCGCTCGCTATTGTTGCCCCCAGACAACTATTCCGATCATCAACCATTGGACTCTCGTCAACCCGAACAGCGCGGCGCGTGCGCCCGACTGCCGGCTTCGGCCAGCACGGCCCGCAACAGAGGTTGACCAGGTCCACTCCGTGCCGACAGGAGTGCCAGCGCCGATGCGCACACCTCGACGACCCGGCGGACGGGCGGCCGGCTCTGCCGCCGCCCGGCGCCCGGACCGGGCCGACGGGCGGCCGGCGGCCGGCTCAGGCCGACCGTTCGGTCGGCTCGACGTTGGCCCGGAACGCCCGGTCGAATTCGATGAGCCCACGCAGCAGCGCCTGCCGGCCCGCGGGACTCATCCCGGCGAGCGTCTCGGCCAGCCGTTCCCGGCGGTCGGCGCGGATCTCCACGAGCAGCTTCTGACCGACCGTGGTGAGATGCAGCGAGATCTCCCGGCGATCCGCCCGGCCCGGTTCGCGTTCGAGCAGCCCGGCCGCGACGAGCCGGTCGCAGAGCCGGCTCGCCGAGGAGAGCAGCATGCCGAGGATCCCGGCCAGTCCCCGCAGGTTGATCCCGTCGAACTGCTCGACCACCATCAGGGCCCGCAACTGAGAGCTGGACAGTCGCCCGCTCGTCCGTTCCCGGGCGGCGTCCCAGACCGACAGCAGCGCCGCCGCGGCGGTGTCCACCGCGGTGGCGAGGGTCGGATCCGGTCCGCCAGGACCGCCGCATTCAGCCATGGTGATCCTGACACTACCGCCGCCACCCGGCTGACCGCACCGGTGCGCGCCCGCACAGCCCGTCCGGACCGCCGGGAACGGTACGCCGGTACGGCCTCCCGAGCGGCGGGCCGGAGATGACAGGCCGGCTGGTCGACATCCGCCGTATCCTGGCCGAGGCCCCGGCGGATCTCGTCGTCGAGCGGCTCGGCACGGAGCTGACCAGGGTGTACGGGACGACGGAGACCGAGCTGCTCCAGGTCGACTACCGGCTGGCCGCCCTGGTGCCGCTGCACGGCGGCGATCCGGTGGTCGGGGCCGGCGCCCCGGCCTGGCGGTGCTTCGACCACCAGACCGAGGCGCTCCAGGACGGGGTGGTGTATCTCCCGGTCACGGTGCGGGGCGAGCGGATCGGCGTACTCCGGCTCACCCCGGCGCCGGAGGACCCGGACCGGCGCGACGAGTTGGCACAGGCCGCCACGGCGCTGGCGCACGAACTGGTCGCGGTACGGGCCGGCACCGACAAGTACGCGGTCGGCGCCCGGACCCGCCGGCTGACCCTGGCCGCCGAGATGCAGTGGGAGCTGCTCCCCGGCCGGAGCCGGATCCGTCCCTCGTTCAGCCTGGCCGGCCAGCTCGAACCGGCGTACGCGGTGCGCGGCGACAGCTTCGACTGGGCCGACGACGGCCAGCGGCTCTGGCTCTCCACGATGAACGGGATGGGCGAGGGGGTGACCGCCGCCATGCTCACCTGCCTCGGCACCAACGCGCTGCGCAACGCCCGGCGCGCCGGTCTCGACCTCGCCGACCAGGCGGCCCTGGCCGACCAGGCGATCTACGCCTACCACCAGGGCATCCAGCACCTCTCGGCGCTGCTGCTGGAGCTGGACCTGCGCACCGGGGTGGTGACGGCGGTGGACGCCGGCTCGCCCCGGCTGCTCGTGCTGCGCGAGGGCGAGGTGCTGGAGCAGCCGCTGGACGACCAGTTCCCGCTCGGCATGTTCGACGGCACCATCTACCAGTCGCAGAGTTTCCGGTTGGCGCCCGGCGACCGGCTCTTCGTGGTCAGCGACGGCGTCCTCGACGCCTCCTCCCGCACCGCCCGGTACGGCGACACCGCGCTCTACCGGTCTGTCCGGCGGACCAGGTCGATGGCACCGCTCGAGGCGGTACGGTCGCTCCTCGGCGACCTGCGGGCGTTCGTCGGCAGCGATCTGGTGGACGACGCGGTGGTGGTCTGCCTGGACTGGTACGACGGCCGGACGGGGCCACCCCGCTCCGGTGGCCGCCAGCCCGACACCGACGACCGGGGGCAGTAGGCGGGGGTCAGAGCGCCTGCCCTGCTGTTGTTCCGGTGTGACCTGGCAACTGCATCCCAACGAGGCCGCCGGATTCGAGAGGACGGGCGGCGCACCTTCGCGTTGTGCGAACTGATGGTGCATCCCGATTGGCAGCGTCACGGTATCGCCCATGCGTTACACGACGAGCTTTTGCCCCACCGCTCCGAGAAGCGCGCGACGCTTTTGGTACGCAAGGAAGACACCGCTACCCAGAAAGCGTACGCCAAATGGGGTGGAACAAGACAGGAAAGCTCAAGCCATATCCAGACTCACCCAATTATGACGCTCTGGTTCTCCAGATCTGATAATCGGCAGGGACGGGCACAGGCCCGGATCGACGGCCGCGCGCTTGCGGTGGCGATGTCCGCGCCTCCGCCGTACGGGCCGTGATGCCGAGCCCGGTAGGAATGGGCAAGGATTCGCGAGCTTTCTTCTACCGCCCGCACAGGTGGAGATGTTGCTATTGCATCGATCGAATCCACGAAACGGAACGGGTGGTTCAACCATGCGCGTCGCCATCATCACCGGGGGCAGCTCGGGCATCGGACAGAGCGCCGCCATCCAGCTCGCGCAGCACGGGACGGGCGTGATCCTGACCTTCCAGGGCAACGAAGCCGGAGCTTTGGACACGGTCGCGACGATCGAGAAGGGCGGCGGTACGGCCGTCGCACTGCCACTCGATGTCGGCCGCTCCGAGACGTTTCCGGCCTTCCACGACTCGGTGGTCGCCGCACTACGCGACACCTGGCAGCGGGACAGCTTCGACTTCCTCGTCAACAACGCCGGAGCCGGCCACATGGCCCTGTTCGAGGAGACCACCGAGGAGGACTTCGACAGGCTGGTACGGGTACTCCTCAAGGGACCGTACTTCCTGACGCAGACGCTGCTGCCGCTCATGGTCGACGGCGGTGCAATCGTCAACACCACGAGTAGCTCATCCCGGTCCCTGGGCCTGGAGCCCGGATACTCGGTGTACGGGAGCTTGAAGGGCGGCCTTGTGGTGCTGACCCGCTACATGGCCAAGGAGTTCAGCGGGCGGGGCATCCGCGTCAACTCCGTCTCGCCCGGCGTCACCCGCACCCGCATCGGCGACAACGCATTCGAACGTTTCCCCGACCTGATCCCCGGCATCGCCGCCCGTACCGCCCTCGGCCGGATCGGCGAGCCGGACGACGTCGGTATGGCCATCGCGATGCTGCTCGGCGAGGAAAGCCGCTGGATCACCGCGCAGGACATCGAGGTCTCCGGGGGATTGGACCTCTGACGACCGGGCCGCGTCGAGGGGAACGCCTTCCGCCGCGGCCGCCGGTCGGCGGTGTACAGGTCCGGGCATGCGGGCGACCTGTGCCGGTCGCACGGCGCACGAGCTACTTTCCGTCAGTACGCGCCCCGGGTCCGGACCACCGCCCCGAAGGTCTTCCACAGGATGGTCAGGTCGGCGGCGAGCGACCAGTTCTCCACGTAGTAGAGGTCGAGCCGGATGCCGTCCTCCCAGCTCAGGTCGGATCGGCCGCTGATCTGCCAGAGACCCGTCATGCCTGGCTTCACCAGCAGCCGGCGGGCGACGTCGCCGTCGTAGCGGGCCACCTCGGACGGCAGCGGCGGGCGCGGTCCGACCAGGCTCATGTGCCCGAACAGCACGTTGGCGAGCTGCGGTAGCTCGTCGAGGGACCACTTGCGCAGGATCCGGCCGACCCGGGTGACCCGGGGATCCACCCGCATCTTGAACATCAGGCCGTCGGTCTCGTTCTTGGTGGCCAGCTCCGCCAGGAGCGCGTCCGCGTTCACCACCATGGTCCGGAACTTGTACACCCCGAACTCCCGGCCGCCCTGGCCGACCCGGATCTGCCGGAAGATCACCGGGCCCCGGCTGTCCAGCTTGATGGCGAGCGCGATGACGGCGAGCAGCGGCAGGGCGACCGCGAGCACCGTGGCCGCCAGTGCCCGGTCCACGAAAGCCTTGACGACCTTCCGGGCGCCCCGGAACTCGGGCGCCTCGACATGGATCAGCGGCAGGCCGGCGACCGGCTGGGTGTGGATCCGCGGCCCGGCGACGTCGGTCAGTGCCGGGGCGAGCACCAGGTCGATCCCGGTGCCCTCCAACTGCCAGCCGAGCCGGCGCAGCCGGGTGGCGGTCAGCTCGTTGGAGGCGGTCACCGCGACCGTGTCGGCGTTGATCGCCGCCGCGGCGTCGACGATCGCCCGGAACGAGCCGAGCACCGGCACGTCACCGAGGCGCTGCGGCACCGGCGCGAGCAGCGCGTCCGGGATGCAGGCGCCGACCACCTGGTAGCCGGCGTACGGCTCGCGGCGCAGCGTGTGCACCAGCTCCAGTACGTGCGCGGTGTCGCCGACCGCCAGCACCCGCCGGGACCAGCCGGCCCCTCGGGACCGGGACCAGTGCAGTCGTTTCCGGGCGGCGAACCGGGCGACCACCAGCCCGACCGTGCCGACCGCGAACGAGATGCCGAGGAACCCCCGGGAGACCCCGACGTCGGCGAGATAGCCGGCGATCGCGACTCCACCGGCGAGCCGCAGGCTGGCGGAGGTGACGCGGCGGTACTCGTCGGCGCCGTAGCCGAGCACCCGGTGGTCGTAGCAGCGCAGCGCCTTGAGCGAGACCAGCCAGGCGACCACCAGGGCGGGGCCGACGATCACGTACGGGATGTCGGAGCCGCGCGGCTCGTCGCCACCGAACCGGGCGAAGTAGCCGCCGATCACCGCCAGCACCAGGATGGCGGTGTCGAGCACGAGCAGTTCGCGGATGTAGCCACGCTGCCGCGTCCGGTACGACGATGCCGGTGCCCCCGAGGTCGGCTCCGGAGGCATGGTGGCAGGGCTCAGCAATGTCGCCGACGTCACCGGCCCTCCCTCGCTCCAGGGGGCACCCGATCAGCCGCTCGCTGCCCTGACGGAGCGGCCCGGAGGCACCCCGACATCTTCACCTACCGGGGGCATCACCGAGGGATTCCGACGGATTACTGTCACTTGTTTGCCTCGCCGGTGCTCCGGCTGCTCACGTACCCGAGGCCGGCGCCGGGACGGGACGCGGTCGACCAGGTCTCGGCGGCGACCTCCGGGGCGTGCCGCAGAACTCCGACGCCGGCCGGACAGCGCGACGCCCGCCGTACCGGCACGGGTGGCCGGTACGGCGGGCGCGGTCGAGCGGGGTCGCGGCCGGCGGGCGGGCCCGACCGGGGCGGGTGTCAGCGCGGAGCGGTCGGCCGGCGGGCGATCGCCTGGAGGAAGATGTCGCCGATCTTCGCCGGGTCCTCGGTGACGAAGGCGGCCCCGCCGGTCACCTTGGGGATCGAGTCCAGTTCGGCCTTGCTGACCTCGGCACTGATACCGATGATGATCACCTGGACCGGACGGTCAGGGTCGTTGATCCGCTTCAGCTCGGCGAGCAGTTGCGCCTGGCTGATCCCGTTGTCGTCCTCGTTCTTGCCGTCGGTGAGCATCACCACCGAGTTGACCCGGCCGGGCTGCCAGTCTTCCTGCACGGCCTTGTAACCGGCGAGGATCGAGTCGAAGAGGCCGGTGTCGCCGCCCCGCTTGGGTGTGATGCCGGCAAGCTGGCTCTCCAGCCGCTCGCGCTGGGCGGACATCGGGCCGATCGGCACCAGCGAACGGTAGTCGCGGGAGCCGTTCAGCTCGGTGGAGAAGACCCAGAGGCCGAGTGCCCAGGAGTCGTCGAAGAGCGCGAGGCCGCGCTTGGCCGCCTCCAGGGTCACCTGCATCCGGGTGGCGTTGTTGGCGGTCGGCACCTTCTCGAACATCGAGCCGGAGATGTCGATGATCGCCAGCATCCGGCCGGACTGGGTGGCGACGGCCCAACTCGAGAGCACCCGCTCGATCGTCGCACCGTCACCGCCACCGGCGGTGCCGCCGGGGTTGGGTGCCGGGGTGGTCGGCGTCGGCTGGGTGCCCGCCGGGCTCGGCGCGCCCCGGGGCGGCGCGAAGCCGTCCGCCCAGGTGCCGTCCGGGGCCCGGAGCCCCTGCCCGGCCAACTGGCGTCGGAACGCACCGGAGTCGAGCGCGGCGAAGAGCCTCTCCGCCGCCGCGCCCTTGGCGGGATCGATGCCGGGCATCACCGCGTACGGGTAGTCGAGCGAGAGCGGCGCGGGCTCCAGGTAGAGGGCGGCGAGCGGCACCGGTGGCTTCGTCGCGTTGAACTCGATGACGTCCTCTTCGGAGAGTGCCGCGGCACCCAGCCCACGGGCGATGGACGTCTGGTCGGTCGCCCGGGGGAAGCGGGCGATCAGCTCCTCGCGGACCGCCGAGGCACCGGTGGCCAGCGCCCGCAGGGCGGCCGTGGTCGCCTGCTGGGCCCGGACCCCGCCGCCGGACTGGGCCGCGATGGCCAGCGAGAGCAGCCCGGACAGCCCGGCCGCGTCCCGGCTCGGCTCGACGAGGCCGGTCTTGAGCTGGGTACCGGTGGTGATCCTGCCGAGCAGGTCCTTCCAGCCGAGCTTCTTCTGCGGCCAGCCGACCGTGGTGGCGAGCGGCTCCGGCATGGCCACCACCACGGGGCTGCGCGCCACCGAGGTGTTGTTCTGCGGCGCGAACGCGGGAGCCTGCTGGCGCAGCCGCAGCAGCCAGGTGGAGGAGTCGGGCAGCCAGACGTTGGGCAGTACGGCGCTGCCGCTGGCCTGTCCGACCCCGGACAGCGACACACCGTGCTGCCCGGCGACGGCCGCAGCCACGTCCACGGACTCGCTGGCGGTGACCTCGACGGCGACGCAGAGGCCGTCGACCTCGGTCTCCTCGGCACTCAGGTCGGCCGCGGCCTTCTCGACGGCCGGGGCGATCTCGGGCGCCGCGGCGACGGTGAGCTTCAGCTCGCCCGAGCAGTCGGAGCCTGCCCACTGCTGATAGCCATACCACCCTCCAACCGCGACAAGAACGAGCACCATCGCGCTGGCGATGGCGCCCGCCCCTCGGATATTTCTACGCATGCGATGGCGGCCAGGCACCTGACCATCTTGAGGGCTTCTGCGAAGTCGTGCCAGGGGCGAACGGCCGAATGTTACCGAGGCAGCAAAGACTTTCTGAAAAGCGTTCACTTCAGGTAGTCGAGCGGACTCAGAACGTAGAGAATACCGGCCAACGGGGCCTCATCGGCCCACCACGCGCCAAAAAGATCTTATAGATACTTATCCCAGAATTAAGGATTGGTCGCCGAGTACACACGTCGGACTCGGCACCGCGACCCGGCCGGGCGACGCCGCCGGGAGCCCGGAGTCGGGGTCGACCGGAAAGACCGCCACCGCATCGGCCCGCTCCTCCGCGACGTAGAGGTGCCGGCCGAGCAAGGCGAGGTGCCGGGGCCAGTCCCCGATGCCGGAGACCTCCGCCAGATAGCGGGGTGACTCGTCGTCCAGCGTGAACACCGCGACCGTGCCGACGCCCCGGTTGGCCAGGTAGAGGAACCGGCCGTCCGGGCCGACCGCGATCTCCGAGGGCTGGACGTGGCCCGACCGCCGGCTGGCCTCGACCCGGGCCCGCTCGACCGGCCGGCCGTGGTCGTCGAAGACGTACGCGGTGACGGAGGCGTCCAGCTCGCCGGCGAGGAAGCAGCGCCGGCCGTCCGGGTGCCGGGCCAGGTGCCGGGGGCCGGTGCCGGGCCGGGTCGCGATCCGGCCGGTGGCGTGCAGCCGCCCCTGCGGGTCGCGGTCGTACCGGTAGAGCGAGTCGGTGCCGAGGTCGACCGCGAGCAGCCCGGCGCCGGCCGGGTCGGGCGAGACCATGTGCACGTGCGGCCCGGCCTGGCGGACCGGTACGGGCCCGCGCCCGTCGTGCCTGACCAGGTCGGTCCGGTCACCCGGCGCCCCGGTCGGGTCCAACGGGTGTACGGCGACACTGCCGCTGCCGTAGTTCGCCACGAAGAGGAACTCCCCGCCCGGGTCGACGGCGAGGTGACACGGCTCGGCGCCACCGGTGGACCGGACCGCGAGCGGGGTCAGCGCACCGCCGGAGTGGATCGCCCAGGCGCTGACCGTGCCCTCCGGCAGCTCGTTGACCGCGTACAGCACGGGTAGCCGGGGATGCCGGGCCAGGAAGGACGGCGACGGCGTGCTCGCCACCACGCCGAGTACGTCGAGCCCGCCGGTGGCGGCGTCCCGGCGGGCGGCCACGATGCCCGTACCGCGGCCGCCGCTCTGCCCGGTGTAGCAGCCGATGTAGACGATCCCCGCGCCGTCGGACATGCCCGCTCCAGTTCCCGGCCGACCGCCCCCGGTCACGCCGCTTTGGCACGATCAAACCAGAACCCGCCTCCACCGGGGCGGCGACCACGTCCGCCCGGGCTCGACGATCTTCCGGCCGCCGACGGTTTCCTATAGGATCTTCGATCATGAACGGTCTGCTCCGGCCGGCCCGCCGGACCACCCTCGCCGACGACGTGTACGAGTCGGTGCGGACCCTCGTGATGGACCACGCCGTGGCCCCCGGCGAGCGGATCAACATCGACGCGCTGGCCCGCCGGCTGGAGGTGTCGCCTACCCCGGTCCGCGAGGCCCTGGCCCGACTGGAGTCCGACGGGCTGGTCCGGAAACGGCCGCTGGCCGGTTACACCGCCGCACCGCTGCTCACCCGGGCCGAGTTCGACGAGCTGGTGGAGATGCGGCTGATCCTGGAGACCGCTTCGGCGCGGCGGGTGGCCGAACGGTTCGCCCGGCGAGCCGCCGACGGCGGGAACGGGTCCGACGGGCCGGCCGGCGAGCTGGCCGAGTTGCGCCGCGAGGCCGAGCTGCCCGACCAGGTACCCGGCACCGAGGGCTTCGCCGCGATCGCCGCCTTCACCGCACAGGACGCGCGCTTCCACCACCTGCTCGCCGAACGCTCCGGCAACCGGATGCTGCACTCGGCGGTGGTCCGGCTCCGCGCCCACCTGCACCTGTTCCGGCTGCACTTCCCCACCGCGCATTACGGGACCAGCGCCCGGGAACACCTGCGGATCGTCGACGCCATCGGCACCGGCGACCCGGACGCCGCCGGCACCGCCATCCGCGACCACCTGCTCGCCGCCGCCGACCGGCACCTGCCGTTCTTCGAAGGAACCCGATGCGGATAGCCCTCTTCGTGACCTGCGTCAACGACCTGGTCTACCCGGCCACCGGCCGGGCCGTGGTACGCGTACTGGAGCGGCTCGGCCACACCGTCGAGTTCCCGGTGGAGCAGTCCTGCTGCGGGCAGATGCACGCCAACAGCGGCTACCGGGCCGAGGCACTGCCCCTGGTGCGGGGCTTCGTCGACACCTTCGGCCGGTACGACGCCGTGGTGGCCCCGTCCGGTTCGTGCGTGGCGATGGTGCGGGAGTCGTACCCCCGGCTCGCCGGTCCGGACCCGGGCCTGGCGGCGGCGGTCGCCGACCTCACACCCCGGGTCTACGAACTCTCCGAACTGCTGGTCGACGTGCTCGGGGTGACCGATGTCGGTGCCGCCTTCCCGCACCGGGTGACCTACCACCCGACCTGCCACGGCCTGCGGATGCTGCGGCTGCACGACCGCCCGCTGCGGCTGCTGCGCGCGGTACGCGGCCTCGACCTGGTGGCGCTGGCCGGCGCCGAGGAGTGCTGCGGCTTCGGCGGCACCTTCGCGGTGAAGAACGCCGACGTCTCCGCCGCGATGCTGGCCGACAAGTGCGCGGCGGTCTGCGACACCGGGGCGGCGTACGTGGCGGCGGCGGACAACTCCTGCCTGGCGCACATCGGCGGCGGCCTGTCCCGGCGCGACGGCACCGGGCCGGGCGGGCCGCGCGCCATCCACTACGCGGAGATCCTGGCGAGCACCGGGGAGCGACCGTGACCGGGCGGACCGGGCCGGCGCCCGGGCGCGGTCGGCGGGGTAGCGCGCCGCAGCCGGACGGTCGAGGCCGACGGTCCGCCGGTGGAGGCTCGCCGTCGACACCCGGCGGCGCCGGACCGAACGAGGAGCGGGGATGACCGCGGGTACCGGGAACATCGTCGCGCCGCTGCCGTTTCCGACGGCGGCCCGGCGCGAACTGGCCGACGGGCAGCTCCGGGCCAACCTGCGCCGGGCCACCCACACCATCCGGGACAAGCGGCTCCGGGTGGTCGGCGAGGTGCCGGACTGGGAGGCGCTGCGCCACTCCGGCGCGGCGATCAAGGACGACGTGCTGGCCCGCCTGCCGGAGCTGCTGGAACAGTTCGAGGCGGCCGCCACCGCCGCCGGGGCCACCGTGCACTGGGCCCGGGACTCGGCCGAGGCGTGCGCGGTGGTCACCGAACTGGTCCGGCGGACCGGCAGCACCGAGGTGGTCAAGGTCAAGTCGATGGCCACCCAGGAGATCGGCCTCAACGAGGCGCTCGCCGAGGCCGGCATCGCGGCGGTCGAGACCGACCTGGCCGAGCTGATCGTGCAGCTCGCCGACGACACCCCGTCGCACATCCTGGTACCGGCGATCCACTACAACCGGCGGCAGATCCGGGACATCTTCGCCAGCCGGATGCCCGGGGTCGACCTCGACGCGCTCACCGACGACCCGCCCGCGCTCGCCGAGGCGGCCCGCCGGCACCTGCGGGCGAAGTTCCTCAGCGCCAAAGTGGCGATCTCCGGCGCCAACTTCGCGGTCGCCGAGACCGGCACCCTGGTGGTGGTGGAGTCCGAGGGCAACGGCCGGATGTGTCTGACCCTGCCCGAGACGCTGATCTCCGTGGTGGGTGTGGAGAAGCTGCTGCCGACCTTCCGCGATCTGGAGGTCTTCCTGCAACTGCTGCCCCGCTCCTCGACCGGGGAGCGGATGAACCCGTACACCTCGCTCTGGACCGGGGTCACCCCGGGGGACGGGCCGGGCGACCTGCACATCGTGCTGGTCGACAACGGGCGTACCGAGACGCTGGCCGATCCGGTGGGCCGGCAGGCGCTGCGCTGCATCCGCTGCTCCGCCTGCCTGAACGTCTGCCCGGTCTACGAGCGGGTCGGCGGGCACGCGTACGGGTCGGTCTATCCGGGCCCGATCGGCGCGATCCTCTCCCCGCAACTGACCGGGCCGGACTCCGGCGCGAACCGCACCCTGCCGTACGCCTCGACGCTCTGCGGCGCCTGCTTCGACGCCTGCCCGGTCCGGATCGACATCCCCGAGGTACTGGTGCACCTGCGGCAGCGGGGCGTGGACGCGCGCCGGGGCCGGCCGTCGGCGGAACGCACCGCGATGCGGGCACTGTCCTGGGTGATGCGGGACCGCCGCCGGTACGCTGCCGCGCTCCGGGCCGCCCGGCGCGGTGCCGCCCCGCTGCGCCTGGTCGCCGGCGCACGCGGGCAGGTACGCCGGCTGCCGTGGCCGTTGTCGGCCTGGACCGCCAGCCGGGACGCCCCGCTGCCGGCCAGCCAGACGTTCCGGGACTGGTGGGCCGGGCGGGACCGCACGAACGAGGAGGAGGACCGGTGGTGACCGTACCCGGCTCGGCCCGGGAGGAGATCCTGGCCCGGATCCGGGCGGTCCGGCCCAGCGGAGTGGTGCCGGTCCCCCGGGACTACCGCACCGCACCGCTGGCCGGCACCGCGACGGGGACACCGGCGGACGGAGAACTGATCGAGTTGCTGGTCGACCGGCTGGTCGACTACCGGGCCACGGTCCGCCGCTGCGGGCCGCAGGAGCTGCCCGGAGCGCTCGCCGAGCTGCTGGGCGAGGTGCCGACCGTGGTCGTACCGCCGCAGGCGCCGGCCGAGTGGCTGTCGGCGTACCTCGGCCGGACCCGCCGGGACGGCGACCCGGACCCGCTGACGGTGGCCGACCTCGACGCGCCGGGCGTGGCCGTGGTCACCGGCTGCGCGGTGGCGATCGCGCAGACCGGCACGCTGCTGCTGGACGGCGGACCGGACCGGGGGCGCCGGCTGCTCAGCCTGGTACCCGACCACCACCTCTGCGTGGTCCACGCCGCGCAGGTGGTCGGCGGGGTGCCGGAGGCGCTCGCCCGGCTCACCGACCCGACCCGGCCGATCACCATGGTCTCCGGGCCGTCGGCCACCAGCGACATCGAACTCGACCGGGTGGAGGGCGTGCACGGACCGCGCCGGCTGGACGTGCTGGTGGTTACCGGCTGAACCCCGGCCGGCGGTCCGGGCCGGCACGGCGCGCGGCTCCGCGGCCCCGGACCGGCCGCCGGTCGACCGGCACCGGCCGGCGACCGGCGGGGCCGGGTGGTCAGTTCGCCGAGACCCGCTCGGCGCGGCGGGCGGCGACGTGCTCCACCAGGGTGACCAGCACGACCTTGCCGGACTGCCGGCTGCGCGCGTCGCAGAGCACGACCGGCACGTCCGGATCCAGGTCGAGCGCGCTGCGCACCGCCTCGACGCCGAACCGTTTGGCCCCGTCGAAGCAGTTGACCCCGACCACGAACGGGATGCCCCGGCGTTCGAAGTAGTCGACCGACGGGAAGCAGTCGGCGAGCCGGCGGGTGTCGGCGAGCACCACCGCGCCGAGCGCGCCGAACGCCAACTCGTCCCAAAGGAACCAGAACCGGTCCTGCCCCGGAGTGCCGAAGAGATAGACCTGGAGATCCTCGTTGATGGTGATCCGACCGAAGTCCATCGCGACGGTGGTGGTCTGCTTGCCCTCCACGCCGTAGAGGTCGTCGGTGCCGGCCCCGGCGTCGGTGAGCACCTCCTCGGTCTGCAACGGACGGATCTCGCTCACCGCGCCCACCAGGGTCGTCTTGCCGACCCCGAAGCCACCGGCGATCAGGATCTTCAGGGCGAGCGGGATCCGCCGCTTCGCCGTCCCCTGATCAGAGAGCCCGGAGTCCATTGACCACCGCCTTGAGGATGTCGTCGTCGAGGAACTGGCGCGAGGTGGGTGGGTCGTACATCGAGATCCGGCCGCTGGTGAGCAGGTCGCCGAGGAGCACCCGGACCACACCCACCGGCAGGTTGAGGTCGGCGGCGAGGTCGGCGACGGTGATCGGCTGCTGCGCCCGCGCGATGATCGCCCGCTGTTCGGGTTGCGGCTGCGGGCCGTCGTCGCCGTCCTCGCCCGGCGGCCCGGCCACCACGAACGCCATCAGGTCGAACCGGCCCGCCGACGGCTGGACCCGACCACCGGTCATCGTGTACGGCCGGACCACCGGCCCGGCGTCGTCGTCCAGCCAGTCGTGGTGCGGTCCGGGCGCGTCACTCCGCATCTGCCGGCGCCCGGGATGTTCGGTTCGGCGCGGACAGGTTCTGCCCCACCCGGGTCACCAGCATCGCCATCTCGTACGCGATGACGCCGATGTCCGACGCGGCACTGGCCAGTACGGCGAGACAGGCGCCCTGACCGGCGGCGGTGACGAAGAGGAAGGCGGACTCCATCTCGATCACGGTCTGCCGGACCGGTCCCGCCTGGAAGTGCCGGCTGGCCCCCTTCGCCAGAGACTGGAAGCCGGCCGCCATCGCCGCCATGTGTTCGGCGGCCTCCTGACCCAGGTCCTGCGACGCGGCCATCAGCAGGCCGTCCGCGGAGAGCAGTACGGCCTGCTGCGCGGACGGTACGCGCTCCACGAGGTCGTCGAGCAGCCAACTGAGGTCCGCACCCGGCTTCGTCGTGTGCACCACTCACCCGTCCCCTTCAGAATTCGTGACACCCGGATCGGTGACCCGGGAGGTGGCCTCGGAGGTGTCGCCAGGCCCCGTCAGGTCCTCGGCGTCCCGTCGTCCCCGCGCCGTGCCGGACTGCAACGCGGCCATCACCGCCCGGACCTGCTCCGCGGTACGCGGCTGCGGCTCGTCCGGCTCCCCGTCGGCGGTCGCGCCGGCGGCAACGGTGGAGCCCGCGGACCCGTCCGGGCCGGCCCCGGGTCCGTTGCGCAGTTGCGGCGCGAGGCTCTTCTGCCGGATCCGCCGGGGCAGGCCGTCCGCGCCGAGCGGGCCGGCGGCCGGGCGTACCGGGCCGGCGGTGGGAGGTACCGCGCCGCCGGTGGCAGGTACCACCGGGAGGACGACGGTGTCGTCGTCCATCGCCGGACGCGGCACCGGCCCGCCCGGCGTCGTGCTGGCCGGGGCGGCGGTCGGCGGCGTCGTGGCCGCTCCGGTCTGGCTGGCGGTCGCCGGAGTCGTACTGGTCGCGGCGGCGTTCGCGGCGGTCGGATCGACGCCGCGCCGCCGCAGCGCACCGGCCTTCGGCGCCCGTACTCCGGACCGCCTGGCGGCCTCCGGCCCGTCGCCGGCGGCGGCGCCCGGGTCGGCGCCCGGGTCGGCGCTGGGGTCGGCGCTGGGGTCGGCCCGGTCGGAGGTAGGCGCCTCCGGCGCGGTCCGGGCAGCCGTGGACTCCGCTGCGCCGTCGGCCGCCGGGGTCGGCTGCGGTGTCTCCGGGCGGCTCGCGGCGACCAGCGCCGCCAGGGCCGCGCCCGCCTTGCGCCGCGGCCCGAGCCCGGTGGTCGAGCCGGGTTCCGCGAGCGGCTCGTCGCCGTCGGCGGCATCCCGGGCGGTCCGGCCGGACCGCGCCGGCACTTCGATCGTCTCCGAGCCGTCCGCGCCACCGGCGATCCGGCCACCGGGGCCGGTGCGCCGGGTCGTACCGTCCGGCTCCGCGCCGGACCCGTCGCCCCGGTCACCGGTGGAGGTGGAGGTGGAGGTGGAGGTGGAGGTGGAGGTGGCGGGTACCACGAGGTCACCGGGAATGAGCGCGACCGCCGTGACTCCGCCGAACGGGGAGGGACGCAACTGGACCCGTACGCCGTGCCGGGCGCCGAGCAGGGCGACCACGAACAGCCCGAGCCGGGCGCTGTTCGCCGGGTCGAAGTCCGGCGGATCGGCCAGCCGGCGGTTGGCCTGCTCGATCGCCTCGGTGGCCATGCCCAGGCCCCGGTCCTCGATCTCGATCGCGTACCCGTTCGAGACCACCTGCCCGGTGACCTGTACCCGGGTGTGCGGCGGCGAGAACGACGTCGCGTTCTCGATCAGCTCGGCGAGCAGGTGGATGACGTCGCCGACCGCCCGGCCGGCAGTGGCCGCCGGTGCCACGTTGACCAGGTCGACCCGGGCGTAGTCCTCGACCTCGGAGATCGCGCCCCGGATCACGTCCACCATGGAGACCGGGTTGCGCCAGCCCCGACCCGGCGCCGCTCCGGCGAGCACGACCAGGTCCTCGGCGTGCCGCCGCATCCGGGTGGCCATGTGGTCGAGCCGGAAGAGGTCCTCCAACTCGTCCGGCTGGGCCGCCCGCCGCTCCATCCGGTCCAGCAGCGCGAGCTGGCGGTGCAGCAGGGTCTGGCTGCGCCGGGCGATGTTGAGGAAGACGTCCCGCAGGCCGCTGCGCAGCGCGGCCTCGTCGATCGCCGACGCGATGGCGGTGCGCTGCACCTCGCTGAACGCCTGGCCGAGCTGGCCGATCTCGTCCTGCCCGTAGTCGAGCGGTGGCGCCTCGGTCTCGACGTCCACCTCCTCGCCCTTGCGCAACCGCCCGACGACGTCGGGCAGCCGTTCGTCGGCCATGTTCAGCGCGGCGGCGCGCAGGCTGGTCAGCCGCCGGACCAGGGACCGGCCGATCCGCCACGCGATGATCGCCGAGAGGAGTACGGCGACGAAGCCGAGCAGGCCGGCAAGCCCCAACCGGAGCAGGATGCCGGCGGCCACCGGCCGACTGCGCTCGGTGAGCGCCTCGGCACCGCTCAGCTCGAAGTCGCGCAGTTGCCGCTGGACGGAGTCGTAGCTGCTCTGCCACGCCCGGGCGTCGACCGGCAGCGTGCTGCCGCCACCCCGGCTGATCAGGTCGTCCTCCAACCGGCGCAGCCGGACGTACCCGTCCCCTTCGGTGAGCTGCTGGTACGCCACCCGGTCGGCGTCCGGCAGCTCCGCCGTCGCGGTCGAGTAGAGGAACCGCTGGGTGCCGACGATCTGGACGAACTGGGCGTGCTCGCCCGGCGCGAAGCGTCCCGCTGTGAACGCCCCAGCGAGCAGCGCGTCGGCCTGGGCCATCACCTCGCGGGCCCGGCCCAGTTCGGTCAGGCTCCGCGCCTCCCGGGAGAGCGCGTCGTCCGGCAGCGTGTTCAGCGCGGAGAACGTCCGGAACGCGGCATCGATCACGCCGCTGTAGAGGCCGAGCGCTCCGCTGGCGTCGACGGTGCGCCGGTCGATGAAGACCCGTCCGGACCGCAGCGCGTCGATCGCGGTGAGCAACTGGTCGATCCGGGCGTCGAGCAGCGCGCCGGTGGTGTCCCGCAGGTCGGCGCCGGAGGTCCGGCGCCGGAACTCGGCTATCGCCCGGTCGGTCCGGGTCCGCTGGTCGGCGAGGGCCGTGGTGGCGGTCGGGTCGACCAGTTGCCGCACCGAGAGCCGGCGCTCCTGCTGCAACTCCACCACCAACGCCTCGCCTGGCCGCCCGACCTCGTCCAGCAGGGTCTGCGCGGCGAGCAGATTCGACGCGGGCTCGACGGTGATCGTGGTCGCGAAGATCCAGAGCGCCGACAACGCGAGGATCGGCACGGCGACCAGCGCGACGATCTTCGAGCGGATCGGCCAGTTCTGGGTTTCCATCAGACCTCGCCGGAAGGGGATGTGTCAGGGTCGACACCCGCACCGGCGGCCCGCGGCTCCGGCCAGAGTCCGAGGGTCACGGGCGCGCGTGCCTTCGGCAGGATACGTAATCCACGCCGTGTGCACTACCGGACGAGGGGTTTCTAGTTGATCCAATCTGGCAAATAGATTGATGGCTGTCTTCCTCAATTGATCTCGACACCCGTCGATGGGGTCGGCCGGGGACGCTGTCGATCCCATCCAGACATGCCGATCAGACCCGCTGGGTGACCGCCGAAAACGCGCCCGTACGGCCGCCGTCGCGGCGGCGGCCGGGCCGGGGCCGGAGCCGGGTCAGCCGCCCCGACAACCGGGATGGCCATTGCGGTGACCGGGGATGGGCCGATCGGACCGACCCACCCCCACCAGCAATTCCTGCCGGATATATCACTCCTGGACGGCGATCGCGGGTGTCACCGGCGTCGGCGCGGCCCACCCGGCCACCGGCCGACCGGCTACCGCCGGTGCCGCCCCGCTTCGGCCCGGCGCAGCCCTACCGCCAGCGCCAGGTACGGCAGGGCGAGCAGTCCGAAGACCACATCGTGCCCGGCGACCGTCGAGGCGAGGGCGTACCCGCCGTACACCCCGATGGTGACCAGTTCGGTGCCGAGCCCGGCCAGCGAGGTCACCGTGGCCCTCGCCGGCCCACCGATGCTCTCCTGGAGGCGTACGTCGGCCACCAGGCTGGCCATCTGCAGGGCGCAGAACGCCGCCGCCACCAGTACGAAGCCCGCCGGTCGGCCGGTCAGCGCACCCACGGCCAGGGCGATCGAGGCCGCCCCGACCGTGCCGGCGAACCGTCGCGCGGTCAGCCGCTGCCCGAGCGGGGTGAGCAGGCCGCCCAGCATCACCCCGGCCCAGACCAGCAACACCAGCAGCGGCACGCCGGCTGCCGGAGCGGCCTCGCCGGCCAACAGCGGCACGTACTCCTCCAGCCCGCCCCAGATGCCGACCATCGCCGGCAGGAGCAGCAGGGCCCGGCGTACCGGCGGGCTGTTCCGGGCCTCGGCCAGCGCCAGCCGCAGGATCGCGAGCTGGCCGGGCGCTCCGGCCTCGGCGACCGGTGCCGAGGTGAGCCGGACGAGGTCGCCCGATGCCCCGGCGCTGCCGCCGAGCCCTCCACCGGGCCCGGGGTCCACGGTCTCCGGCCCGGCGGGCCCGACAGCGGTCGGTGCCGGTGCCCGGTGTTCCGGCAGTGCCAGCCCCACGGCCGCACAGAGCAGGCTGGCCAGCACGCTGGCGACCCCGACCGCGGGGTAGCCGCCGACCGCGAAGACCGGAGTGGCGACCGCGATGGCCAGCAGCGCGCCGAGCAGGCTCACGGTGCTGGCCCGGCCGATCACCCGCCCGTACCGGTCGGCCAGGCCGAGCCGGTCGAGTTCGTCGTAGAGCAGGGCCTCGGAGGCGCCGGACTGGAGCGCACCCCGTGCGCCCCAGAGCACGAAGCCGAGCGCGAAGACCCAGTAGGAGGGTGCCGCGACCCAGAGCCCGAAGCCGACGGCGCCGAGCAGCGGGGCGGCGCCGAGCAGCAGCCGCCGGGACACGGCGTCGGCCCAGACCCCGGACGGGATCTCGAGGACGATCCCGGTCAGCGACCAGATGACGAAGAGCGAGGAGATCTGCGCGACGGAGAGCCCGGTGTCGGTGAAGAGCAGCGCGTACACCGGGTAGAGCAGGACGAAGTCGTCCAGGAACGCGTAGAGGTAGAAAGTGGTGGTCAACCGCCGCGCGCGAGCTGTCGGCGCGGGTGACGAGATGACGGGCATGAGGCCTTCCCACGGGGACGATCCGGACTCGGAAATCGGGTCACGGACGTCCCGGGCGGGCCCCGGCAGCGCGGGCCGGGCCGGCCTACGGCGGGAAATTAATGTCGGTGCGTCATGCGGGCAGTCTAGGCGGTCGGCGGCTCGGTGGCAGCCGGGAAATGCGCCCCCGGGCGGGGCGACAGCCGACCGCCGGCCCGGAGCGCTCGGCGGCGAGCCGGACACCCGAGCCGGACACCCGAGCCGGACACCGGAGTGCTCGGCGGCGAGCGGGACAGGCGTCCCCGCCCGGCCGTTCCGGACCGTTTTTCCCGCCCAGGCCCCCTACGGGTGGTTCCTACCGCTGCGCGCCGGTTCCCGCCGGCCGGCACGAAAGTGTGCCCGATCTGGATTGGTGATCAGGGCACAGCGGGAATAGCAGGAGACGAAGGAGGAGCCATGTCGCCCATAGAAGTCGTCCTCATCGTCCTAGTGGTCCTCGCCGTCGCCGCAGCCGTACCGGCCATCTGGGTGGCCAGCCGCCGCCGCGCCCTGCGCAGCCGGTTCGGCCCGGAGTACGACCGGGCGGTCGCCGAGCAGCAGAGCCGGTCCGCCGCCGAGCACGAACTGCGGGAGCGCGAACGCCGGCACGCGGAGTTGACGCTCACGCCGCTCTCCGCCGAGTCCCGCCGGCGCTACGCGGCCGACTGGGAGGAAATCCAGGCCCGGTTCGTCGACTCCCCGGCCGAGGCGGTGGGCGCGGCGGACGAACTGGTCACCCGGCTGATCGCCGAGCGCGGCTATCCGATCGGCGAGTACGACGACCAGCTCGCCCACCTCTCCGTCGAGCACGCCCGCACCCTGACCCACTACCGGGACGCGCACGAGATCCAGCTCCGCAACGAGCGCGGCGAGGCCAGCACCGAGCAGCTCCGCCAGGCCGTCGTGCACTACCGGGAACTCTTCGCCGACCTGCTCGGCGAGGACCCCGTACGCCAGCCCTCGGACGGGGCCCGTCCGGACACCCCGCAGGACGTACCGAGCCGGTGAGGAGGCACTTTGCCATGCGTCAACAGCAGACCGACAACGGCGACGCCGACATGACCCGCTCCGCGCCGGTAACGGCGACCGGCCCGGGTCGGGCCGGGGCCGGCGAGACCGAGGACCGGCGGAGCCGGTATCCGGAGGGCACCGGCGACCAGGGCCCCGACGCGCTCGACGAGCGGGGCTCGTACGACAACGACCTCGCCACCAGCGGCTCGGGACCGGCCTTCTCGTCCGACCCGGCCGCCGCCGCACGCGCCCGGGACGACCGGCTCGGCGAGAGCCGCTCGGCGGACGACCGGGCCGAGGATGCGGCGCTGGACGACGACGCGCTCCCCGAGCGCTCAGCGACGGACCGCACCGGCGGCCCCGACAGCGACACCGGAAGCACCGGTGACCGGGGTGACCTGGCCGACGCCAGCCAGGCGGACGCCGCTGGCGGCCCCGACGAACCGGCCGCCGCGCGCACCGGGACGGTCTATGCCACCACCGGAGCGGACACCGCCGGCAAGGACGCGGCCGGAGCGGACGCCGCCGTCGATCCGGACGCCACCGGCAAGGACGCCACCGTCGATCCGGACGGCACCGCCCGGATCGACGGGCCGGAGCGGGTTGGCGACGCCGACGAGGACCGCGACGGCGCCCGGGACGGTTCCGGCGCACCGGAGTTCCACGAGCCGGCGCCACTGCCCACCAGCTTCGGTGCCCCCACCGTCGGCGGCGCGGTCGCGGCCGCCGCGCTGGCCGGCAGTCACCGCGACCCCCGCAACGAGGACACGGTCCGCTCCGGGGACGGACCGGCCGACGACCGCATCGACGGAGTCGGCGACGAGCGGGCCGAGGGGGTCACCCGGCAGGAGGTACCGGATCGGAGCCTCGGTGCGGCCGACGCCGCCACCGCCACCCGGACCGGCGGGCCGGCGGACGGCGGCGTCGAGCCGGATCCGCCGGTCGACCCGCTGGGCCGGCCCGTGCCGGAGGGCTCGGCGGTCGGGGTGGCACACCCGGTGAACCCGGACGTGTTCAGCGCGGGCAATCCCGACGCGCTGACCGGCGGTACCCGCGCCTCGGCGGAGGCCGGTGGGCGGGACGAGACGGCCACGACGGGCGAGACCGCCACGACCGATTCCGGCAGGACGGCGGACGGCGGACTGCCGCCCGGTGCCGCGCCGGCCGAGCCGATCGTCGCGATCCTCGACCAGGAGGCGGTGCAGGGCTTCCGGGACCGCTGGCGGGAGGTGCAGCTCCGGTTCGTCGACGACCCGCCGGCTGCGACCGAGGAGGCCCACCGGCTGGTACGGGAGTCCGTGGAGGCGGTCACCGCCGCCCTGTCCCGACAGCGTGACGAACTCGCCGGCTGGCAGGACGACGGCGGGACCGACACCGAGCGGTTGCGGATGGTGGTACGCCGGCACCGGGACTTCCTGGACCGGCTGCTCGGCCGGTAGCCCGGCCCCCTGACGGCTCCCCGATGCCCGCCGACGGTGGGCGCCGGGGAGCCGTCGGCGATCCGGGGTCAGCACCGGGCGCAGGCGTGAAAACTCTTCGCCTCGGGTAGTAGGCCCCTCGCCCCGACCGGAGGTGTCCGGCGGGCGACGGAGCGAGCGTACGGACAAAGGTGACGTTTTCAACCCGCCGCTCTTCGCGACCTTCATCATCGGCAGGTTCTGGAAGCGGATGACCGCCTGGGCCGGGTTCTGGTCGTTGCTGACCGGCACTCTCGGCGCCCTCGCCACCTACCTGCTCTACGAGGCCGGGGTACTGCCGTTCGACTCCGACCTGGAGGAGAGCTTCTGGGGTGCCGGCGTCGCGTTCGTGCTGGTCGCGATCGTCGCGGCGATCCTCACCCCGCTGACCTCCCGCAAGCCCGACGACGAGCTTCGCGGCCTGGTGTACGGGCTCGCCGGCGCGGACGGCCGGCAGGCCCTGCTGGCCGGCGACGCCCGCTGGTACCGCTCGCCGCTGCTGCTCGGCGGCATCGCGCTGGCCCTCTCCGCACTGCTCTACCTGCCGGTGCTCTGAGGGGCCGCACCGCAGGCGTCCGACCGGGACGGTCGACGCCGACAGCGAGAAGGGACGAGGCGATGGAAGACCAGAACCGGCCGCCGGCCGGAGCACCGCCGGACTCCGCCGAGCAGGAGCGCCACTCGGCCGCCGCCCGGCTGTTCGACATCCGCCGGGTGATCGGCGGGCTGTTCGTCGCGTACGGCGTGATCGTCGGACTGGTCGGCGTCGTCGACGACGCGGCGGCGGTGGAGAAGGCCCAGGGCATCCGGATCAATCTCTGGGCCGGGCTGGCCATGCTGGCACTCGGGCTGGGCTTCCTACTCTGGCAGTGGCTGCGCCCGATCGACCGGGAGTGACGTCGTGCCGCCGGGCCCGGACCGGACCGGATGGGTGGTGACGGGTGGGGAAAGGCATGGCACGGGTCCTCCGGGGTAGTCGAACCGGAGGACCGGTCAGCCGCACGTCGCATCCGGACAGGAGGGCAGCAAACATGACGGAGCGCGATCCGACCCGCAACCGGCCGCTGGAGGAGAGCCCGGAGGTGGCCGCCGCGATCGAGGACGACACCGCCGTACCGCAGCTCGCCTCCGACGGCGGGCCCAGGGCCGAGAACCCGGACTTCGTGGACCCGGAGGACGTCCCCGGCGACTTTCCACGCACCGACGACCTGCTCGGCGATCCGCACGGGCAGGGCGCGGGCAGCGCGGGCGACACGCGTACCGGGGCCGAACAGCCGTGGGACCCGGAGGACCTGGCGATGGCGCAGGGCCGCGACCCGACCCCGGAGAACGTGCGGCGGGCCAGCGAGGAACTGGACCGGGAGGGTACGGCGACCGCGGTGGAGAAGACGGTGCCCTGACCCGGCGCGGCCGGCCGGAGCAGCACCGGCGGTCCCCGCCCGGCGTGTGAGCGCGCCGGACGGGGACCGCCCTGTGGTGTCGCTGTGCTGCTTTGGTGTCGCTGTGCTGCTTTGTTGCTGCCCCAGTTGTGCTACCAGCCGGTCAGAGCGCCGGGTAGGCGTTCTCCATGAGCTCGGTGAGCTGCGCCGGGAACCAGGCACCCGAGATCGGGGCGCCCGAGAGCGCGCCGCTCATGTTGTTCTGGTTACGCGGGTTACCGGTGTACGTCGGGTCGCACATCCGGTCGAAGCCCTTGCCCTCGTCGTTCTGGATCTCGGTGCTGGAGCCGTCCGACTCGCCCGGAGGCTTGATCCAGACGTACGCGTCGATCCCGCTGGCGGGCGCGGCCCGCGGCCGCTCGCCGAGGCCGGCGCCGCTCTGGTTGCACCAGTTGCCGAGGTGGATCCGCTGGTCGATCCGGGAGCCGTCGACCTGCTCGTCGACGGTACCCGAGGTGACCGGGCCGGTGGGCCGGTCCGAGCCGCCCCAACCGTTACGCGAGGTGTCGATCAGCATGCCGATGCCGCTGGAGAAGCCCTGCGAGACCAGCTCGGTGCGGAGGGCCTGGGCGAACCGCTGCTCGTCCACGTACCGGTTGTAGTCGATCCACTTCGAGAGCCGGTTCTGCTCGGTCACGTTGAGGTAGGGCTCCAGCGTGGCCGAGTAGTTGGCGGTGTTGGCGATGAAGCCGTGCACGTTGGCCTGGGTGCTGCCCTCGGCACGGGCGGCCTCGGCGAAGATCTGCGCGGAGGCCCGGAAGTTGTCGTCCCACCCGATCCAGCCGTGGTGGCCGGCGTCGATGTAGTTGTAGACGTTCGGGACCGCACCGAGCTTGGCCAGGGCGTAGCCGACACCCTTGACGTAGTTGCCGTTCGCCTTCATGGTGTCGCACTGCGCCGTCGCGGTCTCCCGCGGCGCCACGTTGGTGACCAGGTTCGGCAGCGAGTCGATCTCGATGATCGTGATGATCCGGAGGCTGCTGTACTTCGAGTCACCCATGATCGCCGCGATCGGGTCGATGTACTCCGTCTTGTACTTGGGCAGCTCGTCGGCCTTGAGCTCGCCGTTCGAGGCCAGCGCCGCACAGTCCCGGCCGGGCAGGTTGTAGATGACGACCTGGATGTAGCCGGCACCCTGCGCCAGCGCCTCGTCCAGGTGGTCCCGCAGGCCCATCGGGCCGTTCGAGCTGCTGTCCGGGGTGCCCTCGATCGCGGCGATCCGGTCCAGCCAGACGCCCGTCGGGGTGTTGGAGATCCGGTTGCCGCCGGAGACGCTCTCCGCCTTGGCCTTCCACTCCGGGTTCACGTAGCCGCTGGCACCCGCGTACGGGTTGTCCACCCGCGCCGCGGGGTTGCTGGTCGGGTTGCCGGTCGGCGGGTTGGTCGGGTTGCCCGTCGGCGGGTCGGTCGGCGTGGTGCCGTTGCAGGCCGTCCCGTTGACGCTGAAGGACGTCGGCGCCGGGTTGCTGCCGCTCCAGGAACCGTTGAACCCGATGCCGGTGGAGGCGCCGGTGGCCAGGTTGCCGTTCCACGACACGTTCGTCGCAGTCACCTGGGTGCCCGACTGGGTCCAGTTGGCCGACCAGCCCTGGGTCACCCGCTGGTTCGCGTCCGCGAAGCTGAAGCGGAGGGTCCAGCCGTTGATCGCATCACCGACGTTCCGGATGGTGATGTTGGCGCTGAAACCACCCTGCCACTGGTTGGTGCTGTAGGTGACGCTGCACCCGGGGGCCGCCTGGGCCACCGAAGCCGGGATGGTGACCAGACCGGCGGCGACCAAAGCGCTCGCACCGGCCACCGCGACGGCTTTCTGCCGGACGGACAATCTACTCCGTAAATTCATGCCACTGATCTCCTTGGGCCAGCCGGTCACGTCAGGCGGACCGGCGCGGCGGTAACACGGACTTCGCGTCAGGTGGGTACGTCCGTGGACGCCATGGGGGACTGCGGTATGCCCGACCCGGACGGGCGCAACTGGTGGTGGTGCCGGCCGCGGTCAGCGGCCGTGGTGACGCCGTCCGGTGAACCGGCTGCCCTCGGCGTCTGCTGCGCGGTGTGGCTCCCCCAGCACAGTGGATGAATTCTTGCATGGGAGCGCTTCCACCACAACACCCCGACACTGATGGATGACGATTCCCTACTCGCACCGGCCGTCGCCCGTCGCCTGCCGCGACCTGCGGTGGCACGGCCAGCCAGGCACAGTGGACCGACTCCGGATCGGATCCTACCCCGCTTCCCCGCCCCCGGTCCCGGCCTGGAAGCCGGTCTATTCGGTGCGGTGACCGGCGCCGGGGTCTGCCGTGCCCGCTGTGCGGTGAACGGGTCGACCTGCCGCCCCGGCGACCGACGAAAACCCGTGCACAGCGGAACGGGCGACCGGTCGGGAGGAATCGCGGGTCCGACGGCGGGCGGGCACGAACCGGATGGAGGGCCCCCGATCCCCCGGAGCGGCCCGATCACGGCACAACCGCCGCTCGGCACCCGTTACCCCCGAGCTGGGACCCGGTAGCGGAATCGGCGCTGTCCCGTCGAGCGGACGCAGCCAGGCTGCGCGCCGTCCGGTACCCACCAGAGTTCCCCAGGCAGCGCCTCCGGGTGCCTTCCCCCCGTTCGGGTAAAAGCCGAGAAAATCCGATGAAAGCTCACAAATTCGTTAATCTCGGTCATGGCTCGTCTCCCGGCGAGCTGAGGCAAGAGGGAAGGATGACGAAAGTCATGTCCAAGAAGTTCCTCGGCAAGATGATCGCTGGAGCCGCCCTCGGCGGCGCTTCGCTACTCGTTTTCTCCCCCTCGGCCGCCCTCGCGGACGGCGGCTACCACCCGGAGGGGTACCAGCAGGACAGCTCTGGTCGGGTCTTCGCGAAACCGCATGCGGCGAAGCCCGGGGACAAGGTCGAATTCGTCGAGGTCTGCCCCGAGGCGCAGAAGCATGCCTGGTTGTGGTCGAAGATCACCGGAAAGGTGGACCTGAAGCCCGAAGACCACAAGGACGACTACAAGCCCGCCGAAAAGGCCGAGGAGAACAAGAAGGCTGAAGATAACAAGAAGGCCGAAGATAACAAGAAGGCCGAAGAGAACAAGGGCGGCTGGGAGGACGACAAGAAGGCCGAGGACGGCGGATACACCGACAAGTCCGAGGACTCAGGCGGCTACCAGGGCGGGGAGGATTACAAGAAGGAGCGCGAGTACCAGGAGTTCCAGAGGTACAAGGAGTACCAGGAGTACCTCGAGTACCGCCGCTACAAGGAGCACAAGCAGGGGGCGGCTCCGGCGGAGAACGGGTCTCCCCGTGCCGAATCCGCTCCGTCGACCGCCGAGAGGGCACCGGCGGCACCCGGCCCGTCGGCCGACTCGGTACCGGTACCGTCCCCCTCGGTGGGCGGCCCGCCTCAGCAGCCCGCCGAGGGTTACCAGCCGCCGAACGGGCAACCGGCACCGGCGGCGCCGGGCGGTACCGGCGGGATGGCACGGGACGACGGTGGACACGATTCGGAAGAGAGCAAAAAGGCCTACGACTCCGGGCACGGCTGGGAGAAGGCCGAGCCGAGCAAGCACGACTCGGAAGAGAGCAAAAAGGCCGAGGACGGCAAGGACGGCTGGACGCACGAGAAGGACGGCTGGACCGACAGGAAGGCCGGCCACGAGTACTGGAACAGCGTCACCATCCCTTGGGACGCCAAGCCGGGATCGTACGAGCTCAAGGGCTCCTGCGGCGAGGGTGAGCTGATCATCCTGCCGAAGGGCTGGGTCGACGGCGGTGACGGTGGAGCGACCTCGGGCAGCGGCGACAACCTCGCGGTCGCGGGTGTCGGGATGCTCGGGCTGGCCGGACTCGGCGGACTGGTGCTGATGCGGCAGCGCCGTACCGATGAGTCGGCGGCCTGACGCGACGGCGAGCGGTGCCGGCGGCCGCCACGGGAAGCCGTGGCGCGTCGCCGGCACCGTCCTCGTCGCCCTCCTGGCCCTGGTCGGCGCCGGCCTGATCGGAGCCGCCCTCAACGCGCCGGAACCGACCTCGGCGCCGCAGCCGAGCGCCGGTGCCGCACCGAACGACCTGGACCGGGCGGCGACCGGCTCGGACCTGGGTACCTCACCGTCACCCACGCCAGCACGGGAAGGCGGCACCAGCGCCGCGCCGGTACTGGCCAGGTCGGAACCGATCAAGATCACGATTCCGAAGATCGGCGTGAACGCGACCATCATGCCGGTGGGGCTCACCCCGGACGGGATGGTGCAGGTGCCGCCGCTGGCAAAGGCGGAGTTGGCCGGCTGGTACGAACCGGGTCCGACGCCGGGTGAGGCCGGCAACTCCGTGATCGTCGGCCACGTCGACTCGAAGGAGATCGGACCGGCGGTCTTCTTCCAGCTCGGCGCCCTGCTGCCGGGGGACGCCATCGAGGTGATCCGGAAGGACGGCAGCCTGGTCACCTTCGTGGTGGACGGCGTGAAGTCGTACCCGAAGACGGCCTTTCCCACCGAACTCGTCTACGGCCCGACCGACGAGCCGGGGTTGCGCCTGGTGACCTGTGGCGGGGACTTCGACGAGCGGGTCGGCTCCTACCCGGACAACGTGATCGCGTTCGCCCGGCTCGCCGGGTAGCCGGGACGGCGCTCGCCCGGCAGGTCCGGGCCTCGGGGGACAGCGGTGCGCCGCTGTCCCCCGTCACGTTGGACAGGTATCCGCCCGGCGATGCGGACATCTTTGACGTGAAGCACTCTCTACCACTCATAAGCGAGCTTTCGGAAGGAACACCCATAATCGCGACATCACTTCACAAACTAGCTAGCGTCGGTTCTGGCTCGGCTGGCCGCCGAGCAAACCAACGGGGAAGGAGTGACTACGAGTCATGAGTAGGAAGTTGCTGGGAAAGGTGATGGCCGGCGCCGGCATCGGTGCCGCGTCCCTGCTGGTCTGCGCGCCCGGAACCGCTCTGGCGGACGACGCCCCACACGAGCGGGAGAACAAGGGCCACATCTACACGGTGCCGAAGGGGGTGAAGCCGGGACACAAGTTCAAAATCATCTTGAAGTGCGAGCACCCGGTGGAGAGGGCCTGGGTTTCGTCGAAGATCACCGGCAAGCTCTGGCTCAAGCCCGTCACGGAGGATGGCGACCGGGTACCGGAGAGGCAGCGCCCACCGGCGGACGACGGTCAGCCGGACGACGACGGCCAGCCACCGCTCCCACCGAACGGCGAGCAGCCACCGCTCCCACCGAACGGCGGGCAGCCACCGCTCCCGCCGAACGGCGGGCAGCCACCGCTCCCGCCCAACGGTGGGCAGCCACCGCTCCCGCCGGCCAGCCAGCCCGGGGACGACACGCCGCCGACCGACGGGGGCGAGCCGCAGCCGCCGAGCGACGGTCAGGGCGGCCAGGCCACGAACGACGGCGAGGCCAAGTACTGGGCCTGGGCGAAGGTGCCGCACAAGACCAAGCCCGGGCACTACCGGGCCTGGGGGGCGTGCAACGGAACGGGCAAGATCGTGGTGCTGCCCCGCGGTTCCGTGCCCGGCGGTGACGGCGGTGCCAGCACCGACTCGGGCCGGGCGGCTGCCGGAGCCGGCCTGCTGGGGGCGGCCGCGATCGGTGGCTTCCTGATGATCCGCCGGCGTCGTACCGATGGCTCACTCGCCTGACGTGCCGACCAGGCGCGCCGGCGGCCGGCACGGGAAACCGTGGCGTGCCGCCGGCGTCACCCTGGTCGTCCTGCTCGCACTCAGCGGGACCGCCCTGCTCACCGCCGGCCTGAACCCGGCGCCGGCGCAGCCGCCGCAGCCCGCCGAGACCGAGGCCGGCGAGGCGACGCCGCAGCCCGAGTGGACCGCGGAACCGCTGCCGTCGTCGTCACCGGTTCCGGGCGCACCGTCCGGCCAGCCGGGCACCCCGACCGGCCAGCCGGGCACCCCGACCGGCCAGCCGGGCACGCCGACCGCCGAGCCGCCCCAGCCGGCGGAACTGCCGCGCTCGGAGCCGGTCAGGATCACCATTCCGAAGATCAAGGTGAACGCGAAGATCATGTCGGTCGGAGTGAACGACGACGGGACCGTGCAGGTGCCGCCGTTCAAGCAGGCCAAGCTCGCCGGCTGGTACAACGCGGGGGCCAGCCCCGGCGAGTTCGGTAACGCGGTCTTGGTCGGGCATGTCGACTCGGCGGCGACGGGCCCGGCGGTCTTCTTCCGGCTCGGCGCGCTCAAACGGGGCGACCGGGTCGAGGTCACCCGGAAGGACGGCAAGGTCGTCCGGTTCGCGGTGGACGCGGTGAAGTCGTACCCGAAGACGTCGTTTCCGTCCGAACTGGTCTACGGCGCGGCGGACACCGCCCAGCTCCAGCTTGTGACCTGCGGCGGCACCTTCGACCGCAAGAAACGCAGCTACCGCAACAACGTGATCGTCTCCGCCACCCGGATTCCCTGACCGAGCCTCCTGCCGTCCCGGCGACCGGCCGGGGCGGCAGCGTACTCGGACCGACGGCCCCGGCCCCGTACGCCGCCGACGCGGCTACCTGCTCAGCCGGCCGCCGAGGTCCGGACCAGGGTACGGATCTGCCGCAGCAGTACGGAGAGCGCGGCCAGGTCGGCCCGGGACTCGTCGAACTCCCCCATCGCCTTGCGGGTACGGCCGATCGAGATCGAGTTCGACCGCTCCCACTCCTGTACCCGCTCGTCCGGCGGCAGGTCGGCGGAGGTCCCGCCCAGCACCTCGGCGGTGAGCGCGGCCAGCGCGGCGTAGAGGTCGTAGCGCAGCGCCATCCGGGCCAGCGTCTGCCAGCGGTCCTCCCGGGGCAGCAGCGAAATCTTCGACAACAGCGAGTCGACCCGGAACCGGTCGGAGAGTACGAAGTAGACCGCCGCCACCTCGCCGACGTCCCGCCCGGTCACCTTCGCCGTCTCCACCACGTCGAGCAGGCCGAAGCTGTACATCAGCCGGGTGGAGCGCTCGGCCAGGTCCTGGGACAGGCCGCGCCGCACGCACATCTCGACGTGCGCCTCCAGCGCCTCGCGCTCGCTGCCGTAGAACAGGTTGCCGAGTTCGGGCAGGAGCCGGGAGACCCCGTCGCGCAGCCGGGCCGTCTCGGCCGGCACGTCGATCGGCGAGCGGCGGTTGGTGACCAGCCACCGGACGGCCCGGTCGAGCAGCCGCCGGGTGTCCAGGTAGACCGTCGTCTGCACCTCGGTCGGCACCCTGTTGTCCAGCGCCTCGATGTCGGCCCAGATCTCCCGCAGCCCGAACACCTCGCGGACCACCACGTACGCCCGGATCACGTCGGCGGGGGTGGCGCCGGTCTCCTCCACCACCCGGTAGATGAACGAGATGCCGCCCCGGTTCACCGCCTCGTTGACCAGTACGGTGGTGACGATGTCCCGGTGCAACCGATGCTCCGGCATCCGGTCGGCGTACCGCTCGCGCAACGGGGTCGGGAAGTAGTTGGAGAGCACCTCGAAGGTCCACTCCTCGTCCGGCAGCCGGTCGGCCAGGATCTCCCGCTCCAGCACGATCTTGACGTACGCCAGCAGCACCGCGAACTCCGGCGCGGTCAGCCCGGTGTCGGTGCGGGTCGCCAGCTCCTCGTCCGGCGGCAGCGCCTCCAGCTCCCGGTTGAGGTGACCGGCCCGCTCGAAGTCGGAGATCATCCGGCGGTGCACCGGCAGCAGCGAGGCCGCCTGGGCCAGCGCGTTGCCGATCGCCCGGGCCTGGTCGTAGTTGTCCCGGAGCACGAGCTGGGCGATCTCCTCGGTCATCTCGGCCAGCAGCGCGTCCCGGTCCGGCACGCTCAGCTCGCCATCGGCCACCGCCGCACCGAGCAGAATCTTGATGTTGACCTCGTGGTCCGAGGTGTCCACCCCGGCCGCGTTGTCGATGAAGTCGGTGAAGATCCGGCCGCCGGCCAGGGCGTACTCGATCCGGCCGACCTGGGTGAAGCCCAGGTTGCCGCCCTCGCCGACCACCCGGCAGCGCAGGTCCCGGCCGTCCACCCGGATCGCGTCGTTGGACTTGTCCCCGACCTCGGCGTTCGACTCCGACGACGCCTTGACGTAGGTGCCGATCCCGCCGTTCCAGAACAGGTCGACCGGGGCGGAGAGGATCGCCTTCATCAGCTCCTGCGGCGACATCGACTCGACGCCGTCGCCGAGGTCGAGCACCGCACGGACCTGCGGGCTGATCGGGATCGACTTCGCGGTACGCGGATAGATCCCACCGCCTTCGGAGAGCAGTTCCGCGTTGTAGTCCGCCCAGGAGGAACGCGGCTGGTCGAAGAGCCGGCGGCGCTCCGCGTACGAGGTGGCCGGGTCGGGGTCCGGGTCCAGCACGATGTGCCGGTGGTCGAATGCGGCCACCAGCCTGATGTGCTCGGAGAGCAGCATCCCGTTGCCGAAGACGTCCCCGGACATGTCGCCGACGCCGACCACCGTGAAGTCCTGGGTCTGGGTGTCGATCCCCATGTCCCGGAAGTGCCGCTTCACCGACTCCCAGGCACCCCGGGCGGTGATCCCCATCTTCTTGTGGTCGTAGCCGGCGGAGCCGCCGGAGGCGAACGCGTCGGCCAGCCAGAAGCCGTTGCGTACCGAGATCTCGTTGGCGATGTCGGAGAAACTCGCCGTTCCCTTGTCGGCCGCCACCACCAGGTAGGGGTCGTCGGCATCGTGCCGGACCACGTCGGACGGCGGCACGACCTGCCCGCCGACCAGGTTGTCGGTCACGTCCAGCATGGCCGAGATGAAGCCCTGGTAGCAGGCGACCGCCTCGTCCCGGTCGCCCGGCTTCTGCTTGAGCACGAAGCCGCCCTTCGCACCCACCGGCACGATCACGGCGTTCTTCACCATCTGCGCCTTGACCAGGCCGAGCACCTCGGTCCGGAAGTCCTCCCGCCGGTCCGACCAGCGGATACCGCCCCGGGCCACCGGCCCGAACCGCAGGTGTACGCCCTCGAAGCGCGGCGAGTAGACGAAGATCTCGTACTTCGGCCGGGGCGCCGGCAGGTCGGGCACCATCTGCGGGTCGAGCTTGAACGCGACGTACGACTTGGGTCGCCCGTCGGTGCGCCGCTGGTAGAAGCTGGTCCGCAGGGTCGCCTGGATCAGCGTCAGGTACGACCGGAGGATCCGGTCCTGGTCCAGGCTGCTCACGTCGTCGAGCTGCTGGTTGATCGAGGTGACCAGTTCCTTGCCGCGCAGGTTGCGCTCCTCCGCGCCCAGCCCGATCGTCGGCGAGAACCGCACCTCGAAGAGTTCCACCAGCGAGGCGGCGACCTGCGGGTACGCGATGAAGGTGGACTCCATGTAGTCCTGCGAGAAGACCGTGCCGGCCTGTCGCAGGTACTTCGCGTACGCCCGCAGCACCACCACCTGCCGCCAGGTGAGCCCGCCGCGCAGCACCAACTCGTTGAAGCCGTCGACCTCGGCCTCACCGCGCCAGGTGGCGGAGAAGGCATTCTCCACGTGCGGGCGTACCTCGGCCAGGTCCCGGGCGCCGTCCGGCAGTTCGAGGCCGAAGTCGTAGAGGTAGATCCGGCCGTCGATCCGGTCCACCTCGTACGGGTGCTCGTCGACCACCCGTACGCCGAGGGAGTGCAGCACCGGGAGCACCGCGGAGAGCACCATCGGCTCGCCGTACCGGTAGACCTTGAACCGGACGTCCTCGACCGCGGTGGCCGGGGCGGGGCCGCCCGGCCGGACCGGCTGCTGCTTGCGGAACATGTGCATCTCGAGCTGGCCCGGCTCCTCCAGCAGTTCCAGCTTGGCGAGGTCCTTCATCGCCTCGTACGGGGTGTGCCCGTCCTTGTAGCCCTCCGGGAACGCGTCGGCGTACCGGGTGAAGAGCCGTTTGGCCTGCTCGTCGCCGAGCTTGCGCTCCAGCACCAGCCGGTAGTCGTCGTCCCAGAGCCGGGTCGCGTCGGCGAGTTCCTCGGCGAGCAGGTCGGCGTCCACCTCGCCGGGCGGGCTGGCCGGATCGGTCCGGACGATGAAGTGCACCCGGGCCAGCATCGACTCGGTGACCCGGGTGGTGTAGTCGACGCCGATCCCGTTCAGCTCGCGGAGCAGGATCTCCTGCATGCGCAGCCGGTTCTGGGTGGTGAACCGGTCCCGGGGCAGGTAGATCAGGCAGGAGATGAACCGGCCGTACCCGTCGCGGCGCAGGAAGACCCGGAGCTGCCGGCGGCCCGCCATCCGGAGCACCCCGACGACGGCGTGGTAGAGGTCGTCGGTCTTGATCTGGAAGAGTTCGTCCCGGGGATAGGTCTCCAGGATCTGCAACAGGTCCTTGCCGGAGTGGCTGCGCGGGCTGAGCCCGGACCGGTCCAGCACCTCGGCGACCTTGCGCCGGACCACCGGCAGCTCGCGGACGCTGGTCCGGTACGCCGCCGTGGCGAGCAGGCCGAGGAAACGGCGCTCCCCCACCACCTCACCGCGCTCGTCGAACACCTTGAAACCGATGTAGTCCAGATAGGCCGACCGGTGCACCGTGGCCCGGGAGTTGGCCTTGGTGATGATGAGCAGGCGCTTCTCGGTCACCTTCTGGTGCGCCTCGGGGGTCATCGAGGAGAGGGCCCGGGGCGTGGTGGAGTCCTGGCGCAGGATGCCCAGCCCGGTGCCGAGGATCGCCTCCAGCGCCGGACCGTTCTCGGCGTCGACCAACCGGTACTCGCGGTAGCCGAGGAAGGTGAAGTGCTCGTGCGCCAGCCAGCGGAGCAGCTCCACCGAGTCGGTGATGTCCTTTTCGGGTACGGGTGGGCGGTTCTCCGAGGTGCGTGCGGCGGCCAGTTCGTCGGCAAGGGAGAGGGCGCGCTGCCGCATCTTGGGCCAGTCCTCCACCGCCTCGCGTACGTCGGTGAGCACCCGCTGCAACTCGGCGCGCAATCGGTCCCGGTCCGCTGCGCCGCGTACCGGATCGATCTCGATTCTCATCCAACTCTCGACGATGTCACCGTCGATCGCGTCGTCCGGTTCGACGTCGGCGGCGACCTCGGTCAACCTCCCGAGTGGCTCACGTCGGACCACCACCAGCGGGTGCACCAGCATGTGCACGTCGAGGTGGTGCCCGGTCAGCAGCGCCGTAATGGAGTCCACCAAAAACGGCATATCATCCGTAACTATCTCAATTACGGTGTGCTGCTGCTCCTCGTCCGGCTCGTGGATCCGCAGCTTGAGTTCGCCCGGCACCCGCTGCTGGGCGAGTTCCCGGTGTGCCTTCGCGGCGGCGAGCATCTCCGCCGGGGTGAAGCCGATCAGCTCCTCGTCCGGGGCGAACCGCCAGAACCGGTCGACGAGCGTGGCCGCATCGTGGTCGTCGCCGGCCAGCGCCACCGCCTGGGCGACCAGCCGCTCGGCGTTCGGTACCGGTTCGTCCAGATCCGCGTCCTCGACGTCGTCGACGAGGGCCTCCGGGGGCAGTCCGAGATCGTAGAGAGTGTCGATGCTGGCCCCCGGCACGCCGGTCGCGCCGGAGGCGAGTCCAGAGCCCGCCCCGTCGTCGTCGATCGCCGCGTCGTAGCTGTCGTCTCGGCTGGCATTCGCCGGCCGGAGAACGGGTTCCGGTGTGATCGCCGGACGCCGGTCCATCGTGCCACTCCCCTCGACCCACCACGCCGTGGGTCACTCTCCGCCCCAGACTAGGCCCTACCGATAAGCCTCTCTGCCGGTGGACCGGCGGCCGGATGTCGGATCTGGGATCTGTCCTTTCATCCGTTGCGGACGCCCGACACGCCCGCGTCGGAGTACCCACGCACGCTCGGCCATCACCCGATCCGCCCCGCCGGACCCGCGATCCGGACCGGAGCGGACGGCCATACCTGCTCTGACCAGCACCGGAGCGCCCGAAGTGGGCGTGGCGCAAACCTCGCGGGCAGCACCGGGGCAGCCGCGATTCGGCACCGCGTACTACCGTCGGTCTGCTGCCGGAGCAACCTCCGGCGGTGCGCCGACCTGGAAGGTAATCGCGGCATGCGCTTCCCGAACCCGTCCCAACGCCCGCTGTCCCGACAAACCACCCGTCGGGGGACGGCCGCCGTGCTGACCGGCGTGCTGCTCGCCGCCGGGGCCCTGGCCGGATGCTCGGACTCGGACGGCCCGGACCGCGCGGTCGACACGTTCCTGACCGGTTGGCTCGGTGGCGATCTCAACAAGGTCGGATTCCGCAACCCGGCGGGTGATCGGGTACCGGCCGACGAGGTGGCCGAGGAGATCAAGCAGCTCTCCGGCGAACTGGCCAAGACGCCGCCGAAGCTCCGCCGGGAGGGCGAGGCGAAGATCACAGAAGACAGCGCGACCGCGACGGTACGGGTCGACTGGACATTGCCTGGTGACACGCACTGGACGTACCCGTCGGAGATCCACCTCAAGCGTGGTGAGGACGACGAGTGGCAGGTGATCTGGGAACCGAGGGTCGTCGAGCCGCGCCTGACCCGCGGCGACGAGCTGGCCGTGCGCCGGCTTCCCGCCCGGCGCGCGGCAGTGACCGACGGGGCCGGCAAGCCCGTCGTGTCGCCCCGGCCGGTGGTACTCGTCGGTGTACAGCCCAGCGAGGTGACCGACGTACCCGGCCTGGTGCGGCAGCTCGACGCGGCGTTCAAGGCGATCCGGCCGCCGATCACCCCGCCGGTCGACCTGACCGACCTGCCGACCCGGATGCGGGAGGCGAAACCGGACGCCTTCGTCGACGTGGTGACCCTGCGCCGGGAGGCGTACCTCCAGATCAAACCACGCATCTACGACCTGCCGGGCACGAAGTTCCGCGACGAACAGCGCGAACTCGCGCCGACCCGGGACTTCGCCCGGGCGCTGCTCGGCTCGGTCGACCCGGTGCTGGCCGACGACATGGCTGCCAACCCCGGGCTCTTCGAGTCCGGTGACCTGGTCGGCCACGGCGGCCTACAGGGTCGGTACGACAAGCAGTTGCGTGGCGGGGTCGGACTGAGCGTGATCATCGCCAGCAAGCGTCCGGACGGCACGGTCACGCCGACCGGTACCGAGGTGTTCCGGCGCGAGCCGCAGGCCGGCGTACCCCTGAAGACCACTCTCGACGTGCCGACGCAGAACGCCGCCGACGACGCCGTGCGCGGGTCCCGGCAGCGGGCCGCCCTGGTCGCGGTACGGATCGGCGACGGCGCGGTACTCGCCGCGGCGAACGGCGGCAGCGCCGAGAACCTGGCCTTCACCGCCCAGGTCCCGCCGGGCTCGACCTTCAAGATGGTCAGCGCGCTCGGCCTGCTCGACATCGGGGCGGTCAGCCTGGACGGGCCGGTCGCCTGCCCGAAGACGTTCACCGTGGACGGCCGTTCGTTCAAGAACTCCGACAACTTCGCCCTCGGCACGGTGCCGTTCCGGACCGACTTCGCCCGCTCCTGCAACACCGCGTTCGCCGCGCTGGCCCCGAAGCTGGGGCCGGACGGGCTGGCGAACGCCGGCCGGAGCCTGGGGCTGGAGGCCGACTGGAAGCTCGGGATCGACGCGTTCAGCGGCAAGGTGTCGGCGGGCGGGTCGGCGGCCGAGCGGGCGGCGGCCGCCTTCGGCCAGGGCACCACCGTGGTCAGCCCGCTGGCGATGGCCGCGGCGACCGCCGGGGTCGCCCGTGGCCAGTGGCAACAGCCGAAGCTGGTGCTGGAGCCGGCACCGGGTGAGCCCGCGCCGCCCGGCCCGCAGCTGAAGGCCGGCTCGGTCGAGCCGCTTCGCACGATGATGCGCGAGGTGGTCACCAGGGGGACCGGCAGCGCGCTGGCCGACGTACCGGGCGACCCGGTGTACGGCAAGACCGGCACCGCCGAGTACGACGACAACCCGGCGCACACCCACGCCTGGTTCGTGGGCTGGCAGGGGGATGTCGCGTTCGCGGTCTTCGTCGAGAAGGGCGGGTCGAGTACGGCGACCGCCGTGCCGATCGCCGAGAAGTTCCTCCGCGGCCTCGGCTGAGCACAAGAGCGCGGCCTGCGCAAACGCGCCGGCCGGGGCGGTCGACGGGGATCTGTCCCCGGACCGCCCCGGCCGTCGGTGCGGGTCGCCTCAGCGGGCGAGCGCCAGGCCCTGCTTGTCGTTGAACTTGCCGACCAGGATCATGATCAGGTCGATCAGCGTCCAGATGCCGAACCCGCCGAACGTCAGGATCATCAGGATGCCGGTGCCGATCTTGCCGACGTAGAACCGGTGCACGCCGATGGTGCCGAGGAAGAGGCAGAGCAGCACCGCGACGAGCCAGGACTTCTGCCCGACGGCCGGACCGGCGGCGGTTGTGGACATGGTCTATTCCTCTCAGGACTTTCTCAGGAAAGGTGAACGTTCGGGCACATTACCGGAACCAGATCGGCTCCGCTGCCCCGGTTGCCCGGGCGCGATCAGCCAAAAGTCAGCGACGCGGCGGAGTCAGCGACGCGGCAGACTGGCGACGTACATCGCGATCAGTTGCTCGTACGTCTCGTCCAGATCTTCCGACAGCCCGAAGCCGCCGCTGGCCTCCAGCGAGGCGAATCCGTGCGCGATGGCCCGGCCGCACCGGGTGGCGTGAATCGCCGCCGAGTCGGTGAGCCCGTACTCGCGCAGCGTGGCGAGGAAGACCTGCAACATCCGGGTACCGGCCTCGACCATGGCCGGATCGTGCAGTGGATCGGCCGGCATCGCGGCGTACCGGGCCGGGTACTCCCGGACGTAGTCGCGGTAGGTGCGCAGCAGCACCGCCACCGCCTCGTCGCCGCTGCGGCCCAGCACGGCCGCCACGGACCGGTCGGTCATCTCGGTGATCACCCGGATCCCGACCAGGGTGCGCAGCTCGGCGAGGCCGGCGACGTGCTTGTAGAGCGAGGGCGGAGCGACTCCGGTGCGTGCGGCGACAGCCGCCAGGGTCAGGGCATCGACGCCCTGCTCGTCGATCACCTGGATCGCCGCGCTGACCACGGCCGTGGTGGAGAGTCCGACCCTAGGCACCGCGCGACCTGTGCCAAGCTTTCCCCGGACGGGACGGCTTGCTATCTTCCACAGCATAGAAGCTAGTTAGCATAGCCAGTTCCTGTCAACCGGAGCGCCCGAGTGCCGGCCCGCTGCCGGCGACTCCCGACCGGCCTCGGATCACGAGACTGTCGAGCTGCCCCGCTTATGCGCCCACGCACACCACCCGGCAGCCCTGGACGGTCTCGGCGACCCGGCACACCTCTCGGGCCCCGGCAGACCAGCACCGGATCCCGCGCGAGGCCTCGGCAACCCGGCACAATCTCGGGCCCCGGCACACCTCTCGGGCCCCGGCAGACCAGCACCGGATCCCGCGCAGGGTCTCGGCCGGCCGCCGCGGCCGGCAGTGCCGGCTGGCAGCACTGTGACCAGCAGCGTTCCGGTGCCCCGTCTGTGCACCCAGCTCGACAGTCGGACGGCCGGATAAGCCCGGCCCGGCGCTCAGCGCCCATCGACGGGCCGGCGAGGTGACCGGCCATGTGGCCAGCCAATGGTGAGCCGTCGATCTCAGGCGATCTCCGCCGCCGACCCCGGCCCTGGGTCACGGGTCGGCGCCTCACCCGGCGCTGCGGACCCATCGTCGGCCGGACCAGGGCTCGGCGAAGCCTCGGCGGCCGACTCCTCGACCGGAGGTGACGGGCTGCGGCGAAGCCGGCCCGGACCGGCCGAAGCGGGTGGGCCGACCGGCTCCGACCAGCGAGCGGACAGATCGGGTACCTCAGACCGGCGTCGGTTGGCGCCGTTCGACCCGGCACTCTGCATGGGGTCCGCAGCCGATCGAACCGCCGCACGATCCTCCGGCTCGAGGTCGGTGCCGAACTCGTCCCGTCCCGCCCGCGCGTCCGGCGGACCATCCGACTCACCGAGGGGCGTACCGGCCGACCCGGCAACCGGCGACTCGGCAGGCTCGGCCGCCTCCGGTACCGGTACCGCACCGAGCGCCGTCGCGGCCGGGGAGGGCCGGGAGAAGGCGGGAAATTCCACCGCCGGTACTCCCCGGCGGGCGGTGGCCGGCGCCGTCGGCAGGGTGGGGGAAGGCGCCGTCGGCATGACGGGGGAAACGGTACGAGGCCCCGGGACGGTCGGGCCCAGGCCGGGGGTGGTCGGTCGGCCCGGGGTCAGCCGGGGCGGCACCGCCTCGGGCGCGGCGACCGGGGCCAGGCCGGCGACCAGCGTGTCGACGATCTCGGCCGCGTAGGTCCCCTCCGGGTCGTAGTCAGGGTCGAAGACGGTGATCTCCACTCCCAGGCAGTGCGGGGTGTCCACCAGCCCGGCCAGCAGCAGTTCCAGCTCGGCGAAGGCGATCCCGCCCGGGTCCGGCGCGTCCACCGCGGGCATCACCGCCGGATCGAGCACGTCGACGTCGACGTGGACCCAGTAGCCGGCGCAGTCGGTCAACTGGTCGTGCGCCCACTGGGCGGTCCGGGACGCCCCCTCGACCCGCAGCGCCGGCACCGGCCGGGTGACGATGCCGGCCGCCTGGAGGTCGAGCCGGTACTCGTCGTGGGCGCGGATGCCGAGCACCACCACGTCGATGTCCCGGAAGTACGGCCGGCGCCCCTCGATCGCCGCCAGATCGGCCTGGCCCCGCCCGGTGACCAGGGCCAGGTCCTCACCTGCCGCCGCACCCACGTAGGAGGCGTTGCCCGGGTGCCGGAAGTCGGAGTGGCCGTCCACGAAGACCAGGCCGATCCGGCCGCCGACCGCCTCGCCCAGCCGGTGCATGGCGAGCGCCGAGCCGAGCAGGATCGAGCAGTCCCCCCCGAGCACCAGCGGGAACTCGCCCTGGTCGATGATGCCGCCGATCCGCTCGGCCAGCTCCATCGAGTAGTGCGCGATCGAGCCGGCGTGGCACACCCCGTCCCCGGGACGCCAGTCGCCTGGGTCGTACCGGGGCGGGGTGAGACAGCCGGCGTCCCGGGCCGCGAGCCGGGCGATCAGGTCGTGGTCACGCAGCGCGCCCGGTGCCTTGGCGCAGCCCGGCACCGACGTGGGGGTCGGCGGACGCAGGCCCAGGTTGGACGGGGCGTCCAGGACGGCGATCCGGCGCATACTGTGCTCCCGTCCGGTATCGCGGCTGCCAGGCCGGCACGCGCGCTCGTACTGCCTATTGTCTAGAAGAGCGCACGTGAGAGCGCCCTCCGGGCGCTGGCCACCGCAGGATCGTCCGGACCGGCGATGGTGAACAGGGACACCAGGTGCTGCCGGGCCGCCTCCCGGTCATCGCCGGCCGTCCGACGGACCAGGTCGACCAGCCGGGCGTACGCCTGCTCGGCCTGACCGCTGAGCACCTCGATGTCGGCGGCGAGCAACTGTGCCGGTACGTCGTCGGGGCCCGCCTCGGCCGCGGCCAGCGCCGCCGCCGGGTCCGCACCGCTCACCCGGCGGGCCAGCGCGACGTGCGCCAGACCTGCCTCGGCCGCCGTGTCCGACGGCGCGTCCGAGAGGATCTTCTTGTACGCCCGCTCGGCCGCGTCCAGGTCGCCGCTGATCAGTGCCTCGTCGGCCTCGCTGAGCCGGGGGTCCTCCGGTGCCTCGACCGAGACCCCGCCGGCCTTGAGTACGGCGCCGATCCACTGCCGCAACTGCGCCTCGGGCACCACTCCGGCGAAGGCGTCGACCGGCTGGCCGCCCACCACCGCGTAGACCATCGGGATGCTCTGCACCCGGAACATCTGCGCGAGCCGCTGGTTGGCGTCGACGTCGACCTTGGCCAGCACCCAGGCACCGGCGCCCTCGACGGCCAGCCGTTCCAGCACCGGGGAGAGCTGCTTGCAGGGCTCGCACCACTCGGCCCAAAAGTCGATCACCACTGGGGTGGTGAGGGAGCGTTCCAGCACCTCGGACTGGAACGTGGCTTCGGTGACGTCGATCACCGCGACTCCACCTCCGCTCCCGGGAGGTGTGCTCGGCGGCGTCCCGCCGGGGACGCCGGGACCGGCCTGCGGGGTGGCTGCTGCCGCCGGCTTCGCGGGTGTCTGTGCGGCGCGCAGCGCGCCGAGGTCGACCGCGCCGCGGGTGAAGATCGACGAGGTGATCCGTGGGTCGCTCATGGTTCCCTAGTCTCGCACGCGGCGTCGCGAACCCCGCCCAACCGCCGCTGCCCGACAGATGCCAACCCGGCGAATCAGAACCGGGCCGGTTCGCGGTAGACACCCCACTCGGCGCGGAGCGCGTCGCAGATCTCCCCGAGGGTGGCCTCGGCGCGTACCGCGGCCAGCATCGGCGGGATGAGGTTCCCGTCGGTCCGGGCGACCTCGACCATCCGGGTCAGCGCCTCGGTGACCGCGCGCGCGTCCCGGCCGGCCTTGCGGTCGGCGAGCATCCGCCGCTGCTCCAGCTCCACCTCGTGCGAGACCCGCAGGATCTCCAGCTCCTTGGCGACCGTACCGGTGTGGCAGTTGACGCCGACGATCTTCTTGTCGCCCTTCTCCAGCGCCTGCTGGTAGACGAAGGCCGACTCGGCGATCTGGCCGGTGAACCAGCCGTCCTCGATGCCGCGCAGGATGCCGGAGGTCATCGGGCCGATCGGGTGCGGGCCGTCGCCGCCGAGTTGCCGGATCCGGGCGAAGATCTCCTCCGCCTCCGCCTCGATCTTGTCGGTCAGCGCCTCCACGTACCAGGAGCCGCCGAGCGGGTCGGCCACGTTCACGACCCCGGTCTCCTCCATCAGCACCTGCTGGGTACGCAACGCGATCTCCGCCGACGAGTCGGTGGGCAGCGCGAGGGTCTCGTCCAGCGCGTTGGTGTGCAGCGAGTTGGTGCCGCCGAGCACCGCGGCCAGCGCCTCGACGGCGGTACGCACCACGTTGTTGACCGGCTGCTGGGCGGTCAGCGACACCCCGGCGGTCTGGGTGTGGAAGCGCAGCCAGAGTGCCCGCTCGTCGGTGGCGCCGTACACCTCGCGCAGCCAGCGGGCCCAGATCCGGCGGGCGGCCCGGAACTTGGCGATCTCCTCGAAGAAGTCGACGTGCGAGTCGAAGAAGAAGCTCAGCCCGGGCGCGAAGAGGTTGACGTCCAGCCCCCGGCTCAGCCCCAGCTCGACGTATCCGAACCCGTCCGCCAGGGTGTACGCCAACTCCTGCGCGGCGGTCGACCCGGCCTCCCGGATGTGGTAGCCGGAGACCGACAGCGGCTTGTAGCGCGGGATCTCCCGGGCGCAGTACTCCATCAGGTCGGCGATCAGCCGCAGGTGCGGCTCGGGGTCGAAGAGCCACTCCTTCTGCGCGATGTACTCCTTGAAGATGTCCGTCTGGAGGGTGCCGTCCAGCGTGGAGATGTCCGCGCCCTGCCGCTCGGCGGCGACCAGGTACATGCAGAAGACCGGCACCGCCGGCCCGGAGATGGTCATCGAGGTGGTGACGGCGGCCAGGTCGATGCCGTCGAAGAGCACCTCCATGTCGGCGGCCGAGTCGATGGCGACGCCGCAGTGCCCGACCTCGCCGAGCGCCTGCGGGTCGTCGGAGTCCCGGCCCATCAGGGTCGGCATGTCGAAGGCGACGGAGAGCCCGCCGCCACCCGCGCCGAGGATCATCCGGTAGCGCTCGTTGGTCTGCCGGGCGTTGCCGAAGCCGGCGAACTGCCGGATCGTCCAGGTCCGCCCCCGGTAGCCGGTCGGATACAACCCCCGGGTGTACGGGTATTCGCCCGGCCAGCCGATCCGGGCGAACCGTGGGTCGGCGCTCCCCTCGGGTGGGCCGTAGACCGGGTCGACGGGCATCCCGGAGAGGGTGGTGAAGTCCGCCTCCCGCTTGCGTGCCGCGTCGTACCGGGCCTGCCAGCGGGCTCGACCGGCGGCGATCTCCTCGGCGTTCATCGCAGGGGGCCTCCTCGCGCTCCTCGACTGAGCCCGAGTGTAGAGGGGACCCTGAACGATCGCTAAGGTAGCCCGCGATCAAGGCTGCGGTAACCCGCGATCGAGGGATCTTCCGGCACCGAGGCGGGCGCGATTCCGGGCGGAAGATCCCTGATCACGGCGATTGCGGCCGGTCAGCCGGTCATGCCGAGCGAGACCGCGGTCCCGGCCGGACCCGCGCGACCGGGAGTCGGGCACCGGCCCGGCCGCACGGTCGGGCGCTACCCACCGCGTGGTCAGGCCCCGGCGGCCGCCGGGTTGTCCAGCTCGATGTCGTCCACCTTGACGTTCACCTCGGCGACCGTCAGGCCGTACTTCTCCACCGCCTCGATGACCTTCGCCCGGACCGCCTCGGTCACCTCCTGTACGACGTGACCGGCCTCGATCACCAGCACGATCTTGATGGTCGCGCTGGTCCCCTTCACCTCGGCCGAGACGCCCCGCCCGGCGTCACCCACCTCGTCCAGGCCGACCTTGTCCAGCACGCTGTTGAAGAACCGGGCGACGTCGCCACCGAGATCGGCGACGCCGGGCACCGAGCGGGCCGCCGTACCGGCGATCTTCTCGATGACCTCTTCGGACACTTCGGTGCCGCCCCTCGGCGCCGCCGCCGGTGCGGTCTCCGGGGCCTGGCCGGAATCGTTCTGAACCTCGGTCATTCTCGTCTCTCTCCCCTGGTCTCGACGGCCTGCACGGCGCCGTCGGCGTTGACGGAGCCTATCCGCCGTGGGCGAACCAGCGGCGGAACTGACACATTCTCGGCTCTGTCGAGTCTGGCCCGCGAGCCGCCGACGGGTGGCGTGGCGCACGGCGACCGGGTACCCGACCGGCGGCGACCGGGCCGGGCGGGTGCGAGGAACGTACAAGACCGGCCGGCGGAACCGGGACAGGATCGGTCCGACCGACCGACCAAGGAGGATCCTCGATGACCGCAGCCGCCCCGACGGCCGGACCGGAGCCGGCCCGGGTCCGCTTCGATACCAAGATCGCCATAGTGCTCCGGGACGACCTCGCGACCTGGCAACGGCTCAACGTCACGGCGTTCCTGACCAGCGGTGTCGCCGGGGCGGAGCCGGAGTTGCTCGGCGCCGACTACCTGGACGCCGACGGCACCCGCTACCTACCGATGTTCCGCCAGCCGGTGCTGGTCTTCACCGGCGACCGGGACGTCCTGGTCGGCGCGCACCGGCGGGCCGTCGACCGGGGGATGCGGGTCGCCGTCTTCACCGAGCAGCTCTTCGGCACCGGCAACGACCGGGACAACCGGGCCGCCGTCCGGGCGGTCGGGCGGGACCATCTCGACCTGGTGGGGCTGGCCGTGCACGGGCCGAAGAACGCCGTCGACAAGGTGCTGAAGGGTGCCGCCCTGCACCCCTGACCGCCAGTGCCGTCAGCCGGTGGCCCGGCCGAGCTGGTCCAGCAGCTCACCGGCTGCCGCGTACGGGTCGAGCGAGCCGTCGGCCACCCGGGCGGCGAGCGCCGCGAGCGACGTACCCGCGCGGAGCGAGCCGATCCGGTCCCGGAGGGTGCCCAGCGCGATCGCCTCGACCTCGGCGGCGGCCCGCACCTCCCGCCGGCGGCGCAGCTCGCCGTGCTCGACCAGCCAGCCGTGGTGCTTCTCCACCGCCGTGACCAGGTCGTCGATCCCCTCGCCCCGGGACGCCACCGCACGCACCACGCGCGGTCGCCACTGCCCGGGGCCGCGCTCGCCCAGCGCGATCATGCCGTTGATGTCCCGCACGGTGGCGTCGGCGCCGTCCCGGTCGGCCTTGTTCACCACGAACACGTCGGCGATCTCCAGGATGCCGGCCTTGACCGCCTGGATCGCGTCGCCCATCCCCGGCGCCAGCAGCACCAGGGTGGTGTCGGCCAGCGAAGCCACCTCCACCTCGGCCTGGCCGACGCCGACGGTCTCCACCAGTACGACGTCGCAGCCGGCCCCCTCCAGCACCCGGACCGCCTGCGGGGTGGCCGCCGCCAGCCCGCCCAGGTGCCCCCGGCTGGACATGGACCGGATGTAGACGCCGGGGTCGGTGGCATGGTCCTGCATCCGGACCCGGTCGCCGAGGATCGCCCCGCCGGTGAACGGGCTGGACGGATCGACCGCGAGCACCCCGACCCGGTGGTCCCGGGCCCGCAGCGCCCGGACCAGTTCGTTGGTGGTGGTCGACTTCCCCACCCCGGGCGACCCGGTCAGCCCGATCACCTGGGCCCGCCCGGTGTACGGCGCGAGTGCCGCCGCGACCTGCGGCAGCAGTTCGTCACCGGACTCGACCAGGGTGATCAGCCGGGCCACCGCCCGGGGATCCCCCTGTCGGGCCCGGTCCACCAGCATCGGCACGTCCCGGCTGCGCCGCACCGACCCGGCCGGGCCGGCCGGCTGCTGCCCCGCCCGGCGCGGCTCCGCCGACCACTGTCCCGACTGCTGCGGCTCCGCCGACCGCCGTCCCGCCGGATCCGGCGCCGGCTGCTGCGGCCCGGCCGGTTGCGGCGCGGGCCGGTCCCCGGCCGACGCTGCGGTCACTCCCGCCCGCCGGCCTGTCCCGGCACGTGCACGATCAGCGCGTCGCCCTGGCCACCGCCGCCGCAGAGCGCCGCCGCGCCCGTACCGCCGCCCCGGCGGCGCAACTCCATCGCCAGGGTGAGCACCAGGCGGGCCCCGGACATCCCGATCGGGTGGCCCAGCGCGATCGCGCCGCCGTTGACGTTGACGATCTCGTCGGAGACACCGAGGTCCCGGGTCGACTTGATGCCCACCTGCGCGAACGCCTCGTTGATCTCGATCAGGTCGAGGTCGCCGACGCCGAGCCCGGCCTTACGCAGCGCGTGCGCGATCGCGTTCGCCGGCTGCGAGTGCAGCGAGTTGTCCGGACCGGCGACGTTGCCGTGCGCGCCGATCTCGGCCAGCCAGGTCAGCCCCAGCGCCTTCGCCTTCGCCTTGCTCATCACCAGCACGGCACAGGCACCGTCGGAGATCGGCGAGGAAGTGCCGGCCGTGATCGTCCCGTCCGGGGTGAACGCCGGGCGCAGCCGGGCCAGCGACTCGGCCGTGGTGTCCGGGCGTACGCCCTCGTCCTCGCTGATCACCAACGGGTCGCCCCTGCGCTGCGGCACCGTCACCGGGACGATCTCCTCGGCGAACGCGCCGTTCTTCTGCGCGGCGGCGGCCCGCTGGTGGCTGGCCGCGGCGAAGGCGTCCTGCTCGGCCCGGCTGATCGCGTGCCGGGCGTTGTGCCGCTCGGTGGACTCGCCCATCGCGCAGCAGTCCCACGGGTCGGTGAGGCCGTCCAGCGCCATGTGGTCCCGCACGGTCACGTCGCCGTACTTGTAGCCGGCCCGCTGACCGAGCAGCAGATGCGGAGCGTTGGTCATCGACTCCATGCCGCCGGCCACCACGATGTCGAACTCGCCGGCCCGGATGAGCTGGTCGGCCAGGGCGATCGCGTCCAGGCCGGAGAGGCAGACCTTGTTGATCGTGAGCGCCGGTACGGACATCGGGATGCCCGCCTCCACCGCCGCCTGCCGGGCCGGGATCTGCCCGGCGCCGGCCTGGAGCACCTGCCCCATGATCACGTACTGCACCTGGTCGGCGGGGACCCCGGAGCGCTCCAGGGCGGCCCGGATGGCGATGCCGCCGAGCTTGGTCGCCGGGAAGCCCTTGAGGTTGCCGAGCAGCCGACCCATCGGGGTACGGGCGCCGTTGACGATCACGGATGCCATGGGAACTGTCGCCTCCGGGGGACCTGAGGGAGCGCCTTAACGTCGGTTAGGTCAGACTAGCCTGGTGGACGACGACAACCCGGATGCCCCCGCTGCCGACTATCTCACAGGCATCGGCCTGCTCGGCATCGATCACGTCGGGGTGGCCGTGCCGGACCTGGACGTGGCGATCGAGTTCTACCAGCGGGTCTTCGGGATGCGCTGCGTGCACACCGAGACCAACCCCGAGCAGGGGGTCCGGGAGGCGATGCTCCGGGTCGGCCCGACGCCGGCCGGCGGTTGCGTGCAACTGCTCGCCCCGCTGACCCCGGACTCCACCATCGCGAAGTTCCTGGACCGCAGCGGGCCGGGGGTGCAACAGGTCGCGTACCGGGTGGCGGACGTCGACGCCGCCTGCGCGGCCCTGCGCGACCGGGGCGTACGGGTGCTCTACGAGACACCGAAACGCGGTACCGCCGGCTCCCGGGTCAACTTCGTGCATCCCCGGGACGCCGGCGGCGTACTGGTGGAACTGGTCGAACCCGCCGCCACCTGACCCGGGTCGGCCGGCGCCGGCTCAGGCCGGCACGGTGTCGTACGACTCGACCAGCTCGGCCGGCAGCGGCGCCAGGTCGGTGGCCCGGCGGAAGTCGCCCAGCGTGGTGCCGGTGCACTCCGAGTCGACGTTGCGGGCACCGGCCCGGGCCCGCACGTCGTGCAGGTTGACCGCGCGGAAGTCGATGGAGAACCGGGTCCGGCCGGAGGTGTTCGGCACGGTGGTGTGTAGCTGGGCGCCGGAGAAGACCAGCACCCCGCCGGGCGGCGTGATCACCCGCAGGTCGGGCTCCCGCTCCAGCTCCTGTTCCAGCCCGGGCTGCCGGCGGGTCTCGGCGTTCACCTGTGCGGCGGCGGCGGTCCGGCCGTTCGCCACCCACTGCGCGTAGTTGTAGTCCCTGGAACTGTTCCGCACCCCGGTGTCGAAGTATCTCGGGTGGAAGGCCATCACGTTGGCCTCGGTCACGTCGTACACCGGGATCCAGAAGTTGAGCTGGGACATCGGTGCGGAGAACCAGGTGTCCCGGTGCGACTCGAACTGGAGCGTCAGCCCCGCGTTGAGGTACTCACTGGTCATCGAGCGCAGCCGGGGCACGTCGAAGTAGGTCTGCACCGGGTCGGCGCCGAGGTCGGCGAGGAGCCCCCGGACGAGTTCGGCGCTGCGCGGGTGGTTGATGAAGCTGGGCTTCAGCTCGGCCAGCACCGAGACGTAGTCCGGGCCGGCCAGGTGGTGCTGGGCCTCCGGCGGGAAGTGCGGCGCGAACGCGGTCTCGGTCATCTGCCGTGCGAAGGCGACCAGCGCCATCGAGTGCGGCGTCGGCGAGTAGACGAACAGGTCCCCGGCGAAGAGCCGTGCCCGACGCTCGTCGTCGGACATCGGCGAGTCGAAGTGCAGCACCGTCACTGCGGCCTCCTGCGGTAGCTCCCGGTAGGTCTGTGCCCAGCGGATCACGCCGGGTCTGCGCAGCGGTCACGGTAGGCCGCGAGCCGGCGGCCCGGAATGCGCCGTCCGGTCGGGCCGGGGCCCGTGTCGACAATCCGACTTCGCCCCGGTAGCCGGCCGGGAACGCCGGGTGCGGCGCCGCCGCGACCAATAGAGTCGGGCGATGCCGCCCGCGCAGCCCCTCGCGCCCGCCGCCGTCCCGGCGGCGCCGGCCCCGCGTACCGGGTCGTCCGCCGTCCCGGCCGGGGCCGCTCCCGTCCGGGTACGCCCGTTCCGGTTCACCGCCGCGATGCCCGGGCTGGACCGGCCGGCGGCGCGGTGGCGCGACGAGATCCGCCGGATCGAGGACCTCGGTTTCGACTCCGTCTCGGTCTCCGACCACTTCACCGGCGGCTGGGCGATGGACCCGCTGGTGGCGATGACGGTGGCCGCCGAGGCCACCACCCGGCTCCGGGTGCTGGGCATGGTCTTCTGCAACGACTTCCGGCATCCGGTACTCCTGCACAAGGCGCTGGCAAACCTCGACGTCTTCTCCGGCGGCCGGGTGGAGATCGGCCTCGGCGCCGGCTGGCTGCGCGACGACCACGACGCGGCCGGGCTGCCGTTCGACCCCCCGGCGGTACGCGTCGGGCGGCTCGCCGAGTCGATCGAGATCCTGCTCCGGCTCTTCGGTGACAGGCCGGTCGACTTCACCGGCCGGCACTACCGGATCAGCGGACTGCTCGGGCTGCCGGAGCCGGTGCAGCGCCCCCATCCCCCGCTACTGGTCGGCGGCGGCAGCCGGCGGGTCCTCGAACTCGCCGGCCGGTGCGCCGACATCGTCGGGATCAACCCGCGGCTCGCCCCGGACGTCGACCCGCTGGCCGCGGTCGCCGAGATGAGTCCGGAGCGCTTCGCCCGGAAGGTGGCCTGGGCCCGGGACGCCGCGACGGCCGCCGGGCGGAACCCGGCCGACCTGGAGTTCCAGTCCCGGATGTTCGACGTGCGGGTGGTGCACCGGGGCGTCGCGCACCGCGCCTCGTCCAGTCACGCCCGAGGAGTCGACCCGGCCGCGCTGGCCAACTCGCCGGCGGTGCTGCACGGCAGCGTGGACGAGTGCGTCGACAAGCTCCTCGCGCTCCGCGACCGGTACGGGGTCAGCTATCTGCACCTCGGTGGCAACCTGGACGCCGCCGCCCCGATCGTGGCCCGGCTGGCGGGACGATGACCGCACCGGATCCGGGCCGCAGCACATCGGCGAGTTCGCCGAGGTCGGCACCACCCGGGTGCACCTGCGCCTGGGTTGTCTGGAACCGACCCCGACACCACCGTCCGGAGGTGCTTCGAGCACAGTAGATCCGGCAAAGAGCACCGCCGTCCGGCGGGTTGAGTTGACCTTGTGAACTGGGCGCGATAGTACGGCTCGGGCCTTGCGAAGCACCCCGGTAAGTCTGCAAGTATGTCCCAATGCCCCAGCAGCAGTCCTCCCCTCTCGCGTTCTTCGACAACGCGAACTCGCAGCCAGACTTCACGGTTGCCCTGCGCGGCTACGACCGTGAGCAGGTCAACAGCCACCTGGGCCGGTTGAACGCCGCTCTGAACCAGTCCGAGCAGTCCCGTGCCGAGGCCGAGCAGCGGATGAACGACGCACAGCGTCGGCTCCGCCAGGCCGAGCAGCGGCTCGCGTCGGTCGAGCAGAAGCTCACCGACACCAACAAGCAGCTCGAGGAGAACAACCGCCCCACCCTCTCCGGCCTGGGCACCCGGGTCGAGCAGATCCTGCGCCTCGCCGAGGAGCAGGCGAACGACCACCGCGGCGAGGCCAAGCGCGAGTCGGAGGGCATCCTCTCGGCCGCCCGGCTGGAGGCGCGGGAGATCACCGACAAGGCCCGCGCCGAGGCCGCCGCGATGAAGGCCTCCGCCGAGCGGGAGGCGGGCAGCGTACGCACCGCTGCCGAGCGGGAGGCCGCCGAGGTCCGGGTGCAGGCCCGCCGGGAGGCGGACACCCTGCGCGCCGACGCCGAGCGGGAGACCAAGCAGCTTCGTACGGTGACCGCGCACGAGGTCGCCGAGCTGAAGTCCACCGTCGAGCGGGAGGTCGCCACCCTCCGGGCCACCGCCGAGCGGGAGATCACCCAGCAGCGCGCCAAGGCGGCCCGGGAGGCCGAGGAGAAGCGCGCCGAGGCGACCAAGCTGCTCACCGACGCCCGGGACAAGCGCGACAAGGACCTCCAGGCGCTGGAGCTCCAGCTCGCCGAGCGCCGGGAGAAGGCCGAGCGCGAGGAGTCGGAGCGGCACGCCGCCCAGGTCGCCCAGACCCAGAAGCTGGTCGCCGAGGCCGAGCAGCGGGCCCGGGCCGCGCAGGACCGCGCCAAGGAGATCGAGCAGCGCGCCGAGGCCCGCCGGGTGGAGTCGGAGCGGAACGCCAACGAGACCATCGACAAGGCAAAGGCGCTCGCCGACAAGACCCTCAACGAGGCCCGCGCCGAGGCGCACCGCCTGCTCACCGAGGCGCGTACCGAGGCCGACCTGACCACGCAGGCCGCCCGCCGCGAGGTCGAGGACCTCACCCGGCAGAAGGACGCCGTCACCTCGCAGCTCGGTCAGATGCTCTCCGGCCTGGCCGGCATCGTGCCGGGTGTGGGTGGGGCAGCCGCCAAGCCCGAGGCGCCGAAGGCGGCCACCGCCGAGAAGGCCGAGGCGGAGGAGCGGGTTCCCGCCGACGCGGCGAGCTGACCCGAGGACGCTCGCGGGTCGGACTGCGGGGCAGCAGCACGGCCGGGGCCGTACCGGAAGTTCCGGTACGGCCCCGAGTGCTGCCCGGCGTACGGCCCGATAGGTCGGGCAATGTCACCACCGGTGAGCTTCGTCCCATCAGCCCCGCCGGGTATCGCCGCAGAACCAGCCACCGCGTGTGAGGATGGGAGTATGTCGCACGGCGAGGAACTGTTTGCCCTGAACGGGGACGTGGCTACGGAGCCGAGCTTCGAGCCGGCCTTTCGGGGCTACGACAAGGGGCAGGTGGACCGATACGTCGCTCGCGCCGAGAACGAGATCGCCACCCTGGCGGCGCAGCGTGAGCACGCGTACACCCAGATCCACAATCTGGCCGGGCAGGTCGAGGTGCTGCAACGCGACCTCGCGGCGGTACGCCGGCAGGTCGGCGTGGTCGACCGGGCGTCGTTCCGGCATCTCGGTCCGGTGGTCGAACAGATCCTGACGCTCGCCGAGGAACAGGCCGAGATCATCCACCGCGACACGCTCCAGGAGATCGAGGCCCGCCGGGCCGAGGCGGAGCAGGTGCTCGAGGACGCCCGGGCGCAGGCCGCCGACGCGCTGCGCGACTTCGAACTCGCGCTCGCCGCCCGCCGCGCCGAGGAGGAGAAGGTCAACACGGCCCGCCGGGCCGAGGCGGACGCCGCCGTCACCGCCGCCGCCGAGGAGGCCACCCGACTCCGCGAGGCCGCGCAGGCCGCGTTGGAGAAGGCCAAGCAGGAGGGTTCCGAGCTGCGCAACCGGGCCGCCGAGGAGGCGAACCGGCTGCGCGAGGCCAGCCAGGCGGCGCACGCGAAGGCCGTGCAGGAGGCGAAGCAGCTCCGGGACACCGCCGAGCAGGAGGCGAACCGGCTCACCGAGCTGACCAACCAGCAGGCCCGGGAGTTGACCGAGCGGACCGAGCGGGAGAGCCAGCAGGTCGTCGAGCGGGCGCGCCAGGAGTCCGCGCGGCTGCGGCACGCGGCCCAGCACGAGGCCAACCGGCTCCGCGACGCCGCGCAGCAGGAGGCGACCCGGCTGCGCGAGGCCGGGCAGGCGGCGCACGTCAAGGCCCAGCAGGAGGCGCAGCGGCTCACCGATGCGGCGAGCCAGGAGGCCGACCGCATGATCGAGATCGCCAAGCAGGAGGCCACCCGGCTGCGCGAGGCCGGCCAGGGATTGCACGCCAAGGCCAAGCACGAGGCCACCCAGCTCCGCGAGGCCGGGCAGGCGGCGCACGCCAAGGCCCAGCAGGAGGCGACCCGGATCAACGAGGAGACGGCGGAGTACGTCCGCAAGTCCCGGGCCGAGGTCGAGGACTACGCCCAGAAGGTGCGGGCGGAGACGCAGCAGGAGCTGGGCGCCTGGCGGGCCGGTGTCGAGCAGGAGGTGAACCGGCGCCGTACCGCCGCAGAGGCGGAGATCGCCGCCCTGCGGAGCGCGGCCGAGCAGGAACTCGCCGCCGGCCGGGCCGCGCTGGAGGAGGAACTCGCCGCCTACCGGGCCGGGGCCGACCGCGAGTTCAACCAGCGCAAGTCCGAGCTGGAGCAGCAGTTCCAGGAGCGGCAGGCCGAGCTGGAGCAGCAGTTCGAGCAACGCCGGGCGGAGCTGGAGGAGTCGTACGAGACCCGCCGGGCGGAGATCGAGGGCGGCGCCGACCGGGTCCGCCTGGAGGCCGACGAGTACGCCGAGCGGGTGCGCCGGGAGGCCGACGAGCATGCCGTGGTTATCCGGCGGGAGGCCGAGGAGCGCCTCGCCGAGTTGCAGCGGCAGGCCGACGAGCAGGCCTCGACGTCCCGCCGCCAGTTCGAGGAGTACATGGCGACCGCGCAGCAGCACCTGGCGACCACGCAGCAGCACCTGGCGAGTACCCAGCAGGAGGCGGCCGCCGGCCGGCAGCAGTTGGCCGAGGTGATGCAGGAGATCGCCGAGGCGCAGCAGGCGCTCGCCGACATCCGCCAGGAGACGGTCGCCTCCCGCCAGGAGTCCGACCGGATCCAGCGGCAGTTGGCCGCCGCGCGGGACCAGCTCGCCGGTGAGCAGGACCGGTTGACCGGTACGGAGCAGTCGGCCCAGCAGGCCGAGCAGCAGTTGGCGCAGGCCGAGGCGGACATGCAGCAGATCGTCGAGGCCGCCGCCGAGCAGGTTGCCGCCGACCAGCACGCCGGATCGACAGGCGGTGGGAAGTCCGGGGCGCCCCGGGTGACCGAGCCGGTGACCGGCGGAGCCGACGGCGGCAGCATCGACGGCGAGCCGACCGTGGCCGCGGTGCCGGGCACCGGCGGCCGGGAACCGATGCCGACCCGGATCACCAGCACCGGCGACTCCGGGAAGCGCAGCGGCAAGCCGACGGTCGAGGACCAGGGCAGCAAGTCGAACAAGGTCACCGTCGACTCGGAGTAGCCGCCAGATCTCCCCATTCATGATCACGTAGCGTCTGGCCTGTCACAGCCGGCCGGGCGCTACCTGATCATGGTCTACCTTCGCTCGTATGGGCATTGAGGGCGGCCGGTAACCTCAGCGCAGGCGTAGCGTCGGGGAGGTCCGGATGGAGAGCACGCGGTCGACGGTGGACGGCGACGCCCCACCGGCCGGCGGAGAGGGCGGGCACGCCGGTGGCGCACCCGAGCCGGCCGCCGATCCGCGCAGCACCGCCGAGCCGACCTCCGGGCAGAGCGGTGCGAGCCCCGCTCCGCCCAGCTCGGGTGACGGCGGGACGGGTCGGTTCGGTCGGCCCGGTCAACCCCTCCGGCTCAGCCCGTTCCTGGTCGGGCTCACCGGTGGGCTGGGCGTGCTGCTGGCGTACGCGATCTTCCTCGCGGTCCGCAACGCGGGCTCGGTGCTGGTGCTGGTCTTCATCGCGCTCTTCCTGGCGATCGGGCTGCACCCGGCGGTGGTCCGGCTGCGGTCCTGGGGGCTGCCCCGTGGCCTCGCCGTCGCGGCGGTGACCCTGACCCTGCTCGCGGTCATCACCGGCACGGTGTACGCGCTGGTTCCGCCGATCGTCAGCCAGACCGGTGAGCTGATCGGGCAGGTGCCCGACTACGTGACCCAACTGCGCCGCAACGACACCGTCAACGACCTGATCGTCCAGTACGACCTGGCGGGCAGGATCGAGTCGGCGGCCACGACGGAGAACATCACCCGGGCCCTGGGCGGGGTCTTCGGGGCCGCCGGGTTCATCTTCGGCGCGGTGTTCAACATCGTCACCGTGATCGTGCTGACCATCTACTTCATGGCCACCTTCGACCGGCTCCGCGACCTCGGCTACGGCCTGGTCCCGGCGACCCGGCGAGACCGCGTCCGGCTGATCGGCGACGAGATCCTCGCCAAGGTCGGCGCCTACATGGTGGGGGCCCTCGCCATCGCCCTGCTGGCTGGGGTGAGCACCTTCGTCTTCGCCATCGTCGTCGGCCTGGCGTACCCGTTCGCGCTCGCCGTGGTGGTGGCGATCTGCGACCTCATCCCACAGATCGGCGCGACCATCGGAGCGGTGGTGGTCAGCCTGGTCGGCTTCGCCACCGACGTGCCGACCGGGATCGCCTGCGTGGTCTTCTTCCTGATCTACCAGCAGGTGGAGAACTACCTCGTCTATCCCCGGGTGATGCGCCGGTCCGTGCAGGTCAACGACGTGGCGGCGATCGTCGCGGCGCTGCTCGGGGTGGCCCTGTTCGGGGTGATCGGCGCGCTGGTGGCGATCCCGGCGGTGGCCGCGATCCAGTTGGTGCTCCGCGAGGTGGTCCTGCCCCGGCAGCAACACCGCTGAGCCGCAACTTCTGTCCGCAATCCGTCTGAATCGAGAATAGTAACCCCTTCAACACGGCTTGTAGTATTCATTCATGGCCAGTAGATCGAGACGATCGGAATCGCACCCCTCCTGAGCTGGGAAGGTGTCTCGATCGCGCGATCGTGTCGGCTCGGGGGGAGTCGGCGCGGACCGGCCGAATCGGCGGTGGGCGCCTCGTCGCGCACGAGCGGTGGCCCCTGCCCGTGTGCGACGCGCCCGTGGGGGGTAGCCGTGACCGACACCAACGCCGGACCTCCGATCGAGCCAGCGAGTCTGGTCCGCCAGCCACACCGCGACCGGCGCCGCGCGACCGTCATCGGGACCTTCGGCGTCACGGCCGCCCTCCTCGCCGCCAGCGGCTATCTCGTGCTCAACGTGGCGGGACAGCCGGTCCGGGCCGCGCCGATGGTGCTCGACCAGCCCGGCGCCGTCCTCTGGGGGCAGACGGTCGATCGCCCGATCGAGGTGGCGGCCGACAACGTGACCATCCGGCGGGTGAAGGTACGCACCGGCGGCGGCGCCGCCATCGTGATCCGGTCCGGAGTGGTCGGCACGCTGATCGAGGACACCGAGATCCGATGCACCTCGGCCGGGACCGACGGCGTGGTGCCGGGTGGATATTCGGCGTTACGGGTCCGGGTCAACGGTTGCCGCCAGGCGTTCCGGCAGACCGACGGCAACCCGGCCACCGTCGTCGAGTCCTCCCAGGACGGAAAGCCGTACCGGATCGAGGGGCCGAGCGGCCCGACCGGGGGGCCGATTCCGCCACCCGGCACCGACCCCGACTCCCGGGCGATGGCGCAGCGGCCGCCGTACGCGCCGGCCAGCGCGCCGCCCACCCCGATCACGTACTGGCCCGGGCCGGGCAACACCGGCGTGCCGGCCGGTACGGCGCTGCGCAACTCCGGATCGCTCAGCCTGCGTACCGCCGGGCAGGTGGTGACCGGGCTGAACATCGTCGGCTGCGTCACCGTCGCCGCCGCCAACGTGCAGATCCTGCGGTCCAGGATCACCTGCAACAGCCCCACGTACTCGATCCGCACCCTGGCCGGGGCGACCAACCTGCTGATCCAGGACGTCGAGATCAACGGCATGGCGAAGAACTCGGCCTCGATCTGCTGCACCAACTACACCCTGCGCCGGGGCAACGTCTACAACATGATCGACGGCCCGCGGCTGGCCGACAACACGAGGATCTTCGACTCGTACCTGCACAGCCTGGCCCGGGTCGCCGGCTCGCACAACGACGTGCTGCAGAGCACCGGCGGCAACAACATCATCGTCCGGCACAACACCCTGCTGTCGTACAACCCGGTGACCCGGGACCCGTTCAACTCCTGCCTCACCATCGGCTCGGAGACCGCCCCGACGCTGACCAACCTGACCTTCGAGGACAACTACTGCAACGGCGGGAACTACTCGATCGGGATCAGTCCCCGGCTGGTCGGCTCCAACATCCTGTTCCGGAACAACAAGTACGGCCGCGACTACCGGTACGGGGTGGTCTCCGGCTGGAACCGGCCCGGCGTCACCTGGGACCGGGCCACCAACGTCTACTTCGACAACGGTCAGCCGGTGGTCTGAGCCGGGTCGGCCGCCGGGCCCGCGTGCGCCACGGCCGCCGGGCCGGATGCCGAGCCGGCCCGGTCGGGCTGGACCGGGGGCAGGTAGGGCTGGAGCGCGGCCGGCTCACGCAGCCGCTTGCGGCCGATCCGGCGCAGGGTGCCGAGAGTGGAGCGGAGCTTCTCGACCGTGGACAGGTGCCGCCACCAGATCCCGGCCATCGGCAGGTTGCGCAGCCGGGGCGTCATCAGGCCGGCGGCCCGCAGTGTGCTGAGCCGCCCCCACACCGCCCCCCGGGCCCGGAGCAGGTTCGGCTGCGAGGCGGGCAGGATGTCGGCGCCCACCGGGGTCAGCACCAGCGCCCCGGCCGCGATGGCCGCCTCGACCAGCCGTACGCCGCGCTCGGTGCGGGCCAGCACCAGGGACTGGCCCGGGTCGTCGCCGGTCGGCCTGTACCACGGATCGCCGACCGCCACGTCGGCGAACTCGCCGGTGTGGTCGGCGCAGAGGTAGCAGCGCCACTGCCGGTGCTTCTGCAGGATCTCGCCCCAGGACTCGGCGTAGCTCAGTTCCCGGCGCACCTGGGGCGGGTCGTCGGCAAGCCGGGCCCGGGCCGATCCGGGCCAGCCGTCGCCCCGGTAGTGCACCGACTCCAGCCGGGTCGGGTCGGCCACCCCGAGCCGGTTCAGCATCTCCAGGGTGCCCCTGGTGGTGGGGGTGCCGGCGCAGAAGATCGCGATGGTCAGCCCGAGCTTCCGGTCCAGCTCCGGCCGGACCTGCCGGGCCATCCGGGCCGCCGCCACGTCGCAGGGCTTGCCGACGAAGACGCACGGCGCCTCGGCCGACTCGACCAGGTCCAGCCGGTCACAGGGGCTCGCCGGGGCGTACCGGGAGCCGGCGTTCGCCAGCAGCTCGGCGGTAGTGCGGGACAGCCGGGTCTCGTTCAGGTACGGCACGTCGGCCCGGGCGCCGATGTGCAGCACCCCGGCCATCTGCTCGCCGGTCAGGCAGTATCCGGCCAGTGCGGTCGCCACGCCGCCGCTGGAGCCGGCGTACCGGATCCGTGGGTCGGCGGCGTACCCCTCCCAGATGGCCCGGACCGGTCCCCAGGCCGCGCGCAGTTCAGGGATCTCGCCCGGCGCCGGCCGGCTGCTGCCGTGCGCCAGCCGCACCCCCGGGCAGCAGTCCAGCGCCGCCGCCGCGCCGCCGCCCGCCGCCCCGACCGGGGTGATCGGCAACGGCCGCCGGCCGTGGTCGAGGACATCGACCATCCGCACCTCGTCCGGCGCCAGGTACGCGCAGACCCCGCACCCGGTGCAGAGCTTTCCGGACGCCACGTCATGCACGGTGCGGGGCCGCGCCATCAGCGCACCCCGGCCGGCGCTCGACGGTCCCGCTCGGCCCGGGCCAGCGCCACGAACTCGTCCATCTGGGCGGCGGCCCGGCCCACGGCGGCCGGGGTCCGGACGGCCAGTTCAGCTGCGGTCTCGGCCCGGCCGGTCCAGGAGGTCCAGAGCGCGTCGAGCAGCGCGTCGTCGGCGAGCCGGCGGGCGTCGGCGACGTGCCGGCGCTGCCCCACGCTGGCGAAGACGCCCCGCGCCTTGTCGCTGTACGCCACCACCGCTGCCGGTACCCCGGAGGAGAGCGCCGCGATCGTGGAGTGCATCCGCATCCCGCAGAACCAGCTCGTGTGCCCGATCACCCACTTGCTCTGGTGCGGGTCCAGCCCGGACGGGGCCAGCGCCACCCGGTCGCCGTACCGGGGTGCGAGGGCGGCGTAGAGCCGCTCGCTGGCCACCCGGTCGTCGTCGGCCCCGTTCGGGGTGAGCACGTGCGGGACGATGATCACCCGGGTCTCCGACTGCTCCAGCAGGCGTTCGCAGAGCCGGTTGGCGACCCGGGAGGTGTCCCCGGCGAGTCCGAACTGGACCCGGCCCTCCGGCCGGGACATCAGTCCGCTGACGTTGATCCCGGCCACCGGCCCCGGATCCGCCTCGAACCACCCGGCCAACCGCTGGTACGCCGGTTCGTCCGGCGCCCTCGACTCGAGCGCGAAGGCCACGTCCACGCCCTCCCGGTGCCGCAACGGGTCGAGGTCGGGCCCGAGCAGGTCGGCCAGGGCCGCATAGCTCTCCGGATCCCGGGCCCAGGCCATCCGAGCGCCCCGGACCAGCGCCGCCGCCTCGGAGCGCAGCCGCGTCGACCGGAACGGCCCGTACGTCTGCGGCAGCAGCACCAGCGGGCGGCGCCGGAGCAGCGCCAGCCGCTTCGGCCAGGCCACGGTGCGGAACCGGTGCTCGCCGTAGATGTCACTGAAGCTGTCCCCGCCGCTGACGTCGAGTACCACGTCGGCGGCGTCGATCCGGGCCAGCCCGGCGTTGCCGAGCCCGCCCAGCGCCGCGCTGATCCGCATGTTGAGATAGGACTCCGGCCGGTGGTAGCGGCGCGAGTGCCGGGCACCGGCCAACGAGATCGGCACCGGCCGGCCGGCCACGAAGGTGTGCCCGGCGCGCTGCCCCCAGCCGTCGTCGAAGACGGTCACGTCCGCGCCCGGCTCCCGGGCCAGCAGTCCGCCCAGGGTGGCCGCCCGCAGCGCGCCGACCCCCAGGTTCAGGTGTGCGCCCGGCACCCCGAACAGGCAGGCCGACAACGCTCTGCTCCGGGCACTCGACCCGGTCGTCCCGCTCGCCTCGGGCGCTTCGCTCGTCTCGCTCGCCTCGGTCGCTTCGGTCACTGCTCGATCACCGCTTTCTCGCACCGGAACGCCTCGGCGTACCGGGACCGGCACTCCATCCCCCGCAGCCGGGACAGCCCGAGGAAGACCTCGTCGTCCCACCAGTCCCGGGCCTTCTGGGACGGATAGTTCGCGTGCAGCAACTCGACCTTGCGGCGTACCCGCTCCTCGGTCAGGGGCAGATAGACGTTGCGCCGGCCCAGGTCCCCGTCCCACTTGGGGATCTCGTAGTACAACACCGTGGCGTCCCGAAACGACGTGGGCACCAGCGCGGCGAGTGTGTGGTGGTCCTGGTGCGCGTCGTCGGGGCTCGGCGCCAGCACCAGGTCGGCGTCCAGGGTCGCGGCGGCGGCGTTCACGATCTCCTTCGCCTCGCCCCACCGGGCCGGCACCCGGCCGTCCGGCAGGTCGTGCAGGGCGAAGCTGAGCGCGGCGCCGGGCAGGAAGGCCGCGGCCGCGGCCCGGGCCTCGGCCTGCCGGGCGGGGGTACCGGTGAGCAGTACGTAGTGCACCCGGAGTCCGGGTACGTCGCCGAGGGCGAGCAGCAGGCCACCGGCGCCGATCTCGATGTCGTCGGGATGTGCCCCGAGCAGCACCACCGAGCGGGCCGCGGACAGGCGCAGCGGCATCATCGGCCGGTCAGCCCCAGCTCGCGGGCTCCCCCGGCGCTGCCCGCCGCGGCGAGCACCGGCTCCAGAGTCGCCGGCCGGCGGCCCCGGTTGCGGTTGGCGTCCCAGAGCATCCACGGGCAGCGGGCCGAGTGGTAGAGCTGCTCCAGCTCGGCCCGGTCCTTGAAGGTGTCGGCGGCCCGCCAGAACCCGGTGTAGCGCTGGGCGATCAGCCGCTGCTCCGGCAGCAGCCGGTCGAACGCCTGCGGCACCAGGTCCTCCCCCTCGCGCAGCACGTCGAAGATCTCCGGGCGCAGGATGAAGTAGCCGCCGTTCTCCCACTGCATCAGCTCCCGGATCGGGCGTACCCGGGTGACCTGGTCGCCGGGGGCGATGTCGATGACGTGGTGGGTCGACTGCACCGGTACGGCCAGCAGGCTGGCCACCGCGTCGGTGTGGCGGAACCGGTCGATCATCTCCGGCAGCGGCGCGTCGGTCAGGGTGTCGGCGTAGTTGGCCAGGAACATCGGCTCGTCCTCGACGTACCTGCGGACCCGCATCAGCCGCTCGCCGATGCTCGCCCCGAGGCCGGTGTCGATGAAGGTGATGTTCCAGTCGGTGATGTCGGCGGAGTGCAGCCGCACGTCCCGGCCGTCCATCGAGAGGCTGAAGTCGTTGGAGAGCGTCTCGTCGTACCGGAGGAAGTAGTCCTTGACCGCGACGGCGCCGTAGCCGAGGCAGAGGATGAAGTCGGTGTGCCCGAAGTGGGCGTAGTAGCGCATCACGTGCCAGAGCAGCGGGCGGTCCCCGATCATCGCCATCGGCTTCGGCGCGGAGGCCGCGTCCTCGCGCATCCGCATCCCCAGGCCGCCGCAGAAGAGGACGACCTTCATCACACCACCTCCAGGGCGGGGATCGGGAAGACGAGCCGCCCGCCCCAGTGCCGTACGTAGGTGAGCTGCGCGGAGATCTCGGTGCGCAGGTTCCAGGGCAGCACGAGCACGTAGTCGGGGCGGTCCTCGGCGATCCGCTCCGGTGGGTGGATCGGGATGTGCGTGCCGGGCAGGAATTTTCCCTGCTTGTGCGGGCTGCGGTCCACCGTGTATTCCAGCAGGTCGGAGCGGATGCCGCAGTGGTTGAGCAGCGTGTTGCCCTTGCCCGGTGCCCCGTAGCCGACCACCCGCAGGCCCTGGGCCCGGGCGGTGAGCAGGAAGTCGAGCAGTTCCCGCTTGATGTCGAAGACCGCGTCGGCGAAACCGAGGTGCCCGGCGACGGTGTGCAGCCCGGCCTCGGTCTCGGCGTCCAGCACCGACTTGACGTTGCCGGACGGCTCCCCCGCCGCCGCGGCCGGCCGGGCGTGCACCCGCAACGAACCGCCGTGCGACGACAACTCGTCCACGTCGGTCACGATCAGGCCGGCGGTGGCCAGCGCGCGCATCGCGGTACGCAGCGTCAGGTATTGATAGTGCTCGTGGTAGATGGTGTCGTACTGCCGGCGCTCGATCAGCCGTAGCAGGTGCGGCACCTCGCAGGTGACCAGCCCGGTCGGCTTGACCAGCGCGGCCAGCCCGGCGGTGAACCCGATCAGGTCCGGGACGTGCGCGTAGACGTTGTTGGCGGCCACCAGGTCGGCCCGGCCGTAGCGCTCCGCCAGCTCGGCACCGGTCTCCGCACCCAGGAACCGCACCTCGGTCCGGATGCCCCGGCGCCGGGCCACCTCGGCGACGTTGCCGGCCGGCTCCACCCCGAGCACCGGTACGCCGCTGGCGACGAAGTGCTGGAGCAGGTATCCGTCGTTGCTCGCCACCTCGGTCACCAGGCTGTCCGGCCCGAGACCGAGCGCCTCGGTCATCGTGTCCGCGTACCGTCTGGCGTGCGCCACCCAGGAGTCGGAATACGACGAGAAATAGGCATAGTCGGAAAAGATTTCCTCTCCGGACACGTACGCCGGAAGTTGCACTAGCAGACAGTTCGAGCAGATTCGGACGTGCAGTGGATAGAAGGTCTCGGCCGAATCGAGTCGGTCGGCGCTCAGATAGCTCTCGCAGAGCGGCGACATGCCCAGGTCGACAAACGTTTCGGTCAATACCGCCGCACACAGCCGGCATTTGGCATCGGTCATGCCCCACCCACCCCGATATGATCGGAATACCGGCGCGGCGCCCGCCCGCCTGCGCGCCACGCTAACCAGCGCTCCGGCGCGGCGGGAGTGGTTGAGTAAAAAGTCCGACAATAGCCCGGCCGGCCAGGGGGGCACCCATAAACTCGCCTTCTCACCCGGTCGACGACGGGAGCTTTGCCGTGCGTGTTCTCGTGACCGGCCACCATGGTTACCTCGGCGGCGTACTCACCCCGATGCTGGGGGCCGCCGGGCACGACGTGACCGGCCTGGACACCGATTACTACTCCGACTGCCTGCTCGGCCCGGCACCGGCCGCCGTGCCATCCCTCGCGATGGACCTGCGGGACGTCCGGCCGGAACATCTCGCCGGGTTCGACGCGGTCTGCCACCTCGCCGCACTCTGCAACGACCCGATCGGCAACCTCAACCCGGAGCTGACCTACGAGATCAACCACCGGGCGACGGTGCGGCTGGCCGAGGCCGCCAAGGCGGCCGGGGTGACCCGGTTCCTCTTCTCCTCCTCGTGCAGCCTCTACGGCGCGGGCACCGACGACCGCCCGCTCGACGAGACCGCCGGCTTCGCGCCGGTCACCCCGTACGGCGAGTCGAAGATCCGGGCCGAGCAGGACCTGTCCGCGCTCGCCGACGACGACTTCTCCCCGGTGTTCCTGCGCAACGCCACCGCGTACGGCTTCTCGCCCCGGCTCCGCGGCGACCTGGTGGTCAACGACCTCACCGCGCACGCCCTGCTCACCGGCGAGGTGCGGCTGCTCTCCGACGGCTCGGCCTGGCGGCCCCTGGTGCACGCCGAGGACATCTGCGCGGCCTTCCTGGCCCTGCTGGAGGCGGACCGGGCCACGGTGCACGGCCGGGCGTACAACATCGGGGTCACCGGCGAGAACTACCTGATCCGGGACGTCGCCGAACTCGTCGCCGAGGTGGTGCCGGGCTCCCGGGTCACCTTCGCCGGCGGCGCGTCGGCGGACACCCGCAACTACCGGGTGAGCTGTGACCTGGTCGCGGCCGAGGTGCCCGGCTTCCGTCCCCGCTGGACGGTACGCAAGGGGATCGAGGAGCTGGTCGAGGCCTACCAGCGGTACGGGCTGACCATCGAGGCGTTCCGGGGCGAGCGGCACCAGCGGCTGCGCCGGATCCGGGCGCTCACCGAAGCCGGCCGGCTCGACGCCGAGCTGCGCTGGAGCGCGCGGTGACCGCTGCCGGCGGCTCCGGGGGACGGCGACCGGTGCACCGGTGCACGGCCTGCGGGCGGCACGACCTGGTGCCCTTCGCCGACCTGGGCGAGATCCCGGTCTACTGCGGCGTGCACTGGGCCAGCCGGGCCGAGGCGCTGGCCAGCCCGCTCGGGCGGATGTGGCTGGCGTACTGCCCGGAGTGCGGGTACGTACGCAACCTCGCCTTCGACCCGGCCGTTCTGGTCTACGACACCACCATGGACACCAACCTGCACCACTCGCCCGCGTTCGGGGTCTTCTCGGCGGAACTGGTCAAGCACCTCGCCGGGCGGTTCCCGCTGCGCGGCGGCACGGTGCTGGACGTCGGCTGCGGCCAGGGCGAGTTCCTCCGCGAGCTGTGCCACGTCGCCGGTTGCCGGGGCATCGGCTACGACGCGATGTACGCCGGGACGCCCGGCCCGGACCCGTCCGGCGCCACGTTCCACCGCGGGCACGCGCCGCTGGACGCCGACACCCCCGAGTTCGACCTGGTCACCTCCCGGCACTGGTTCGAGCACCTGGACGACCCGTACGCCTTCCTGGTCCGGCTCCGCGAGCTGGCCGGCGACCGGCCGGTGTACGGCTATCTGGAGGTGCCGGACGCCGGCTACGACCTGGCCACCGCCGGCTGGGAGGTGATCTACCCGCACGTCTCCTACTTCGACGGGTACTCGCTGTGCCGCATCGTCGAGCGGGCCGGCTGGCGGGTGGTCGCCACCGGGCGGCTCTTCTCGGGCATGTTCCGGTACGTCGAGATCTCGGTCAACGCGGCACCGCCGATCACCGGCACCGAACTGGCCGGCACCGAACTGCCCGGCACCGAACTGCCCGGGCCCGAACTGGCCGGCACCGAACTTCCCGGGGCCGAGCTGCCCGGGGCCGGGTCGCCGGGCCGGGCCGACCGGAACCGCCAGCTCGCCGCGATCGCCGGGTTCGCCGACCGGCACGCAGCCGAGCGGAAGCGCTGGCGCGGCACCATCGACCGGTTGCTGGCCGCCGGCGACCGGCCGGTGCTCTGGGGGGCCGGTTCGCGCGGGGTGCAGTTCCTGCACCTGGCCGACCCGGACCGCCGGCTCGCCGCAGTGGTGGACGTCAACCCGCGCAAGTGGGGCCGCTACCTGCCGGTGACCGGGCACGAGGTACGGGATCCGGCCACCCTCGCCGGCTCCGGCACCCGATCGGTGATCATCACCAACCCGGCCTACCGGGACGAGATCGACGCCGCGCTGCGCCAGCTCGGCGTGCAGGCCGAGCTGCTGGTCGCCTGAGCGGAGGAGATGATGGAGCCAGCGCCGCGGGTGAGTCTGGGCGTGCCCCTCTACAACGCCGAGCGCTACCTCGAAGGCTGCCTCGACGCCCTGCTCGCCCAGGACTACCCCGACTTCGAGATCATCATCAGCGACAACGCCTCCACCGACCGGACCTGGGAGATCTGCCAGCGGTACGCGGCGAAGGACCCGCGGGTCCGGCTCTACCGCAACCCGCGCAACTTCGGCGGGCACGTCAACTACGCCCGGGTGGTGCAGTTGGCCCGGGGCGAGCTGTTCAAGTGGGTGGCGTACGACGACGTCTGCCTGCCGGCGTACCTGCGCACCTGCGTGGCGGCACTGGACGCGGCCGGGCCGCACGCCGTACTCGCCTATCCGCGTACGGTGCTCATCGACGAGGCGGGCGACGTGATCGGCCCGTACGCCGACCGGCTGGACCTGCGCGACCGGCGGCCGTGGCGCCGGGTGGCCGGGGTGGCGAAGAACATCAACCTCTGCCACGCGCACTTCGGGGTGTTCCGGATGTCGGCGCTGCGCCGGACCGGGATGATCCGCCCGTTCCTCTCCTCCGACTACACGCTGATCGCCGAGGTGGCCCGGCTCGGCGAGATCCACGAGGTGGCCGAGCCGCTCTTCCTGCGCCGGATGCACGGCGCCTCCACCCGGCAGGCCAGGGACGCCACCCCGGCCTCGGCACTGGCCTGGTTCGCCCAGAGCGGCAAGCGGGTCCGGGCGCCCCGGCTGCGGATGCTCGCCGAGACGCTGCGGACCCTCTCCACCGGCTCCGAGCCGCTCGGCACCCGGCTCAGTTCGGCGGCGGCGTTCCTGGCCACCTGGTGGGCCCGCCGGGTCCGGGTCCGGCTCGGCCGGCTGCGCCGCCGGTTGGTCCGTCGGCGTACCAGCGCGGCGAAGGGCAGCGCCTAGGGTGGCCGCGCTCCAGCCCGCCCGGACGGCCCCGGAACAGCCAGCCGGCACCCCGGCAGATGACCCGGAGTCCGCCCCGTCGGGCAGCGCCGGTCGGGTGCGTTCGGCGATCGGCTGGTCGTACCTGCTCACCGCCGGCCGGATCGGTTCGTCGATCCTGGTCACCTTCCTGCTCGCCCGGCTGCTCGGGCCGAGCGAGTTCGGCCTGGTGGCGATGGCCACCGTCTTCATCACGGTCGCGCAGACGCTGATCCAGCAGGGGCTGGTCTCCGCGATCGTGCAGCGGGACCGGCTCACCCCCGAGCACCTGGACGGCGCCTTCGTGGTGCTGGTGCTGGCCGGCGTGGTGATCGGCGGGCTGACCGCCGCCGCCAGTCCACTCTGGGCGATGGCCAACCGGGCCCCGGAGCTGACCGCGATCTGCGTCGCGCTCTCCCCACTGGTGCTGTTGCAGGGGCTCTCCATCGTTCCCGAGGCGGTGCTCCGAAGGGAGCTGCGGTTCCGCGCGGTCGCCATCCGTACCCTGCTCGCCTCGCTGCTCAGCGGCGCCGTCGGCGTGGTGCTGGCGTTGGCCGGCGCGGGCATCTGGGCCCTGGTGGCGCAGCAGTTGGTGAACGCGGCGGTCGGCCTGGTGGTGCTCTGGTGGGTCTGCCCGTGGCGGCCCAGCCGCCGGCCCCGGCTGGCCGGCATCAGGGACCTGCTGGTCTTCTCCGCCCACTCGGCCAACGCCGGGCTGGGCCTGATGCTCAGCTCCAAGGCGGACGTCCTCTTCACCGGCCTCTTCTTCGGGCCGGTGGCGACCGGGATCTACCGGCTGGCGGCCCGGCTGCCGGACATGCTGGTGGACGTGACGGTCCGCTCGCTCCAGCAGGTGGCACTGCCGTCGCTGTCCCGGTTGCAGCGGGACCGGGCCGCACTGGCCGCACACCTGGGCCAGCTCCAGCACCTCGGCGCGGTGGCCGGACTGCCGGTGCTCGGCGTACTGGCGGCGGCGGCGCATCCGCTGGTCACGCTGCTGGGTCCGCAGTGGGCCGGCACCGAGGTGCCGCTCCGGCTGCTCTGCCTCTTCGGCGCCGTCAACGTGTACGGTGTGCTGCTCGGTCCGGCGCTCCAGGCGATCGGCCAGCCGGGCAAGCTCGCCGCGATCCTCTGGACCCGGGGGGTACTCGGGGTGGCGACGCTGGCCGGCGTCGGCACCCTCTTCACCGGGTACGGCGACGTGGCCGAGGCGACCGCGGTGGCGCTGGCCGGGGTCGGGATGCAGGTCGTGGTGACCGCCCTCGCGGTCTGGGTCACCGTGCGCCGGGCCGTGAGGGCGTCGATCGCGGCCTTCCTCGCTCCGACGGTGCCGGCGATTCTGGCCGCGGTGGTCGCCGCACTGGTGCCGCTGGTGGTGGCCCGGACCGGCCTGGACGCCGGACCGGTGGTCGAGCTGCTGGTGCTGGGCGGGACGGCCGGGCTGGCCGCCGGGGTGCTGCTCTGGGTCACCGACGCCCGGCTGCGCCGGCTGGTGCTGGCCCGGCTCCCCCGCCGCCGTACCGCCGGGAGCGGCGCCACCGGCAGCTGAGTACCAGATCCTCAGCACCGTTGGATGGTCTCGGCCCGCTCCCGCCGCTCGAAGGTCGCGGTGGTCCCCTACCCCGTGTCGTCGGCTACACACGTGCCTCAGAGCACGCGACGCACCGCGCCGTTGGTGTTCACCAGCACACGCCGGTCGTTGAGCGCCAGCGCGTACGCCAGATTCCCGGGCTCGAACGGGTGGAACGACGATTCCCGGTAGCTGAAGACGAGGTCGTTGATCCACGGATCGCTGCCGCACGCGGCGTGCTGGTTGCCCGCGAACCGGGCCGTCACCTCGCCGGTGAACGCCACCACGCCGGCGTCGAAGGCGGCTTGCTGGATCACATTGTTCAACCGCACGCCGAGTCGCACGATCATCCGCCGTTCGTCGTCATCGAGCGGCGCGTTGATGGCGAGCGGGCAGGGTAGACCTGGCGCAACAAGCTGCGGATAGCCGGCCACGAAGATGTCGGCGCCCGGCGCCCGCAGCCGGAGGTCCCGGTAGAGCAGGCGCAGCGGGTTGTAGAGAGCGTCGACCGTTGCGTTGAGCGCCGGCTCCCGGTGGGTGCACTGCACCGGAAGCAGGATGCAGTTGGTCAGCTCCGGCGCGAACCCGGCGTCGTTGCCGCCGATCGTCATGGTGATCAGGGTGGGGCCGGGGGCGTGCCACGGAATGAGGCCCTTCTGGTACAGGTCCACGTCAACGGTCGTGGCACCGGAGCAGGCGAGCAGTTCGGGCTGCGGGTCCCACGGTGACCTGGCCAGGTAGGCCCAGGTGTTGGGCGAGACTCCGCATTGCGGGTCGGCCTTCGAGTCCTGGTTGCCGATCCCGGCCGAGTAGGAGTCGCCCAGCGCGAAGAACCTGGTGTACTGCGGCACGCCGGTGGTGCGTATCTCGATGGGCACGGAGGCCGGCCCCTCCAACAACCCGTTGACCGGCACGACGCGCCAGCGGTACCAGTTTCCGGGGTACAACAGCCCGGGGTTGAACGACGTCGCGGAAACCGCCCAGGGCAGCCGGGTCCAGCTGGCAGGGTTGCGCGCGAGGTCGATCACCTCGATGAAGTAACCGGTGGCCTCCGCGGTAGATGACCACCACAACTGAGAATCGTTGTCGGTGGGGCCGGGCGAGCCGTTCAGCGTTACGTGCCCCGGCGCGACACCGCCGAACACAGCGCGCGAATGGTTGCCCGGCTGGCCGGTCATCAGCCCCTTGGTCGGCACGAGACGGTAGTCGACCTGCGCACCGGCCAGGCCCTCCGTGGTCCATGTGGTGTCCGCGACGGGGTACGGCAGCCGGGTGAAGGTCGACTCGTTCGACGGCTTGACGATCCGCTGCTCGATCAGGTAGCCGGTGGCACCCGGCGTCGCCGACCAGTTGAGCCGGGCCGCCCGGTTCAGTGACGTGGTGCTCACCGCCGGGCCGGCCGACGGCCACGCCACATTCGTCGGTCCGATGAAGCTGCGGCCGATGCCGACGCGGTTCAGCGCGTTGGCGAACGCCGCCGCGATCCGGGCCTCACCGGTTGAGTTCGGGTGCGTGCCGTCCCAGGTGTGTACCGCCGGATCCCAGCCGGCCGGGTCGGTGGTGGTCACCACCCTGGAGGCGGAGGTCGACATCGACGCCGCAAGGGCGTCGTACCGGGCGTTGAGGTCAGCCGTGTCGGCCTGGTTGAGGTACACCTTCTCGAAGATGTCGTAGCGGGACAGGGTGTGCCCGATGACGATGGTGACCGAGGGGTTGGCCGCGCGCGCGTTGCTGACGAAGGTGCGCATGTCGTCGGCGACCCTCGCCGGGCTGTGCGCGAACCAGATCAGGTCGTTGATGCCCAGCAGGACCAGGACGACCTGCGCTCCGGTGCTCGACACAGCGGCCTGGATGGTGTCCTTCTCCGACGTCACCGGCCGTCCCCACTGCGCGTGATGGTGCCGGTCGAACGGATACGCGTAGGTCTGGTCGCCGTGCTGGTTGGTGATGTTGTTGTAGAGGTCCGTGCGGTCACCGACGAGGTCGAACGAGACCCCGGCGTTCAGCAGGTGCTGGTACAGGTGGTAGCGCCAGGTGATGTCGCCCGACGATCCCTGCGTGATCGAGTCGCCGACGACCATGATGGGTAGCGGAGCGGCGGCGAGCACCACTCCACCGGTGGGCAACACCATCGCGAGCACCAATGCCGTGATGAGCCCGATGCGACGCCAGACCCCGCCGTTCATCCCCGACCCCTCCAACCATCGACGAGTGAGAGCATCCAAACACATCGGTGTGGAGGCAACGTGGAAGATCAACAGCGGCCGGGAACGTAGGTACCTGAGCGCGGTCAGTTGATCAATCGAGTGAGCCCTGGTCGGCTGACGGCGCGGCGACGGTCGCGGCCGGCGGGGTGAAGACGATCGCCTTGCCGTTGGCCAGCACCAACTGGTTGACCGAGTACTGCACCGCGTCGGTACCGGTCGGATTCTCGATGCCGATCGTCGCCGCGTTGCCCAGCTCGCGTCCGGCGTTCAGCGCGGTGTAGTTGAAGACGATCTGGCCCCACTCGGAGAGCACCGCCTGGAAGGTGATCCGTGCGGCGGGTGCGCCGGAGAGTCCCACGTCCTTCCACTCGACCACGAACTGCCGGTCCGGTGCGGCGCCCAGCACGGCGGTCCGGACCCGCGACTCCGGGTGCATCACCAGATCGTCCCAGAAGGGATAGAGCGCCGCGTTCGGTGTGCCGGCGTACGGCAGCGCCCGGTTCGCCGGCCAGGATCCGCGGGGGTCCACGAAGGACAGTACGCCGTTCACGTCCACCCACGCCCTGGAGTGGGTCTGCCCGTAGTACGGGAACGGGAACGGGAGCACCACCGATGCGGTGTCGTTGTCGCCGGTCAGCGGCAGCTCGGCCGGGCCGGCCGGCAGGTACGCCCGGCCGGAGTGTGTGGTGCACGCGTAGCCGAAGCCGTCCGCGCAGCTACCCGGGGCACCGTCGTAGTTGGCGGTGTAGGTCGCGGTGGTGGCGGCCGGCGCGGTGATCACATGGGTCGCGGCACCCCCGTCCGACCAGTTCTGGAAGGTGTACGTACCCGGACCGAGCCGCTGCGGCCCGGGCCCGCTGAGGGTGTTGGTCGAACCGACGATCACCTGCACGGCATTCGGGGTGGTGAGACTCCGGCCGTTGAGGTTGACCCGCAGCCCGGAGGGCTTGGTCGCGAGCTTGAGCTGCACGGTCTTCGGGTCCAGCCGGAGCGTGGTGCTGCCGGTCAGCCCGCCGCTGTCCCCGGCCGTCAGCGTCAGCTCCAGATAGGACGGGTACTCGTGGTCCGGGGCCAGGAACGTCCCGGAGGCCACCCCGGCCACCTCGCGCACCGGATGGCTGTGGCAGTTCTCCGGTGTGCTGCAGTGCATGTTGACCAGGGTCCAGCGCAGCGCCGAGGCCGGCAGCGCACCCTGCTGCGGGTCGGTGGCCCCACCGCTGAACGTGACCGTCTGGCCGGTCGCCCAGCGCATCGCGGCGGTCGGCTGTTCGATCACCGGCACCGGCGCACTCGTGCCGACCCTGATCTGCACCGTCGCGGTATCGCTCAGCCCGGCGAAGTCGACCACCCGCAACCGCGCGGTGTAGGTGCCGACCGACGGGTACCGGTGGGTCACGTTCAGCCCGGTCGCGTCCACGGTGCCGTCGCCGGTGAAGTCCCACTGGTATTCGAGGATGTCGCCCGGGTCCGCATCGGTCGAGCCGACGGCGTCGAACGAGACGTCCAGCGGCGCCTCTCCGCTGGTCGGGGTCGCCTCGGCGACGGCGTTCGGCGGCTGGTTGCCGGAACTGTAGTGGAACCGGCGTACGGTGCCGCCGAGCAGGTCGACGTAGTACAGGTCGTTCTCCGGCCCGATCCGCAGGTCCGCGACGCCGGGGGCGATCGCGAACGGCACGATCCGGGCCGGGTCGGGTAGCCCGTTGGCGCCGGTCCGCATCGCCCAGATGCAGCCCCGGGAGTAGTCGGCGAAGAACAGCGCCCCGGCGTACGCCGCCGGATAGCTGCCGCCGGCACCCGGATAGAACGCCACCCCGGCCGGAGCCGACCCGCCGGTCGGGCAGCCGTCGCCGGCCGCCACCTGCTGGCTGTGCTGGTAGGTGTAGTACGGCGAGGTGACCGTGCCGGCGGGCTGCGGGTAGAGGGTCTCGCAGAGCGACAGGTTGGCCGCGTTGTAGCCGCCCTGCGGCGCGTTCCCCTCGTAACACGGCCAGCCGTAGTTGCGGACCGGCCCGACCGCCGGGTCGACCACCCGGTTGATCTCCTCCCAGGTACGCCAGCCGACGTCACCGATCCAGACCTCACTGCTGCCCGGCCGGAACGTCCACCGGTACGGGTTGCGCAGCCCGTACGCGAGGATCCGCCGGTTGTTCGGGTCGGTGCTGGCCGCCAGCGGGTTGTCCGGCAGCGCGGCCCCGTCCGACGGCGAGATCCGAATCAGCGTGCCGGAGAGCCCGGTCGGGTCGGCCTGGGTACGGATGTCCTGGGACCGCAGCCCGCCGCCCTCGGCGCTCGGCGGCGTCATCGCGCCCCCGGCCGGCGCGGGCGGGTCCGCGCACGGGTTCGACGGGTTGCCCGCCTGCCCGTAGTCGGTGAAGGTCGCCGACGCCCCGTCGCCACCGGCGACGTAGAGCGCCCCGTCCGGGCCGAACGCGAGGTCACCGATCGAGTGGCTCTCGATCTGGTGGCACCAGTCGTGCAGCAGCACCTGCTCGCTGCCGGCCATCACGTCACCGCCGGCCCGCAGCCGGGAGACCCGGGCGCTGGCCTTGCAGATCCCGACCGTCGGGCAGTCGTCGTGGTAGGTCGGCGCGGAGCCGCCGACCACGCCGTCGTAGGTGTAACTGAGGTAGACGTACGGGTCGGTCGGGAAGTTCGGCGGCAGGGCCAGGCCGATCAGGCCGAGGTCCTCGTAGTCGTACACCTTCGGGCGCAGGTCGGCGAAGACCGTCGCGGTGTTGTCCGCCAGGCTGTCGAAGACCTTGACGATGCCGCTCTTCTCCGCGACGAAGACTCGGCCGTCCGGCGCGAAGACCAGCTTGGTGGGGCGGGTCAGCCCGCTGAAGACCACCTGCTGGGTGAAGCCGGGCGGGGTCGCCGCCGCGGGTTCGGGTTCCAGCGGGGGCAGCCCGACCACGACCGGTACGCCCAGCACGAGTGCCAGGTTCAGTGCCCAGGTTCGCCGTACCGCTCGGGACATGGCGGCCTCCCTCCACGGCGCCGCCGTACCGTCGGCGACTGCCGCGCTCCAGGATCACCGTCCGTAGCGGAGCGGGCTGTCGCGAGGTTGACCAGGGCGGTTAACCGACCGGGCGCTCCTTAACGACCGATCATCTTCCCTGGTCAACCGTTTGCACGGCCGACACCCGGGCCTGTCGGTCAAGAACCGGCGGGCGGCGACACCCACCTCAAGTGAGCACCAAGAGTTACGGACCGTCCGGGCGGAACCGCGATCGGGGTGCCGTCGCGGGCGCGCTGACGACGTGCGTCGCCGGGAAGTCCGGCGGCAGCGCGAGGCCGAGCCGGCCGCGGTCCCAGAGGTTGTGCACGTTCGTGGAGAGGTCGGCGCGCTGCTCTCCCTGCGGCGAGCGGCAGTTCCGAACCCGGCTGTGAACGGCGGCTCACCTTTGTCGGCACAGCGTAGTTTTCGGCGCACCACCTGCCACCCGGCTGCGCCAAATCGCGAATCCGGACGAAGATCACGCAAACCGCGCTCTCCCGACGGTTCTCCCCGATGCCGCCGAATTGGTGTTGATCAGGTCAGTGACGTGCCGTTGCGCCCCGGTACGCGGATGAGCGAGTGAAGGAACAATCGTACGATCGGTCGCGACCTTGTAAGTAACTCGACACAACCACCAATCCACGGTCCTTGCCCGGACCGGGTTGGTAGAGCAATGTCTTGGTAGGCACCGGGCCGGTAAGGGATAGCCCGGCGCGAGAGCGTGCTCATTCGGGTCGCGGCGTAATTGCGTACGCCGCGACCTTCCATCGAAAACGTCGTCCGAGCTGCGCGGATGGGAGTTAGAGATGGCTGATCAACGCCTCCACGTGGTCATCGTGGTGGTAAATCTGCCAGCCGAGCGGGACCGCCGGGTGATCCGGGAATGCCAGGCCCTGGAGGCGGCCGGCTACCGGGCGTCGGTGATCTGCCCACGGGGGCCACGACGGCTCACGGTGCTGCCCGGCACCGCCACCACCGGGATCTATTCGTTCCCCCAGCCGCTGGCGGGCAAGGGAGTGCTCTCCTTCGCCGCCGAGTTCGCCTGGGCACTGATCGCCGTCACCACCCGGCTGCTCGGGCTGATGCTGCGGACCCGGGTGGACGCCGTCCAGGCGTGCAACCCGCCGGACGTCTTCTGGGTGGTCGGGCTGCTGATGCGGGCCCTGGGCCGGCCCTTCGTCTTCGACCACCACGACCTGAGCCCGGAACTCTACGAGTGCAAGGCGGGGGAACCCAGGCCGAGTGTGCTGTGGATGCTCCGGCTCTTCGAACGGCTCTCCTGGCGTACCGCCACCGCCGTGGTCGCCACCAACGAGTCGTTCCGGGAGTTGGCGCTGCGCCGGGGCGGCTGCCCACCCGAGAAGGTGGTGGTGGTGCGCAACGGCCCGGCCCTGGCGGAGGTACGGCACGGCGACGGCCGGGACGCGGACGGCCCCCGGCAGAAGGTCGTCTACGTCGGCGTGATCAACCCGCAGGACAACGTCGAGGCCACCGTACTGGCCGCCGAGCGGCTGGCCGGGCTGCGCGGCACCGACGACTGGGAGCTGGTGGTCGCCGGGGACGGCGAGAGCATGCCGGAGCTGCGCCGGCTGGCCACCGAGCGGGGCGTGGACGACGTCGTACGGTTCACCGGCTGGCTGGAGGCCGAGGAGGTCGACGCGCTGCTCCGCTCCGCCTCGATCGCCATCCAGCCGGACCTGCCGAGCCGGATGGCTGAGATGTACACGATGGCCAAGACGGTGGAGTACGTCGCCCGGGGCGTACCGGTGGTCGCGGTCGACCTGCTGGAGACCCGGCGTACCGCCGAGGCGGCGGCGAGCTATGTGGAGACCGGCAGCCCGGACGAGTTCGCCAAGGCCATCGATCAACTCCTCGGTGACGAACAGGCCCGGGCGGCGATGAGTGCGACCGGGAGACAGCGGTTCGTCGACGAACTCGCCTGGGACCACCAGGTGAAGTCGTACATCCGACTGTGGGATCGATTGCTCCGCCCGTCGCTCAGCGACTACAACGAAGTTCCACACGGTAACGGGGCCGATGCCGCGCGTCTGCCGACCTGACCATCCGCACAGCACTTCCGCGCCTTTCGAAAGGGCCGCCCGATGGACCTCCTCGACCTGCTGAAGCTCATGTTTCGGCGGTGGTACGTCTCGGCTCCGATCGTCGTCGTGACGCTCGGCGCGGCTCTCGGATTCGGGCTGGCGATCCAGCCCGAATACAAGACCGAGGTCGCGATCCTGCTCGTCCCGCCGACCACCTCGGCGGCGGCCCCGGAGCCGAACGCGACACCCCGGCCGGGCAACCCGTGGCTGCGGATCGGCGAGAACGCGATGGCCCAGGCCGTGCAGATCTCCACCTCCGCGCACGACGCCCGGAGCAGGATCGCGGCGGCCGGCGGCGACCCCGACTACGAGGTCGGGCTGGTGACCCGCAGCTCGATCCTGACCGTGGCGGTGACGGCGACGAGCCAGGAGAGCGCCCGGAAGACCGTCGAGGCGGTGACCCGACTGATCCACGACGAGGTCGCCGGGCAGCAGGCGCCGTACAGGCCCAACCCGGGGGAACAGATCACCACCGAGGTGCTGGATCCCGGGCTGAACATCGTGCAGTCCCGCTCCAACGTGCTGCGGGCACAGGTCGTGATCACGGCGATCGGCATCCTGCTGGCCGCGGTCGGCGCCGTGATCTACGACGCGGTGGCCCGCCGTCGGGCGAGCGCCCGGCTCGGCCAGCGCCGGGACGCGCGTACCCCGATGGCCTGGAACGTCGGCCCGGCGGTGAATGCCGGCCAGGCGGTGGTCGGCACGCCACGATCAGCAGCGGTCTCGCCGGCCCCGGTGGCCCGGGCCGCGCCGGTCTCCCCTGGTCCGGGCCGCGAGGCGACCCAACGTCTCTCCCGGCGCGGCGCCTACGCCCCCGACGACGGGGTCGCCGCGCAGCCCGTCGACGACCGCTACTCCGATTCCCCGCCCGACGACCGGTACGCCGGAGCACCCGCCGACGAGCGCTACCCGGGTTCGCCGGTCAACGAGCGGGCCGGCGGGCACCTGCCGCACGACCGGGGGGCCGGGCAGGGCGGCAACGGACGGGCTGCCGCGTCCACCGGCGAGGAGACGATCCTGCTCACCACCACCGCCCGGAACGTCGTGGACGATCCCGGCCGATGATCCCCGGGAAGCCCACGAGCGCCGGCTGACGGCGCACGGACGAGACGAGCGACGTGCCGACCTACCTATCCGCGCGGCGGTCCGACACGGTGTACGACGGCATCACCCCCGCCGTACGCCACTTCCCGGATGCCACCGCCGCGGTCATCGCGTCGATCATGCTTGCCTACCTGCTCCCCTTCCGGCTGGTCTTCCCGCCACTGAGCGACCTGGGCAAGCCGGGCCTGATGGTCGGGTTCGGCCTGCTGGTCTGGTGGGCGTTGAGCCGGCTGCACCCCACCCTGGTCACCCGGGGCCAGCAGCCGATGCGCTGGGCGATGGCGATCTACCTGGTCACCCTCTTCCTGTCGTACGTCGCCGGGCAGGGCCGCGGGATGCCGGTACTGGAGGCGAACGGCGCCGAGCGGACCCTGCTGATGGCGCTCGCCGGGGCCGGCATCCTGCTCGCCGCCGCCGACGGCGTGCTGACCCGGGAACGCATCGACAAGGTGCTGCGCTGGTTCTGCTGGGGCGCCAGCTTCATGGCCTTCGTCGCGCTGGTCCAGTTCGTGACCCGGATCGACCTGACCACGTACATGAAGCTGCCGCCGCTGCTGACCTTCCACAAGGAGGTGGTCGGGTTCCGGGACCGGGGCGGCGACGGGCTGGTCCGGGTCGCCGGCACCGCCGGGCACTACATCGAGTTCAGCGTGCTGATGGTGATCGGCCTGGTGGTGGCGATCCACTTCGCCCGGTTCTCGTCGACCCGGCGGGACCGGCAGATCTACGGCGCGCTGGCGATGTTCCAGGCCGCGGTCATCCCGATCTCGCTGTCCCGCACCGGGGTACTCGCGCTGGGCGCCGCGATCCTGCTCTTCGTCCTGGTCTGGCCGCTGCGGACCACCTTCAACGTGCTGGTGGTGGGTTGTTTCCTGACGGCGCTGATCCAGGTAGCCCGGCCCGGCCTGCTGGCCGCGATCAAGTCGTTGCTGCTGGCCGGGGAGAACGATCCCAGCGTGCAGGCCCGGGTCGAGGACTACGACTACGTGACCCCGTTCATCCGGGAGCGTCCCTGGCTGGGGCGCGGGGTCGGCACCTTCCTGCCGGAGCTCTACCAGCTGCTGGACAACCAGTGGCTGACCACCCTGGTCCAGGGCGGCATCATCGGGGTGGCCGGGCTCGCCGTCCTCTTCCTCTCCGGAGTGGTGGTCGCCGGCCGGGTACGCCGATTCGCCCGTACGGACCGGGACCGGGACCTGGCAGCCGTGCTGGCGGTGGCGATCGGGGTGGCCGGCGTCTCCGGGTTCACCTTCGACTCGATGTACTTCACGACGTTCTTCATCACGGTGCACGTGCTGCTCGGCCTGACCGGGGCGCTGTGGCGGCTGACCAGGGCGGAACGCACCAACCGGATCGAGTCGGGCCGGCCGGTCCGGCAACCCGACGAAGCCGAGCCGGTGCCGGCGGCGGCGCAGGCATGACGGAGCGGGGCGCGGACAGCGGCCACCTCCGTCGACCCGAGCGGAGGTGGGCGGTCCGATGACCGGCGACGGTGGCATCGACATCCTCATGATCACGTACGACCGGCCGGAGTACGTCCGGCTGTCGCTGCCGCACCTGCTCGACACCTGCCCGGCGGACGCCCGGGTGTGGCTCTGGCACAACGGCACCGACCAGCCGACGCTGGAGGCGGTCGAGGAACTCCGGCACCACCCGCGGGTGCACCGGTTCCGGCAGAGCCCGGTCAACGCCGGGCTGACCGAGCCCACCAACTGGCTGTGGAGCGAGGCGACCGGCTCGTACCTGAGCAAGGTGGACGACGACTGCCTGCCCGACCCGGACTGGCTGACCATCCTGCGCAGGGCGCACCAGGACGTGCCGGGGTTCGGGGTGATCGGCACCTGGCGGTTTCCCGCCGAGGACGTCGACCAGGCGCTGGTGGCGGCGAAGCTGGCGGACTACCCGAACGGGCACCAACTGTTCCGCAACCACTGGGTGCAGGGCAGCGGCTATCTGATGAAACGCGAGACGCTGGCCCAGGTCGGCCCGCTGGCCGGCGACGAGACGTTCACCGCCTGGTGCCTGCGGGCCGCCCGGCTCGGCTGGCTGAACGGCTGGTACCACCCGTTCCTGCCCGAGGACCACATGGACGACCCGCGCAGCCCGCACACCATCTATCGCACCGACGCCGACTTCATGGCCCGCCGACCGCTGTCGGCCCGGCGTACCGGGGTGACGACGGTGGCGGAGTGGACGCAGCAGATGCGGCACTCCGCCCGGGTGGTCCAGGCCGCCCCGCTCGACCTGCGGGAATACCAGGGCTGGCGGCTGCGGCGCCGCAACGCCACCCGGCGGATCCGGCTCGCACTGACCGGGCGGGCGCCATGGTGACGAGCGTGGTCGTGGCCGCACACGACGAGGCAGCGGTGCTCGGCCGGACCCTGCGGACCCTGCTCGCCGACGCGGAGCCGGGCGAGTTCGAGGTGGTCGTGGTGGCGAACGGCTGCACCGACACCACCGCAGCGGTGGCCCGGTCGGTGCCCGGGGTCGTCGTGCGGGAGCTTCCCGAGCCGGGCAAGCCGGCCGCGCTGAACGCGGGCGACGAGGCGGTGCGCGGCTTTCCCCGGATCTACCTCGACGCCGACATCACACTGGACACCGCCGGGGCCCGCGCCCTGGCCGCCGCGGTCGCCGCGCCGGGGATACTCGCCGCCGCGCCGCGCCGCCGGCTGGACACCACCGGGCGGCCTCTGCTGGTACGCGCCTACTACGCGATCAACAGGCGGCACCCGGCGTACCGGAACGCCCTCTTCGGCCGGGGCGCGATCGCGCTGTCGGCGACCGGCCGGGCCCGGTTCGGCCGGTTTCCCGACGTGGTCGCCGACGACCTCTTCCTGGACGGGCAGTTCACCGAGGCGGAGAAGCGGGAGGTGGCCGGGGTGGCGACGGTGGTGGCCACGCCCCGGCGCACCGCCGACCTGCTGCGCCGGCTCGGCCGGGTCCGGGCCGGCAACGCCAGCCTGCGCGCCGCCGACGACCAGGTACGCCGGGCCCGCCGGACCTCCTGGCTGGTCGACGTGGTGCTGCCCCGGCCGTGGCTGCTGCCGGCCGGGGTCTGCTACGTCGGGCTGACCCTGCTGGCCGCCGGGGCGGCGCGGCGACCGGCGGTCCGTGACCGGTGGGGACGCGACGAATCCAGCCGGGCTCCGGGACCGGCCGAGGCCGACGGCGTGACCGGAGCGGCGCCGTGACGCCGGTGGTGAGCGTGGTCGTGGTCTCCTACCAGACCCGCGAGCTGATCCTGACCGCGCTGGCCACGCTGGGCACCGCCTGCCCGGCCGAGTCGTACGAGGTGATCGTGGTCGACAACGCCTCGACCGACGGGTCGGCGGCGGCGGTCGAGGCGGCCTTCCCGGAGGCCCGGGTGATCCGGCTGGCCCGCAACGTCGGCTTCGGCCGGGCGGTCAACGTCGGCGCGTCCCGGGCCCGGGGCGACTGGCTGCTGCTGCTGAACCCGGACACCGAACCGGTCGGCAACGTCATCGGCGAACTGCTGGCCTTCACCCGGGACCGGCCCGGGCACGGCATCTACGCCGGGCGTACCCTCGCGGCGGACGGCAGCGACGACGGGCACTCGGTCTTCGGCCCACCCTCGCTCTGGACGCTCACCTGCTTCGCCACCGGACTGTCCAAGGCCTTCCCCCGGTCCCGGCTCTTCAACCGGGAGGCGCTGCCCTGGCTGGACCGGTCCGCGCCGGTCCGGGTGCCGGCCGCCTCCGGCTGCCTGCTGCTGGTCCGGCGGTCCCTCTTCGCCCAGCTCGACGGCTTCACCCCGGATTACTTCATGTACAGCGAGGATCTCGACCTCTGCCTCCGGGCGACCGCCCTCGGGGCCCGCCCGGTGCTGGTGCCGGCGGCCCGGGTACTGCACGTCGGCGGGGCCGCCTCGACCAGCGCGGGCAAGCGGGTGATGCTGCTGCGCGGTCAGGTCACCTTCCAGCGGCTGCGCTGGGCACCGGGCCGGGCGGCGCTGGGCCGGACACTGCTGCGGATCGGCATCGCCGCCCGGGCGACCGCGGCCCGGCTGACCGGTCGGGCCGGCTACTGGCGGGAGGTCTGGCGGCAGCGCCGCACCTGGCTGGCCGGTTGGCCACCGGCGGCCGGACTGCCCCCGGTCGAGGTCACCGAGCCGGTGCCACCCGGCCCGCGTGGCAGCACCGACACCGACGGCTGAGCCCTCGGTTCAGTCGCGCTCCTCGCCCGGCGCCGGCAGGTCGGCGAAGGCCGCCACCGTTCGGTCGGCGTACGCGCTGGCGTCGCCGGTCTCCATCGGCCCGTCCCACTCCGACGGCAGCGGTACCGGCACCGCCGGGTTGACCCGCCGGACCACCTCGTCGAGTACGGTCTCGGCGTCGCCGACCCAGAGGTGCTTGGCCCCCGGCACGCCGACCACCTCGGCCTGCGGCACCGCCGCGAAGCGCCGCCGGGCCTCGTCCGGCCGCAGGTAGTCGTCGAACTCGGGGACCAGCGCGGTCAGCGGCTTGCCGGATTCGGCCCAGGTGGCCAGGTCGGCCTCGGTGCTGCTGCGCAGTGGCGGGGAGAGCAGGATCGCCCCGGCGATTCCCGGGTCGCAGCCGTGCCGCAGGGTCAGGTCGGTGCCGAACGACCAGCCCAGCAACCAGATGTTCGGCAGCTCGGCGAACTCGGCGTACTCGATCGCGGCCGCGACGTCGTACCGCTCGGCGTCGCCGCCGTCGAAGGTCCCCTCGCTGGTGCCGCGCACGCTGCTGGTGCCCCGGGTGTTGAAGCGGAGCACCGCGAGGTCGGCCAGCGCGGGCAGCCGCCAGGCGGCCTTGCGGAAGACATGGCTGTCCATCATCCCGCCGTGGGTGGGCAGCGGGTGCAGGCAGACCAGGGTGGCGACCGGGTCCCGGTCGGCGGGGAGCGCCAGCTCGCCGACCAGCCGCAGGCCGTCGGCGGTGTGCAGCTCGATCTCCTCCCGGCGGGCGGGCAGGATGCTGGCGGCGCGGATCGCTGTACTCACAGGGATCAGTCTTACCCGGTCCGGCCGGGCAGGGCAGCGAACCCGGGTCGGCGTGACGAAGATCCCTCGGATCGGCCCGGTAAGCCGTTCCGGACGGACGGGTTGTGCACGGCGGATCAGCCGTGGCGGGGGGCGCTGCGCGAGCGTTCCACCCCCGGGCCGCGCCGGTCCCGGGCCCGCCAGCAGCCGGCGTGCCAGTGCCGGCGGTCGGTCAGGTCGCCCTGACCGTCGACCGGCCAGGCGACCAGGTGGGCCACCCCGGGGCGGATCTCCTGGACGCAGCCGGGGCAGCGGTACGTCTTGGTCGCGGCGCTGCCCGGGATGTTGCGTACCTGCCACTCGCCGTCCCGCCAGGTCTGCACCGAGCCGACCCCACGCTCCAGCCGGGTACGGTCCAGCGGCGGCGCGTCGTCGGGACGCGGACGGTTGCGACGGGGACTCACGTTCCCCAGCCTACGGCGCGGGCGGGAGCGCGCCCCGGGACCGCCACACCCGCCCGGTCGGCCGTGGCCGGCGGGGCACGACAGCGCGACAAACTACTCAGGATGACGACTTAGTGACCTATCGACAACGCGATCGGGCCCGATGACGAGGGGTGTGGATCCGGGCCAGCAGATGGCGGCCCCGGTGACCCTGCGTTGCCCTGCCGCCCGGTACGAGGCCACGGAAGCCGGCGGACAGCGATGGCCGATCCACGGATCACGGACAGCGGACACCTGCTCCGCGCTGCCGCCGGAAGGCCGAGGACCGTCGCGGCAGACCATCGGAACGGCCGTGAGCTGCGAATACTTCCATGCCGGTCGGGCTGTCGGATCACGGTCAGCACCGCCACCGAGCCCACGAACGGGGTTAACGTCCGCAAATAGGACCGGTCGGATAGCTGATCGATCCGGTGCAGGAGGAGTTATGTGGACCGAACGCATTGTCGCCGCCGCCGGGATAGCCCTGCTGGCCACCACGGTCACGGCATCACCCGCCCGGGCCGCCGGCCCGGGCGAATCGATCCCCGGCGACTTCAACGTCGACGGGCTCCAGGACATCGTGGTACTCGGCTCGGTCGAGCCGAACCTCTGCTCGGTCATCGTGCGCTACGGCAGCAGTCCGGGCGTCTACCTGCCGCCGGTGGCCACCGTCTACGCCCGGCCCGGGGACAGTCGCGGCACCTCCTGCCCGGACATCGGGGTGGGCTTCGACGCCGACGGAGACGCCGGTGACGAACTCTGGCTCGGCTGGAGCACCGGCGCGCCGCCCTCGCTCACCTACAACCGGTTGGTGATCGACGACAACCTCCGGACCATCCTCACCTTCAGCTCGCCGATCACTCCGAGCTATCTCGGTACCGCCGACTTCATCGGCAACGGTCGGCAGACGGCGTACTCGGTGGGGGCCGGCGGCTTCGCCACCTACGTGATCGTGAACGGTGTCGGTCAGCTCGGCCCGGAGCGATGGTGTTCGGCGGGCAGCCCGGCCGTCCAGCTCCGAGACCTGGACGGGGACCGGGCGACGGACGCGGTGCTCGCGTACACCGACGGGTGCGCCGACGGGGCCAACGGGGTGGTCGTGGTGCTCGACGACGGCACGGCCCGGCACCTGGAACTCGATCCGGCCGGCTCGACCACCTGGCGGACGCGGGTCCTGGACGCCAACGGCGACCGGTTCCCGGACGTACGCACCGAGAACCTGTCCACCCGAGAGATCAGCTACTTCATCGGGCGCGGCGACGGCAGCTTCGTCGAGGGGCCGGACGCCAACACCGACACCGTCTTCCTGACCAACGTCAAGCCGCTGGCGATCGACGTACTCGACAACGACTACGTGGCCGCCGACACCGACGTGGTGGTCACGGTGCCACCCCGGTACGGCACCGTGCAGGTGCTGTCGGACCGGCGCATCCTCTACCGGCCGGATCCGGACCACGGGCGGACCGACCGGTTCAGCTACCAACTGCGGCGGGAGGAGAAGCGGAGCAGCGCGGCGGTGAACATCCGGTTCCCGAGCTGATCACGACATACCCCCTGAGCTGCGGTTCCGTCATGCCAGTCCGGTGTCGGATCGTGGTCAGCACCGGCCGATGCCGGCAAACTCGGTCTAGCGTCCCAAATACGGGTTGGTCCGCCATAGCACTACATAGGGGGAGCACTATGTGGAGCAAGTGTTTTGCCCTGACCACCGTCATGCTCACCGGCGCGGCACTGACCCTGCCGGGCCCGGAGTCCCGGGCCGGGACGCGCGACGAGGCCCTGCTCGGCGACTTCAACGGCGACGGTCTCCAGGACTCGGCCACCCTCGGCCGGATCGCCCCGAACCTCTGTTCGACCATCGTCGAGTACGGCAGCGCGTCCGGCGTCTACCTACCCCCGGTCGCCTACACCTACCTCACCCCCAACGGCGGCGGCACGCCCAACTGCCCGGACATCGGCGTCGCGCTGAACGTCGACGACGACCCGGTCGACGAGCTCTACATCGGCTGGACGGGTGGCCCGCCGGCCACCGTCGACTTCAGCCGTATGGTGCTCCAGCCGCCGGCCTTCGTCCCCAGCACCTTCTACACCTCGCCGATCACCCGTCCGACGTTCATCGGCGCCGGCCGGTTCGGCCAGGGCGGCCGGGAGAGCCCCTACGGGGTGGGGCCGGGCGGAGTGATCAACCCGGTCGTCGACGCCTCCACGATCGTCCCCGGCCCGATCAGCTACTGCTCGGTGACCGCCCCGACCGTCCAGCTCACCGACTGGAACCGGGACGGCGTGCACGGCGTGCTGGTCAGCTACACCGACGGCTGCGAGCCCGGCACGACCGGCAGCAGCGGTGTGGTGCGGATCCACCACAGCGGCGCCGTCCAGCAACTGCAACTCGATCCGGTCGGGCGGACGACCTGGACGGCCCGGGTGGTGGACGCCGACGGCGACCGCTGGCTGGACGTCCGCACCGCCGAGAACGGCACCGACGGGGTCGACTACTTCGTCAACCAGGGCACCGGGGCCCCCGGCACCCTGGTCCGGTCGCCGGACGCGAACACCGACCGAGTCGACCTCACCGAGATCCGACCCCTCGCCGTCGACGTCCTCGGCAACGACCACGCCAGCCGGTACGCCGACATCGCCGTCACCACCCCACCCCGGTACGGAACCACCCAGATCCAATCCGACCGCCGCATCGTCTACCGCCCCCGGGCCGACCACGGCCGCACCGACCGCTTCAGCTACCAACTCAGCGAAGAGGGCAAGCGGAGCACCGCCACCGTGACCATCCGGTTCCCGAGCTGATCCGGTCGAACGTCGAGGCATCAGGGAGGGACCATGTGGCGCAGACGCACCGCGATGGTGGTGGTGATGGTGGTCGTGGCCGCCGTGGGCGGCGTCGTGGGCGCCGCGCCGAGTCCGGCCTGGGCCGCCGGCCGGGGCGAGCAGGTCCTCGGCGACGTCAACGGCGACGGCTTCACCGACCTGGTCACCCTCGGTCTGGTCCAGCCCGACTACTGCTCGGTCATCGTCGAGCACGGCACCGCGTCCGGCGACTACCGTCCGCCCGTGGCGTACGTCTACCTCCGGCCGGGCGGCTCCGGGATGGCCACCCGCTGCCCCGAACTCGGCGTCGCCGTGGACCTCGACGCGGACCGGACCGAGGAACTGGTGGTGGCCTGGTATCCGGGTCCGCCGCCGACCGTGCCGTACAACCTGATGGTGCTGAACACCGCGTTCCAGCCCTCGTTCGGCCTGGTCCAGGCGATCTTCGCGCCCTACTATCTGGGCACCGCCGACTTCAACGGCGACGGGCGGGAGGACGTCTACTCGGTCACCGACCAGGGCCAGGGAATCGAGACGTACCTCAACCTCGGCAACGGCACGCTGACGCACGGCCCTGAACAATGGTGCGCCCGGCCGCTGGAGTACGACCTACGCGACTTCGACCTGGACGGCCGGACCGACCTGGTGAACAGCTACGTCGAGCGCTGTCTCTCGGCGACCTTCGCCAGCGGGGTGGCGGTGGTGCTCGACGACGGCACGCCGCAGGAGTTGCAGCACGATCCGGTCGGAATCGACACCTGGACGACCCGGGTGGTCAACGTGAACGGGGACCGGTTCCCGGACATTCGCACCATCTCCCGGCTGACCGGGGTGGTCGACCACTTCATCGGCACCGGTGGCGGCCGCTTCGTCCGGTCGCCGAAGGCGAACAGCGACGTCGTACGGCTGACCGGCAACAAGGCGGTGACGATCACCGTACGGGACAACGACTTCGCCACCGCCCAGGCCGAGGTCAGCATCACCGTCCAGCCGAGATATGGGACCGCCCGGGTCATCAGCCGTGGACGGGTCATCTACACACCCCGGCCGAACCATGGCGCGACCGACCGGTTCACGTACCAACTCACCGAGGGCACCCGCCGCAGCAGCGCGGTCGTGTACATCCGGTGGAGCGGATAGCCCGATCCGGGTGGGTTGGCGAGCCTTTAGGAGGCGTGCCATGAGGGGTAGCAGGATCGCCGCGATAACGGTGGCGATCATGGCGACGGCCGGTGGCGTTGGTGTGCGGGTGCCGCATGTCTGGGCGGGCGGCCCGGGTGAGCCCGTCGTCGCCGACGTGAACGGCGACGGCCGACCGGACCGGGTGGTACTCGATCTCACCGTCGGAGCCGCGACCACCTGCCGGGTCGTGGTCAGCCTGGGACAGGCCGGCGGCGGGTTCGCGGCGCCGCAGGCGTACGACTACCTGACCCTGCCGGCGGAGGAACCCAACTGCGCGGACATGGGCGTGGGGCTCAACCTGGACGCGGACGTCGCCGCCGAACTCGCGGTGACCTGGTTCGCCGGGCCGCCGACGACCGTCCCCAACACCCTGCTGGTGCTGGACAACTTCCGGGTGACCCGCGGCTTCAACACCATCTTCCAGCCCAGCTTCATCGGCACCGCGGACTTCGACGGCGACCAGCGGCAGGACATCTACGAGTGGACCGACCAGGGCGAGGGGTTCGTCAGCTACCTCGCCACCGGAACCGGCACCCTGGTGCCCGGCCCGGTCCGGCACTGTTCCGGCCCGCTGCACCACCAGCTTGCCGACTTCGACCGGAACGCGGCGATGGACGTGGTGATCGCGTACATCGAGGGCTGCGGCGCGTATTTCAGCGGCGTGGTGGTGGTCCGCGACGACGGCAGCCTGTTCCACCTGCACTCCGACGTGCTGGGCTTCGCGAGCTGGACGGTGCAGACCGGCGACGCCAACCACGACGGCCTGGTCGACGTGACCACCTACAACCAGTTGACCGGGGAGATCGGCACCTTCATCAGCCTCGGCGACGGCTCCTTCGTCCGATCGCCGGTGGCGATCCGCGACTATCCCACGGTCAGCGGCAGCAAGGCGACCGGCATCCAGGTGCTGGCCAACGACTTCGCCACCGACCGGACCAGGGTGACCATCTGGACCCCGCCGCGGCACGGCACGGTCAAAGTCACCACGAATCGCACGATCATCTACACCCCGGACCCGACGCACGGCACGAGCGACACGTTCGTCTACCGCCTCACCCAGGACGGCCGGACCAGCAACGCCGCGGTCAGTCTGAGGATCACCGACTGACCGGGCCGCGCAAGCCCGGCCGTACGGCCGCTCGAACCACACGGAGGAGCGCCATGTGGAGAAGACCGATCGTGGTGGGAACCGCCACGGCGACGATTCTCGCGATAGCCACGGCGGTGCCGCCCGCCGGGGCCGCCGGCCCGAACGATCCGCTGTACGGCGACCTGAACGGCGACGGCCTGCTCGACCGCGCCCGGCTCGGCACCGCGGCCCGCACCTGCGCGGTACTGGTCGAGTCGGGCCGGCCGGAGGGCGGTTACCTGCCGGTGCGCAGCCACCCGTACCGGGTCCCCGGCGCCGGCGCCCCGACCGCCTGTCCTGACCTGGGGGTGGCGGTCGACCTGGACGCCGCCCCCGGGCCGGCGGAGTTGGTGGTGGGGTGGTACGAGGGCAACCCCGGTCGGTCCGGCCACGACCTGCTGGTGTTGCGGGACTACCGGGTGGTGGCCGCCCTGCCGGCACTGCGGCAGCTCAACGTCATCGGGCTGGCCGACTTCGACGGCGACCGGCGGTGGGACGTCTATCTCTGGACCGACCAGGGCGAGGGCTTCGCCAGCTTCCTGAACACCGGCACCGCGACCCTCACGCCCGGCCCGGTGCGATACTGCGCCGGCCCGCTGACCCCTCGCCTCGCCGACTTCGACTCCGACGGCGCTGCCGACGTCGCCATCGCGTACATCGACGGCTGCGCGGACGACTCGCACGGGGTGGTGGTGGTGTACGGCGACGGCCGGGTGGTCGACCTGCAGCGCGGCGTCGGCGACCGGTCGAGCTGGACGATGCACGTCCTGGACGTCGATCACAGCGGCGTGCCCGACGTACTGACGTACCACCGGCCCAGCGGGGAGCGGCGTACCTTCCTGGCCGCCGGCGACGGCACCTTCGTCCGGTCGCCGCTGGCGACCCGGGACGTCGTCACGGTCGTTGCCGGCGGCTCGGTCCGGATTTCGGTACTGCACAACGACTGGGCCAGCCGGCGGGCCAGGCTGAGCGTGCTCGTCGCGCCCGCGAACGGGACCGCCGAGATCGGTGCCGGCCGGGTGATCGTGTACCGCCCGGGCCCGGATCCCGATCCGGTCGACCGGTTCGTCTACCGGATCAGCCAGGACGGCCGCACCAGCGACGCGGCGGTGTCGATCAGAATCACTCCGTGAGCCTCGGGGGCGGTCGCTCGGACCGCCGGACCGGCTTTCCTACCCCCACGGCAGGCCCGCCACACACCTTGTCAGATTACGGTCAGCGCACACGACATAACGATACGTGCACCCTAATCTCCTGCTGAGAACATCCAGGCGCAGCGGGGGAATTAGGTCCAAGGAGGCACCATGTGGGGCCGACGCATCAGCACCTTCGCCGTTGCGATGGTGACCGCCACCGGATTGGTCGCACCGGCCGCCCAGGCCGGCTGGCAGGACGAGCCGATCATCGCGGACGTGAACGGGGACGGCCGCGCCGACCGGAACGCCCTCGGCACCCTGCCCGGCACCTCCGACTGCGCCGTCCAGGTCCAGCTCGGCCGGACCGGCGGCGGGTACGGCCCGGTCCGGTCCTACCGCTACCTGACGTCGGTGCTCTACTGCCCGGACATGGGCGTCGGCCTCGATCTGGACGGCGACGCCGCGAACGAGCTGGCGGTGACCTGGTTCTCCGGACCGCCGCCGTCCATCGACGACACCCTGCTGGTGCTGGACGGCTTCGCGATCTCGGCCGGCTTCGACACCATCACCCAGCCCAGCTACATCGGCACGGCCGACTTCAACGGCGACGGCCGGCAGGACGTCTACGAGTGGACCGACCAGGGCGACGGTTTCACCACCTACCTCAACACCGGCACCGGCACCCTGACGCCCGGCCCGGTGCGGTACTGCTCCGGCCGGCCGCAGTACCAGCTCGCCGACTTCGACGCCGACGGCGCGATGGACGTGACCCTCGCGTACGCGGAGGGGTGCGGCACGTACTTCACGGGGGTGGTCGTGGTGCTGGACAACGGAACGGTGGTGGACCTCCAGGGAGACACCTACGGCGACGACTTCTGGACGGTGGCGGTGGCGGACGTGAACGGCGACGGCATCCTCGACGTGGGCACCACCAGCGAGGTGACCGGGGTGCGGAGCGTCTTCATCGGCACCGGTACCGGCACCTTCGTGCGGGCACCGACGGCCGTCCGGGACAACCCGCGGGTCAGCGCGGTCCGGGCGACCGGGATCCCGGTGCTGGCCAACGACTTCGCCACCAGCGGCACCCGGGTCAGCATCGTCACCAGTCCGGCACACGGCACGGTGCAGGTCACCACCGGCCGTACCGTCATCTACCGGCCGTACCCGCACCACAAGGCCAGCACCGACCGGTTCGTCTACCGGCTCACCGACTCAGGCCGGACCAGCAACGCGGCGGTCAGCCTGCGGATCGCCCGCTGACGCCCCGGCCGGTGGCACGCCCGCCAGCGGTCAGCCGGCGGCTCCGTCGCGGAACCGCCGGCCGGAGGTGACCAACTGTTCAAGCAGCGGCGCCGGGGCGAGCCCCGGTTCCCGGGACTCCCGGTAGAGCGACCGCTGTAGCCGCAGCACTACCTCCGGGCCGAGCCTGTCCAGCACCTCGAACGGGCCCGCCGGATAGCCGCAGCCGAGGGTCATCGCGTGGTCGATGTCGTCCACCGAGGCGTACGACGCCTCCAGCATCCGCACCGCATCGTTCAGGTACGGAAAGAGCAGCGCCCGCACCACGAACCCGGTCCGGTCGCCGCAGACCACGGCGGTCCGGCCCAACCCGGCGCAGACCGACCGGGCGGTGGCGACCGCCTCCACCGACGACCGGACGGTACGCACGATCTCCACCACCGCCCCGGCCCGGGTCGGGACGGGCAGGTGCAGCCCGACCACCTCGGCCGGCCACCGGGCGGCCATCGCGACGTCGATCACCGGCAGCGTGCCGGTGGTGGTGGCGAGCAGCGTCTCCGGCTTGCAGACCTCGGCCAGCTCGGCGAAGAGGGCCCGCTTGACCGCCAGGTCGTCGGTTACCGCCTCCACCACCAGGTCGGCGTCGGCCAGCCCGGCCAGCCCGGCCAGTCCGCCGGTCCGCCCGGCGTCCCGGGACACCACCACCACGTCGTAGCCGGCCTGGCCGAAGAGTTCGCCGAGGCCGGTGACGGCGTCATCCGTACCGACCACGCCGACCCTGCGCACCGGTCGGGCGCCGTCCAGTGGCGCCGCCGCCGGGGTCTGCTCATCGGGTACGACGCCGGCCGAACCGGGCCGCTCGTACCGGTAGAAGCCCTGGCCGGACTTGCGGCCGAGCAGTCCCGCCGTGACCATCTGGCGCAGCAGTGGCACCGGGGCGTGCCGCCGGTCCCGGCCACCCCGCCGGTACATGGTCTCCAGGATTTCGTACGCCGTGTCCAGGCCGATCATGTCGAGCAGCGCCAGCGGCCCCATCGGCAGTCCGCCACCCAGCCGCATCGCGGCGTCGATGTCATCGCGGCCGGCGTACCGCGACTCGACCATCGCGACGGCCTGGTTGAGGTAGCCGAAGAGCAGGGCGTTGGCGACGAAGCCGGCCCGGTCGCCGATGGTCACTCCGACCTTGCCGAGCCTGGCGCAGAGTGCCTGCACCGCGCCGACGACCTCGGCCGAGGTGGTGACGGTCCGGACCACCTCTACCAGCTTCATCACCGGCGCGGGGTTGAAGAAGTGCATCCCGACCACCCGGTCCGGGCGGCCGGTGGCGACGGCGATCTCGGTGACGCTCAGCGAGGAGGTGTTGCTGGCCAGGATCGCGGTCGGCCGACAGATCCGGTCCAGGTCGGCGAAGAGCTGCCGCTTGAGGTCGAGCCGCTCGGGTACCGCCTCGACCACCAGGTCGACCTCGGCCAGCGCGGGTAGCCCGACGGCGAAGGTGATCCGGCCGAGCAGCCCGTCCCGGTCGGCGGCGCTCAGCCGGCCCCGCTGCACCGCCCGGTCGGTCGAGCGGGCGAGAGTGGCCCGGCCGTGTTCGAGCGCCTCGGCGGTGATCTCGACGGCGACCACCCGGAGACCGCCACGGGCGAAGACCTCCGCGATTCCGGCGCCCATCGTGCCCAGTCCGACGACGCCGACGGTAGAGATGGTGCCGTCGGCACCGGTCCTCTCGCCTGCCACTCCTGGCCTCCCGCTCCGTCCCGGGCGGCCGACTGAACGGCCGCTAGGTCACCTGCGGCGAGTCTGCCACGGGCCACCCGGGCGCCTCGGTCCGGTGCCGGTACCCACCCGGACGCCGGTCCGGCCCGGAGACTGGTCCGGCCCGGAGACCGGTCCCCGGCTAGAGCAGGTCCAGCAGGGCGGCGGCGAACTCGACGGGGCGCTCGATGTTGGGCGAATGGCCGCAGTTCGCAAAGACGATCTCGCGGTAGCTGCCGCCCGCCGCCGCGTACCGGTCCAGCACCGCGCGGGTCTGCCCGATCATCGGCTGCGGCGGGCACGCCTGCGCACCCGGCCAGCCCGGCAGCACGCCGAGCGCGCCGAGCTGGGCCAGGTCGAAGAGGGAGGTGTCCGAGACGATCACGTCGGAGTCGCCGCGTACCCAGGTGATCGGCGGCTTGCCCGCCACCGCGACCAGTTCGTCGGCGATCCGGAAGTGCTTCGGCGCCAGGCTGTTCAGCACGCCCCGGTCCCCCGGCGCCATCCCCGGCCAGTTGTCGCTCTGCGCCATGGTGCCCGGGTAGTTGTCGTCGCCGGTCGCGGTGGAGAGCACCGAGTCGAGCAGCAGTTCCTCGTCCGCGCCGAGGCTGGCCGGGTCGGCGACGTACGCGCTGCGCAGGACCGTACGCGGGCTGGTCCGCTCGTCGGCGCTCCGGTCACCGGCGGCCAGCCGGGCGACGAAGTCCTGGTTTCCGGTGCCGCCCCCGGTACCGGCGAAGTCCGGCGTGGTGGGGGTGCCGACCAGGTCCCGGGTGCCGCCGAAGCCGTACGGCGAGACCGGTGCCGCCAGCAGCAGCCCAGCCACCTGCCGGGGATGGTCGACCAGCAGCCGCATCGCCACTCCCGCGCCCAGTGAGTGCCCGACCAGCACCGGCCGGGCGCCCGCCGCGCCGAACAGGGCCGGCTCGTCGAGCAGCGCGGCGACGTCGTCGGCGAAGACGCCCAAGCCCCGGGTGGCGTCCACCGGGGCGACCTCGGTGCCGCCGTAGCCGCGCAGGTCGGGGGCGACCAGCCGGAGGTCGGTCGGCAGGTGCCGGATCAGCGGCTGCCAGAAGTCGGCGGAGGAGCAGTTGCCGTGGATCAGCAGCACCGGGCGGCCGTCCTCCGGGCCCGCCACCAGCACCCGCTGCCGGATGCCGTTCGCCGAAATCTCGTGTCGCCGGATCTCCATCGCAGCGATGATGCCAGCCGGTTCCGGCCGGAAACATGTGGCTGCCCGCCATATCCCCCGGGCCGGACACCGTATGGGCACCCACTCCACGCCGGCCCGGACCAGGACCCGGGCTGGACCGGACCCGAGTGACTCGGACCCGGGCTGGACCGGACCTGGCTGGGCCCGACCAGACCGGCCCCGGTCCGCAGACTGTCGAGCTGCCCCGCCTGTGCGCCCACGCAAGGATTCCCGGCGCCCCGTTCGTGCACCCAGCTCGACAGTCCGTACGGCGAGGTGTCCCGGCCCGGCCGGCAACGGTCACTGGAAGGCCAGATATGCCCAGGTCATCCCGCCGACGAGGGCAACACAGCCGCCGATCACGAACAGCATCCGCCAGGACCGCGGCACGGGCGTACCCATCAGCTCGGTCGGGGCGGTGAGCGCACCGGACGCCGGAGTCGGGCCGGAGGCCGGTGCGGGGACCGGGGCCGGCGCGGGTGGCGCCAGCAAGCGGCGGTAGGTACCCAACTGGTCGGTGGCGGCGGCCCCGGGATCGAAGAACCGCAGCTCCAGGTTGCCGAGCCGGATCCGGTCCCCGTCCCGCAACTCGGTGTGCCCGGAGAGTCGCTCGTCGTTGAGCCAGGTCCCGTTCGTCGACCCGGTGTCGGTCAGCAGTACCCGCCCGGCGGCGAGTTCGACGGTGGCGTGCCAGCGGCTGACCTTGGGATCGTCCAGCAACACGTCGGCGCCGTCCTCCCGACCGATCCGGCGTACCCCTGGACGCAGCCGAAAACTGGCACCTCTCAGCGGCCCACTGGTGACGGTCAGTATCGGCAACAGATCAAGTTGGTCGGACATGGATTTCTCCATCCGGCTTCGCCCCCCACCGACGCGGCAACGTCGGCCCCCGGGCTAGCTTTCCATCCGGCCCCGCCCGGTTCCACGTCCTGCCGGTCCGAGTCGCGCTGGCCGGGGAGTGGATCCGGGCTCGCCGGTTCGGCCGATGGGACATCGGAACCCGGCGATCCGTATACCTACCCGTGAGTAATCTTCAGGTCTAGACTTCCGCCATGACGACCGTGAACGCTCCCGGCGTACCCCGAATCACAGGCGGCGAGCTGGTCTCCACCAATCCGGCCACCGGGGAGCTGGCGGGGCGGTTCCCGGTCGCCGATGCCGAGGCCGTCAATCGGGCCGTGGCACGGGCCCGGGAGGCCGGACAGTGGTGGGTCGGGCTCGGCAACGCCGGCCGGCGGAGCCGGTTGCTGCGCTGGCGGGCGCTGCTGGCCAACCGGATCACCGAACTCGCCGAGCTGTCGCACCTGGAGACCGGCAAGCCGGTCGCCGACGCCGTGGTCGAGGCGTTCAGCGCCATCGACCATCTCGACTGGGCGGCCCGGAACGCCAAGCGGGTGCTCGGCCCGCGCCGGATGCGCTCCCGGCTGGTGGTGGCCGAGTTCTCCGCCCGGCTCGAATACCGGCCGTACGGCGTGGTCGGGATGATCGCGCCGTGGAACTATCCGGTACTGACCCCGCTGGGCGCCTTCGGCTACGCGCTCGCCGCCGGCAACGCGGTGCTGCTCAAGCCCAGCGAGTACACCCCGGCGGTCGGGCAGTGGCTGGTCGACACCTTCGCCGAGATCGTCCCGGAGCAGCCGGTGTTACAGGCCGTGCACGGCCTCGGTGACGTCGGTGCGGCGCTGTGCCGGTCCGGCGTCGACAAGATCGCCTTCACCGGCTCCACCCGTACCGCCAAGTTGGTGATGGCGGCCTGCGCCGAGACCCTCACCCCGCTCGTCGTCGAGGCCGGCGGCAAGGACGCGATGATCGTCGACGACGACGCCGATCTGGACGCCGCCGCCGAAGCCTGCGTCTGGGGCGCACTCACCAACGCCGGCCAGACCTGCATCGGCATCGAACGCGCCTACGTCACCGCCTCGGTCTACGACGCCTTCGTCGAACGGGTGGTGGCGAGGGCCGGCCGGCTCACCGTCGGCCCCGACGGCACCGACCTCGGCCCGATCACCATGCCGGACCAGATCGCCACGATCCGCCGGCACATCGAGGACGCGATCGACCGGGGCGGGCGGGCGGTGCTCGGTGGACCGGAGGCGGTCCAGCCGCCGTACGTGCACCCGACGATCCTGGTCGACGTGCCCGAGGAGGCCGACGCGGTCCGCGAGGAGACCTTCGGACCGACCCTCACCATCAGCAGGGTGACCGACGCCGAGGAGGCGCTGCACCGCGCCAACGCGGTCCGGTACGGCCTCGGCGGCGCGGTCTTCGGCCGGCGCCGCGCGGCCGAGATCGCCGGCCGGATGCGCTCCGGGATGACCGCGATCAACTCCACCCTGACCTTCGTCGGGATGCCGACACTCCCGTTCGGCGGGATCGACGACTCCGGCTTCGGCCGGATCCACGGCGCCGACGGCCTGCGCGAGTTCGCCCGCAGCAAGGCGGTGACCAGACGACGCGGACCCTCGCTCCTGCCGGCGATGACCTTCGAGCGCACTCCGGCGCAGGTGGAACGCATCGTCAAGGCAGCCAAAATTCTGTACGGGCGGTGACCCTGGACTGACCGATCGTAGGGACAAAAGGACGACTAGGACATCCCTGGCCGCCTCCCGCATCGGTACCGTTCGCCCAATGGGGCTGCACGCGTTGCGATTCCGCCTGGTCGACAGCGAGAACTCCTGGGGCGCACGGCGGCGCGCGCGCCGGGCCGGATGGCTCGCGGAGACGTTCCCGGACCTGGCCCAGATGTCTGTCATCGACCTGGGCGGCCGGGTGGGCACCTGGGCACAGGCCGGAGTACGCCCGAAGCACGTACACGTGGTGAACCTGGAGGAGGCCCCGGCCGACGTACCGGACTGGGCGGAGGTGGACCGGGGCGACGCCTGCGCGCTGCCCCGGCACATCGCCAACCGCCGCTACGACCTGGTCTTCTCCAACTCCGTGCTGGAGCACGTCGGCGGGCACGAGCGCCGGCTGCGGTTCGCCGAGACGGTGCACGCGCTCGCCGACGCACACTGGGTGCAGACCCCCTACCGGTACTTTCCGATCGAGCCGCACTGGATCGCCCCGGGCATGCAGTTCACCCCGGTCCGGCTGCGGATCGCGCTGGCCCGCCGCTGGCCGCTGGCGCACACCCGGCCGGACTGCCGGGAGACGGCGATCCAGCAGGTGCTCTGGACCGAACTGGTGGACCGGTCCCAGATGCGGCACTACTTCCCGCACTCGCAGATCCGGGCCGAACGGCTGGCCGGGCTGATCAAGTCGCTGATCGCGGTCCGTACCGGCGGCTGAGGCGGGGTCAGCTCGCGTACGCAGGGTCGGCCAGGCTGACCAGGGTGGCCCCGGTCGAGTCGTCCACCAGGGCAACCCGGACCCGGTCCGGCGCCACTTCCCCGGCCGGTACGGCGAAGACCGCCGTCGCCGGCCGGCCCTGGTAGCGGGCCGAGTAGCAGATCATCCGCCAGGACTCCTCCAGCCAGTGTTCCCGCACGTCCGAGGTGAGCACTGCGGCGACCTGCCGGTACGCGGCACTGAGCTGGAGTTGCTGCACGCTGGCCAGCAGCGGCACCCCGGAGCCGCCCCGCAGCGGATGGGTGAGCCGGGCGCGGAGTCGGCGCAGCGGCAGCAGCCAGTGCGCGTCGAACTCCGGCGACAGCGCGACGATCAGCGCCGCCTCGACCAGCAGCAGCCCGGCCGAGGCGGCCGGGGCTCCGGTCAGCGCCGGCAGCCAGTACGTGCCACCGGCCGCGACGCCGAAGAGCCCGGCCAGCACCAGCAGGCCGGCCCGGGCGATGCCGCGCCCGGTGACCGGGGTGGCCTTGGCGCTCAGGCAGCCGCACGAGGCGCCGGGTGCGGCGCGGCGGGCGTACCCGAGATAACCGACGAAACCGGCGGCCAGCGCGGCGGCCGCCACCGGTTCGGCGACCGGGGCCGGTGGCAGCACCAGCAGGACGCCGAGCAGCAGTTCGGCCCCGCCGAGCACCCGGTACGCCGGCACCGCCCGCCCGGCGCCGAGCAGCGTGCCGAGCGCCGAGGTACGTGCCTGCTCGGCCGCCCGCCGGTCGACGAGCTTGATCCGGGCCGACCAGATCAGCACGACGCCGACCAGCAGGGACTGGAGCGCCGCCAGGGACTGGAGCATGATGCCCTCCTCTCGTTCCAGGCGTCGGGAAGGGCCCCTCCGCGGGCGGACGGGGCCCTTCCCGACGTCAGTTGGCGGCGTAGACCGTGGCGATGCTGATCTCGTTGGTGTCGGGGTGCCAGGCGCCGATCACCTGGACGTGCCCGCCGACCTTGAGCAGCGAGACGTCGGAGATGGCCGGCGTGCCGTTGTAGACGGCGGCGGTGGTGCCGGGTACGACGTGCCCGATCAGCCGCCTGCCGTGGTGGTCGAGGTGCAGCACGTTACGGCCGACCGAGACGATGTGCGCGGTCAGGTTGACGATGTTGGCCCAGAGCGAGTCGGCGGCGAGGGTGCCGTCGGGCAGCCGTACGCCCCGGACGTACATCCCGTCGCCCTTTTCGAGCCGGTCGAAGGTGGTCGGCTGGAACTTCCAGATGCTGGTGCCGTTGGTGACCTGGATCCGGTGCAGCGCACCGTCCGAGCCGGCCAGCAGCACCACAGTGCCGGTGATCGAGGTGACCCGGCCCTCGGCGAAGTTCGGGTCCGGCTCGCCGGGCGAGACCTTCACCGGTTCGGCGGCCAGGGCGGCCTCCGGGGCGAGTGGGCCGAGTGCGGTGGCTCCGGCGATGCCGGCGCCGCCGAGTACGGCCGTGCTGAGCAGTCGTCGACGGTCCATCGTGGTCGCCATCGTGGAGTCCTCCCTACACCGAGTCGACAGAGCAGGGCCGGAGCCCGGTGGACAGGCTGGCAATCGCGCTGTACGCCGCCGGCGTCAGGTCGATGATCCGGTTGGTGCCACAGGACGAGCCGCAGCAGGCGCGCTCACCGCAGAACAGGTCGGTCTGCGGTCCGCAGTCGGCGATCGACGTGCCGACCCGGGCTCCGTTGCAGAGGTTGGTGGTGTAGTGCACGAACCCGCAGGTCCGGCGCGCGAGGCTGGTGCCGCAGACATCGGGCCGGGTGATCGCGAGGCAGGCGGCCGAGGCGTTCGGCCAGGCGTGCTGGAAGTTGCCGGAGGTGCAGGTGCCGCAGGCACCCCGCCCGGTCGACGCGCACGGGCCCCAGGCGCTGCCGCAACAGAACCAGGACACCTCTCCGGTCACAGCTACCATGATCGGTCCTCCCTTCGGGGGTTAAGGGAAACGACGTTGATCAATATTGACGATAATTATTACGGCGGAAATCCACACAGTCAATCGATGTAACTGAAAGTTTTCTTCAGCTTCGGTCGGTGGCGCCGTGCCGCTGGCCCGGGGGGCGCCCGTACCGCTGGCCCAGCCAGCCCGCCAGGGTGGTACCACCCAGCGCACCGGCCAGCCCGACCAGCGCGGCCAGCCGGTACGGCAGGATGCCGTACGCCCAGCCGGCGAAGGGCGCGAACCAGGCGACGCCGGCCGAGAGCCCGGCCAGCACCATCAGCCCGAAGCGCAGTGCCCGGAGGGCCATCGCCGCCATCACGAGCAGGGCGATGGCGGCAGGCAGCGCGAGCACCGGGCCGAGCAGGACGTCCACCCGGGCGTACTCACCAAGGGGCCCCGCGCTGTCCGAGGCCGCAAGGCCGAACACGGTGATCAGGCAGCCCACGCCGAGCAGCACCAGCGGCGAGGCGACCGGAAGTCCGCCCCGCCGGCCCGCCAGCACACCGCCCGCCCCCAACGCCAGCAGGATGACCAGCAGGCCGAGCACGAGCTCCACGGCGAACGCCGAGAGGTCCAGCCGGATCGGTTCGGCCGGTCCGGCCGAGTCGCCGTACAACGGGAAGGCGATGCGGGCCCAGCCGCTGTCCGGAGAGCGGACCGCCGCGCCGTCCCGGCCGTTGGCCACCACCACCAGGTGTCCGGCCGCCGCCGGCTGCACGACCAGGGCCAGCGAGGCGAGATTCACCTCCGGATCGCCGAGGTCGTCGTAGACCCGGCTCAGGTAGCGCCGCCGCTCGTCCGCGACCTCCCAGGCGGTACGCCAGGTGGCGCCGCCGTCCACGGACTCCTCGACCCGCAGGCGCCCCGGCACGACCCGGTAGCAGCGGGCCGGCTCGTCCGGGACGCAGCCCTGGCCGGTCCCGGCGGGCTGCCTCGACCGTTCCGCCTCGAAGCTCGCCTGCTCGTCCGGGCCGAGCGACCGCCAGGCTTGCCCGTCCCGCTCGCCGATCCACCACCTCACCGGCTCCCGCCACTCGCTGCCGCCGCCGTTGACGTTCGCCTGGCCCAGGATGACCGAACCCCGCCACGTGGTGACCACGGAAACGTCCGGATAGGTCGGGGCGGAGGTGGCGGCGACCGCCAACACGGCGGCCGGCACCATCACCAGTACGCCGAACCGGCGTGCCCGCCCGCGCGTCAGCGGACGGCACCGGACCCGGGTCCACACCCAGCCGGCGAGGCCGAGCGCGGGCAGCGCGACGAGATCGGTACGGTCGGCCAGGATCACCGACGGTCCGGTGAGCTGGCCCCACCCGGCGGAGGCGGCGACGGCCCCGGCGGAGGTCGCCTTCACCACGACGAATCCCAGCCCGACAGCGCCGATGCCGCCGAGCGCCACCAGCCGCCCGGACATCTCCGGCGCGAGCCCGGCGAAGAGGCTGGCCAGGAGCGGGGGCGCGACGACCAGCCCGGCGAGGTCGCTGAGCTTCCCGGTGACCGGTCCCGGGTACGCGGCCTTGAGGAGGTGGTCGTTGACCACCAGCGCGACGGTCGCCAGGACGGTCATCGGGTGGGCGAGCCAGGCCAGCATCACCGGCAGGCTGCCGCGGGTACGGATGTCGGCGTCCATATCGGACAACCATGCCGGCCAGTAGTCACGCTACCGGCACCATCGGGTCGCGGTCGTGCGCCGATAGCGACACCGTCAGGTCGCGAGCCGGTGACGGATTCGCCACGGTCGCCACGGTCGCCGCAGGCTCCGGCCGGCGCGGCCGCGCGCAGCCGGTACGGCCGGTCGCGTCCGGCTCAACGGCCGCGCGCGTCCGGCTCAGAAGAGCGTAAGCTCGTCCTTCTCGATGCCGCGCAGCCGGTCGTAGTTCACCGCCACGCACCGGATGCCCCGGTCGGTGGCGAGCACCCGGGCCTGCGGCTTGATCTCCTGCGCGGCGAACACCCCGCTGACCGGTGCGAGCAGCGGGTCGCGGTTGAGCAGCTCCAGATAGCGGGTGAGTTGTTCCACCCCGTCGATCTCGCCGCGCCGTTTCACCTCGACCGCCACGGTGGCTCCGGCACCGTCCCGGCAGAGCAGGTCGACCGGACCGATCGCGGTCATGTACTCCCGCCGGATCAGCGTGAACCCGTCACCCAGCTCGGTGGGGGCGGCGGCCAGCAGTTCCTGGAGGTGCGCCTCCACACCGTCCTTGCGCAGCCCCGGGTCGACGCCCAGCTCGTACGAGGTGTCCTGGAAGATCTCCTCAAGGGTGATCCGCAACTCCTCGCCGGCCTTGTTGACGACCCGCCACACCCCGGGGGCCTCCTCCAGCCGGCACGGCGGGCTCATCCAGTTCAGCGGCTTGTACGCCCGGTCGTCGGCGTGGATCGAGACCGACCCGTCCGCCTTCACCATCAGCAACCGGGTCGCCAGCGGCAGGTGCGCCGAGAGTCGTCCGACGTAGTCCACAGAGCACCGCGCTATCACCAACCGCACCCGACGAGGGTAGCGGAGGGGTCCGGTACCACTGGGCGCGCCGTCCTGGCGCGTCGGTGCCATCCTGGTACCCGTGCTGGAAGCCCTCACCGGAACCGGCCTCGCGGCATCGGCCGGTCTCAACGCGTACATTCCGCTGCTCACCATGGGACTGCTCGCCCGGTACACCGACGTGGTGAACCTGCCCGGCGGCTGGCAGTGGATCTCCAACGGCTGGGTACTGGCGATCCTGGTGGTGCTGCTCGCCATCGAGGTGGTCGCCGACAAGGTGCCGGTGGTCGACCATGTCAACGACGTGGTGCAGACCCTGGTCCGGCCGACCGCCGGCGGGCTCGCCTTCGGGGCGGGTTCCGGAGCGGAGACGGTCACGGTCAGCGACCCGGGCCAGTTCTTCGGCTCCAGCCAGTGGGTGCCGGTGGTGATCGGCGTGCTGATCGCGCTCGGCGTGCACGGGGTCAAGGCGGCGGCCCGGCCGGTGATCAACGCCGGTACGGCCGGCTTCGGCGCCCCGGTGGCGAGCACCGCCGAGGACGCGACCAGCGTGGTCTTCTCGCTGACGGCGATCCTGCTGCCGGTGCTGGTCCTGCTCTTCCTGCTGGTCGTGCCGCTCTTCGTGATCTGGGTGGTACGCCGGCGCCGGCGCCGCCGGGCGGCGCGGCGGGCCACCCGACCCGGTGACCGGTACGACGAGTCCGTCACGCATAGTTGACCCGTGGCAGAGCAGCTCGCGATCTCCGTACGGGGGTTGCGCAAGACGTACGGCGGGACGGTCGCCGTGGACGGCGTCGACCTGGCCGTGTCCCGGGGTGAGGTCTTCGCCCTGCTCGGCCCGAACGGTGCCGGCAAGACCACCACGGTCGAGATCCTGGAGGGATACCGCCGCCGGGACGCGGGCGAGGTCAGCGTGCTCGGCGTCGATCCGGACCGGGCGGACGGGCAGTGGCGGTCCCGGGTCGGCATCGTGCTCCAGGGCACCGGCGAGTTCGACGACCTGACGGTGGCCGAGGTGGTGCACCACTTCGCCGGCTTCTACCCCGACCCGGACGATCCGGACAAGGTGATCGAACGGGTCGGGCTGGCCGGCAAGGCGACGGCACGGACCCACACCCTCTCCGGCGGGCAGAAGCGCCGGCTGGACGTGGCGCTCGGCATCGTCGGCCGACCCGAGCTGCTCTTCCTGGACGAGCCGACCACCGGCTTCGACCCGGAGGCCCGCCGCGAGTTCTGGGAACTGATCCGGGATCTGGCCGCCGCCGGCACCACCATCGTGCTGACCACGCACTACCTGGACGAGGCCGAGGCGCTCGCCGACCGGGTCGCGGTGATCACCGGCGGACGGCTGGTCGAGGTGGCCGCTCCGGCCCGACTCGGCAACCGGGCCGACGCGCTGGCCACGGTCTCCTGGCGTACCCCCGAGGGCGCCGTGGAACGCGCCGAGAGCGCGACGCCGACGGCGCTGGTCGCGGAGCTGGCCGCGCGGTTCGGCGGCGAGGTGCCGGGGCTGACCGTGACCCGGCCCACCCTGGAGGATGTCTACCTACGGATGATCGGGCACCGATGAGCACGTCGACCACCGCACCGGAGACCGCCGGCAGGCCACCGGAGTCCGCGCCGGCCCGGCGGGTCGGGCCGGTCGCGCTCGGCCTGCGGCAGGGCCGGCTGGAGGTACGCCAGTTCCTGCGCAGCCGCGAGTCCGTGGTCTTCACCATGCTCTTCCCGGTGGTGATGATCCTGATCTTCGCGTCGATCTTCAAGGGCGAGATCGGCGGCGGAGTCCGGTTCACGCAGTACTTCGTGACCGGCATGATCGCCACCGGCCTGATGACGGTCGGCTTCCAGAGCCTGGCCATCCAGATCCCGATCGAGCGGGACCGTGGCGTACTGAAGCGGCTGCGCGGCACCCCGATGCCGAAGTGGGTCTACTTCGTCGGCAAGATCGTCATGGTCGCCGTGATCGGCCTCGCCGAGACCGTGCTGTTGCTGGCCGTCGCCGCGCTGCTCTTCGACCTCACCCTGCCGCAGACCGCCGGTAAGTGGTTCGACCTGCTCTGGATCTCCGCCCTCGGCATCACCGCCTGCACTCTCTGCGGCATCGCCTTCTCCTCGCTGCCCCGCACCGGGCGCGGCGCGTCCGCCACGGTGACCCCGGTGGCTCTGGTGCTCCAGTTCATCTCCGGGGTCTTCTTCGTCTTCACCGACCTGCCGAGCTGGATGCAGCAGGTCGCGGCGATCTTCCCGCTGAAGTGGATGTGCCAGGGCCTGCGCTCGGTGTTCCTGCCCGAGTCGTTCGGCGCCCAGGAGCCGGCCGGCTCCTTCGAACTGGGCCGGGTCGCCCTGGTACTCGGCCTCTGGTGCGTCGTCGGCCTGGTGCTCTGCCTGACCACCTTCCGCTGGACCAGCCGCCGCGACGGCTGACCCCGGGCTGCCACCGGCTGGTCTGCTGCCCGCCCGCAGCCGTAGCCGCGGCCCGGAGACGCCCGCCACCAGGCCGCATCCACCAGGCCGCACCTCCCGACCGAGGCATCCCTGCTCCGCACACTGTCGAGTTGGGCGCACAGGCGGGGCACGACAATCGGGACATCGCTCGCCTCGAACGGGACATCGCTCGACCCGAAGCGGTGGGCGGGCGCACAGGCGGGGCAGTTCGACAGCGGCGAAACCACACACTGCCCGCTCCGCCGGCCAGGCCAACGGCAGCGCGTGGTCCAGGCGCGTGGTCCAGGCAGGCGCCCCGATCATCACAACCCGGCGCTCAGTACGAGTAGAAGCCCTTTCCGGTCTTCCGCCCCAGGTCACCGGCGGTGACCATCCGTTGCAGCAGCTCCGGTGGGAAGAACTTCTCGTCGGCGGTGTCGGCGTAGATATTCTTCGTCGCGTGCAGCAGCACGTCGGCGCCGGTCAGGTCGGTGGTGGCCAGCGGCCCCATGGCGTGCCCGAAGCCGAGCTTGCAGGCGATGTCCAGGTCCTCCGGCGAGATCACCCCGGACTCAACCAGCTTCACCGCCTCCATCACCAGGGCGGTGATCAGCCGGGTGGTGACGAAGCCGGCGATGTCCCGGTTGACCACCACGCAGGTCTTGCCGATCTCCTCGGCGAACGCCCGGGCGGTGGCCAGCGTCTCGTCGCTGGTCTTGTAGCCCCGGACCAGCTCGCAGAGCTTCATCATCGGGACCGGTGAGAAGAAGTGCGTGCCGACGACCGACTCCGGCCGGCCGGTGGCCGCCGCGATCTGGGTGACCGGGATGGCCGAGGTGTTGGTGGCCAGTACCGCACCGGGGGCACAGATCTTGTCCAGCGCCCGGAACACCTCCTGCTTGATCTCCAGCCGCTCGAAGACCGCCTCGACCACGATGTCGGCGTCGGCCGCCGCCTCCAGCTCGGTGGTCGGGGTGATCCGGTGCAGCGTCGCCTCGACCTCGTCGGCCTCGATCGTGCCCTTGGCCGCGAACTTCTCCAGCGACGTACGGATGCCGGACAGGCCGCGGCGGGTGGCGGCGTCGTCGAGGTCGCGCAGGGTGACCTGCCAGCCCGCCCGCGCCGCGACCTGGGCGATGCCCGAACCCATCAGACCGGCCCCGATGACCGCGAGTCGACCCGCCATGTGCTCACTCCTTCGGCTGGTTTGTGTCCTCGCAGAGCACCTTAACGGTCGACCCGACCACCGCTACCCGCCGGTAACAGGTGCGCGGCGGCGGCATCCGGGGGCACGTCCGCCGGAGCCGCCGGCCGACGGTGACCGCCGCGGGGCCGCGACGGGTCAGCTGGCGCGCAGCGGCGCGAGCGCGGTGCTCCAGGCGACGGTCTGGTCCAGTACGACGCCGAGGGCGTCCGCCTGGTGCGAACCGGGAATGAAGACGCTGTAGTTCTCGAAGTCGGTGTGCAGTGAGAGCGCCACCTGGGCCCGTACGTCGGCCATCATCAGCTCACCGGCGATCAGACGCAGGTGCTCGACCGCCCGGGCCCCGCCGACGGTGCCGTAACTGACGAACCCGACCGCCTTGTTGTTCCACTCGGCGAAGAGGAAGTCGATGGCGTTCTTCAGGGCGCCCGAGGTGGAGTGGTTGTACTCCGGCGTCACCATGACGAACCCGTCGAACGAGGCGACCTTGGCGGCCCACTCCAGGGTGTGCGGGTTCGCGTACTGGCCCATGCTCGGCGGGATCGCCTCGTCGAGGTGCGGCAGCTTGTAGTCGAGCAGGTCGACCAGCTCGTACTCGGCGTCGGTGCGTTGCCGGGCGATGTCGTACACCCAGCGGGCCACGGCCTCGCCGTTGCGGCCGGGACGAGTGCTGCCCAGGATGATGCCAATTCTGGTCATTGCTGATTTTTCTCCTCTGAATTGCGCAGCACTCATGTGCTTGCCGCGTCAAGCAAATAACCCGATAGTTGCTTTGTCAAGCAACCGCCGTGCTAGTGTGTTCTCCATGACAGCCCCGTTGCCTCCGTTGAGCAGCGAGGAAGAAGCCGTCGTCCGGGCACTGGGCCGGGCGATCATCGTCGTGCCGCGGGCCCTGGACGCCGACCTGACCCGCGAGCAGCACCTGTCGATCAACGAGTACAGCGCGCTGATGCACCTCTCCGAGGCGTCCGACCGCCGGATGCGGATGAACGAGCTGGCCACCGCCTGCGACCTCTCGCTGAGCGGAATGACCCGGATCGTCACCCGGCTGGAGCAGCAGGGCTTCATCGAGCGGATCCGCTGCGCCGAGGACGCCAGGGGCTGGAACGCCGTGCTCACCGACGCCGGGCTGGCCCGGCTGGAGGCGGCCTACCCGACCCACCTGGCCAGCGTCCGGCGGCACATCGTCGACCACCTCGACGGGCTGGACCTCGGGCAGCTCGCGGACGCGCTGCGCCGGTTCGCGACGACCGGCACCTGCGCGGAGCACTCGGACCCGGAGTCCCGGTCCGCCTCCTGAACTGGCCGGCCGCCGCCCGGTCACAACGTGAACGCCGGCTCTTCGGGAGCGGTCGCCCGCTCCACCTCGACCCCCAGGCTCCGCAGGTCGGCGATGAAGTCCGGATAGCCCCGGTCGACATGGTGCACGTGCGAGATCTCGGTTACCCCGTCGGCGCAGAGTCCGGCGATCACCAGGCCCGCACCGGCCCGGATGTCGGTGGCCCGCACCGGGGCGCTGGAGAGCCGCTCCCGGCCGCGCACCACCGCGTGGTGCCCGTCGGTCTTGATGTCCGCACCCAGCCGGGCCATCTCGTTCACGAACATGAACCGGCCGTCGAAGATGTTCTCGGTGACCAGCGAGGCTCCCTCGCTCACCGAGGCCAGCCCGATCGCCATCGGCAGCAGGTCGGTGGCGAAGCCCGGGAAGGGCAGGGTCACCACGTCCACCGCCGACGGCCGCCGGTCCAGTTGCACCCGGAACGCGTCGGTCCGGGTCTCGACCAGGCACCCGGCCGAGACCAGCTTGTCGAGCGCGATCTCCAGGAAGGCCGGGCTCGCGCCGGTCACCGTGACGTCGCCCCGGGTCATCGCCGCCGCGAAGGCCCAGGTGCCGGCGACGATCCGGTCGCCGACCGTGGCGTGCCGGACCGGGCGCAGCTCCGAGACGCCCTCGATGCGCAGCATGGAGGTGCCAGCCCCGTCGATCTTGGCACCCATCTGGGTGAGCATGGTGCAGATGTCCACGATCTCCGGCTCGCGGGCGGCGTTGTCGATCTCGGTGACGCCCCGGGCGAGTACCGCCGCCATCACCAGGTTTTCGGTGGCGCCGACGCTGGGGAAGTCGAGCCAGATCGTCGCGCCGTGCAGCCCCCGGGGTGCCGAGGCGATGACGAAGCCGTGCTCGCCGGAGATCTCCGCACCCATCCGGGCCAGCCCGGCCACGTGCATGTCCAGCCCGCGCGAGCCGATGGCGTCGCCGCCGGGGTGCGCCACCCGGACGTACCCGCGCCGGGCCAGCAGCGGGCCGAGCACGCAGATCGAGGCGCGGAGCCGGCGTACCAGGTCGTAGTCGGCCTCGGTGCCGGGATCCGTCGGCACGTCGATCGTCACCGAACAGGACCGGGGCGGGCCGCCGTCCCCGCCCGCCGCACCCTCACCCTCGTCGTCGGCGAACGACACCGCACAGCCGAGCCGGCGCAGCACCTCGGCCATGATCGCGATGTCGGTGATCCGGGGTACGTTCGTGATCACGCTCCGCCCCGGGGCGAGCAGCGCTGCCGCCATCAGTTTCAGCGCGGAATTCTTGGCACCCACGACGTGCACCTGGCCCTCCAGCCGGGCGCCGCCACTGACTCTGATCACGTCCACGTCGCAAATCGTAGAGTCGTCCGCCCCACCCGGCCCGGTGCCGTCCGGCCAGCCCTGGCCGGTTCCCGGCTCGGGCCGGGCCGGCGTCGCCGGGCTCGACGTCCGTACGCTGTTCGTCATGGCCGTCCACCTCACCCGCATCTACACCAGGACCGGCGACGCCGGCACGACCAGGCTGAGCAACAACGAAGAGGTCGCCAAGACCGACCCGCGGATCGGCGCGTACGCCGACGTCGACGAGTGCAACGCGGCGATCGGGGTGGCGCTGGCCCTCGGGCAGCTCGACGAGGACCTCCGCACCGTGCTCGGCACGATCCAGAACGACCTCTTCGACGTCGGCGCCGACCTCGCCACCCCGGTCGAGCCGGAGCCGGCGTACCCGCCGCTGCGCGTCACCGAGGAGTACGTGCGGCGGCTGGAGGGCTGGTGCGACCGGTACAACGCCCGACTGGCCAAACTCGACTCCTTCGTCCTGCCCGGCGGCACTCCGGGAGCAGCCCTGCTGCACGTGGCACGCACGATCGCCCGGCGGGCCGAGCGCTCGGCATGGGCCCTGGTCAGCTCCGAACCAGATCGAACCAGCACTCTTCCGGCAAAGTATCTCAACCGCCTCTCGGATTTGCTGTTCATCCTGGCAAGAACCGCAAATCCGGCCGGAGATGTGCTATGGGTGCCCGGTGGCCAGCGCTGACCCGACCGGTCCCGGCGACGCCCCGAGCGGGGTGACCCCCGACCGGCCCTCCGTCCCGCCTGGCGGCTTGCACCACGTCGAGATCTGGGTACCGGACCTCGACCGGGCCACCACGAGCTGGGGCTGGCTCCTCGGCGAGCTGGGCTGGACGCCGTACCAGAGCTGGCCGGCCGCTCCTGGCGGCACGGCCCGACCTACCTGGTGCTGGAGGAGTCCCCGCGCTGTCGTCCCGGCGGCACGACCGGCTCGCGCCGGGCCTCAACCACCTGGCCTTCCACGCCGGCCCGCCCGCCGCCGTGGACCGGCCGGTCGCGCTGGCCCCCGGGTACGGCTGGTCGCTGCTCTTCGCCGACCGCCACCCGTACGCGGGCGGGCCGGAGAACTACGCCGGCTACCTCTCCCCTAGGGGCAGTCCCCGTCGGGATCAGCGGAACGCTGGCGGGACGGTGCCCGGAGTGCTGTCGTCGCGGGTGGTGCTGTCCCGGCCGGGTCCGTCCAGGCCGATCGGCCGGAAGTCGTCGTCGACCAGACCGAGCCGGTGCGCGACCACCGCGGCCTGGACCCGGTTGCGCAGCCCGAGCTTCTCCATCGCCGCCGAGACGTGCGTCTTGACGGTGGTCACCCCCAGGTGCATCCGGGAAGCGATCTCGGCGTTGGAGAGCCCGGCGCCGACCAGGGCCAGCACCTCGCGCTCCCGGCCGCTGAGCAGCCGGCGCCCCGACGGCCGTACGGCGTCGGAGCCGCGTTCGGTGTCCTCGGTGTGCGCCTGCAACGCCCGGTGCACGATCCGGGCCAGTACGGCCGGCGCCAGCAGCGGCTCACCCCGGGCGGCCCGGCCGACCGCGTCCACCAGGTCCTCCGGGGCGCCGTCCTTGACCAGGTAGCCGATCGCCCCGGCGCCGAGCGCCCCGTAGATGTTGGCGTCGTCGGCGAAGGTGGTCAGCACCAGTACCCGGGTCGCGGGATGCTGGTCGAGGATCCGCCGGGTGGCCTCGATGCCGTCCATCCGGGGCATCCGCAGGTCCATCAGCACCACGTCCGGGCGGAGCCGCTCGGCCAGCCGGACCGCCTCCCGCCCGTCGCCGGCCTCGCCGACGATGTCGAACCCGCCGGCGGTGCGGAGCAGCAGGGTCACGCCGGCCCGGACCAGGGCCTGGTCGTCGACGACGAGGACTCGTACGGTCACCGGGACCGCCCGGTCGGCTCCGCGTCGACCGCCCGGGCCGCCGGCTTCGCGCAGATCGCCGCCGTCTTCTCCCGGATCGGCAGGTGCGCGGCGAGCCGCCAGCCACCGCTGCCGGTGGGGCCGGCGAGCAGCGTGCCGCCGAGCAGCCGGACCCGTTCCCGCATCCCGGCCAACCCGTGCCCGGAGGGCGGCAGCAGGGACGGCCGGGGCTGCTCCGGGCCGGTGTCGAGCACCTCGACCAGCAGGCCGGTACCGTCCGGCCGGATGTCCACCGAGGCGGTCGCGCCCGGTCCGGCGTGCTTGAGCGTGTTGGTCAGCCCCTCCTGCACCACCCGTGCGGCGGTGGTACGCACCACCAGCGGCGCCTCGCCGACGTCGGTGGCCAGGTTCATCCGGACCGCCACCCCGGCCGCCCGGACCCGCTGCTCAGCGTCCATGATCAACTGCTCGGGCTCGATCGGCGGTCCGCCCGCCACGATCGCGTCCGGGTCACGCAGCACCTCCAGCAGCGCCCGCAGTTCGTCGAGCACCTGGCCGGCGGTGACCCGCAACTCCCCCAGCGCCTGCACCGCGTCGTCCACCCGGCCGGTACGCCGGGCCGCGTACTGCGCCGCGCCGGCCTGCAATGCGATCGCCCCCACGTGGTGCGCGACGATGTCGTGCAGGTCCCGGGCGATCGCCGCCCGCTCGGCCAGCCGGGCCGCCCGGGTCTGCACCTCCTGCTGCGCCTCGACCTCCCGGGCGCGCTCCTCGGCCGACTGGGCCACCCGGCGCACCCGGCCCAGATAGCGGGCCAGGACGACCGGGGCGACGGAGATCCCGAAGAAGCCGGCGAGCTGGACGAACCCCTGCTGCCCGGGAAGCAGCCCCTCGCTGTCGGGGCCGATCAGGTGGACCAGCAACGCCGCGTACGACAGCCCCAGCGCCACGGCGGTGGCCGGCCAGTTCGCGGCGTACGCGATGATCCCGAGCGCGGTCAGGGCGCCGAACTGGGCGACGTCGCCGCCCAGCGGGGCGGTCCAGTTGGCGACGCTGAGCAGCAGGCACTCGACCAGCAGCACCGGCCAGGGCCACCGGCGGGCCGCCACCAGGATCAGCCCGGCGGCCACCGTCAGCAGCAGTGGCAGCGGTTCGCTCCGCACCACGGGCCAGCCCAGCTTGGCCAGCCCGAAGGCGCCTCCGACCAGGCCCATCAGCACATCTGGCCACCATCTCCGCCGCACCCGCACGCCGCAACGATACGGAGCCGCAACTCCGGCTGCGACTCCTGCCACCGATCTCGGCGCCTCCTCCGAATGGCCGGGTACACCGGCCGGCCGGATGACATCCGAGATTGATCAGTTCGCCTAGCTTCGGTCCGTGCCCACCGAGATGATCTCGTTTCTGGCCCAGTTGGCCCGCGACCCCCGGGCGGTCGGTGCCATCGCGCCCAGCGGAACGCCGCTCGCCGAGCGGATCACCGCGACGATCCCCCGAAGCGGGCAGCCGCTGGTGGTCGAACTCGGCCCCGGCACCGGGGCGTTCACCCGGGTGATCCAGCGCCGGCTGGCCGGTCAGGGCCGACACCTCGCGGTGGAGGTCAACTCGACCTTCGCGGACCGGCTGGCCCGGGAGCATCCGGCGGTCGACGTGCTCCAAGCCGACGCCGGAGCGCTGGCCGGTCTGCTCTCCGAGCGGAACCTGCCACCGGCCGAGGTGATCGTCAGCGGCCTGCCGTGGGCCGTGTTCAGCGCGCAGAAGCAGCGGGAGATCCTCACCGCCGTCGTCGCGGCGCTCGCCGACGACGGGGTCTTCACCACCTTCGCCTACCAGCACGCCCGCTGGTCGCCGCCGGCCCGGCGGCTGCACCGCAACCTCCGGGAACTGTTCGAGGAGGTCGTGGTCGGCGGGACGGTCTGGGCCAACCTGCCGCCCGCGGTGGTCTACCACTGCCGGCGGCCGATCCGGCAACCGGCCGGATCGGCCGGCGAGGAGCGCGGCGGACCCGGTCGGCACCCCGGACCGGTCCGCCCGGGAACCCGCTCCGCCTCGCGCGGCCCGGAGCCGAGCCGCCCCTGATCCCCCGTCCGCTCCCCGCCCCGGCCGCCCGCTCGATCAGGCGGACCGGGGCACAGTCGTGCCGGGCGACGGGTTGGCGGCCGCCGGGAGGGTCGGCTTCGCCGCTCACCGGCGCAGAGTCGTGTCGGACCGACCGGTGACCGGCCGACGGGTGGCCTCGCCGCGAACCCGGCTCAGTCGCGGAGGACCAAATGAGAAACCGCCCCCGGAGGGGCGGACTCAAGCCAGGAGAGAAAACCGGTGACCGTGGACTTCGCCATCGCGATCTCCACGGGTGCCTGGTGACTGACACATCGCAGGATCACCCAGTCGGCGGGCATGATGAGCCGTTCCTGACCCTCGGGCAGCCGGCGGCGCTCCACCGCGAGGCCGCGCCGGGAGAGTACCCGCTTCGGCCGGAGCGCGAAGCTGAACATCCGGTACCAGCGGAGTTCGGTCTCAGCGAACCGCGCGAAGCCCGGCGACCAGCCGCGACCGTCGAGGATCGTCGAGACCCGCACGCTGAGCCGGATGATGCCGCCGGAACGGGTCATCAGGGCCCGCCGAACGAAGAGTGCCGCAACCGCGAGGAGCAGCACCAGGACGCCGATTCCGATCCAACGCAAGACCAGCATCGACGTGTCGGGTCAGCGGCTCGAGGACTCGGTCACCGGGCTGGCGCTCTCGGCCAGGACCGTTACCCCTGAGCTGGTCACCGAGAGGAAGCCGCCGTTCACGTCGTAGGCCAACTGCTCGCCGCCGGCCAACTTGATGCGTACCTGGCCGGGCTCGGCGAGCTGCCCGAGCAGCGGCGCGTGTCCCGGCAGCACTCCGAGCTCACCGTCGGTCGTCCGTGCGACGACCATCTCGGCCTCGCCCGTCCAGATCTTTTCCTCGACGGCGACGAGTTCGACCTGAAGCTGTGCCACGCTGTCTCCTTGCTGCGGCGGCGGGATTGTGGAAAGTCTAGTCCGGCTCCCGCCGCCGCTCCCAGCCGGGTGGCTCCGACCGGTACCGCTCACTTGACCTTGTTCAGCAACTCCGGATTATTGATCACAAAGCTGTCGACCGTCCCGCCCTTGATCGCGGCGAAGAACTCCTGCGCGATCGGCTTGAACTGCTCGCCCTTGTAGTTGTTGCCGGTGCCGACACCGCCCCCGGGCAGCTTGATCATCTGGATCGAGTCCGACCTCAGGTTGCGCAACGCAAAGCCGAAGTCGAGCAGCTTGTGCCCACGGCCGCTGAAGATCAGCGACTTGCCGGCCGCCTGGATCACCTTGTCCAGCTTGATCGGGTTGGTCACCACGTCCTTGCTCAGCGCCTGGTCGGCCATGGCCCGGACGAACTGCTGCTGGTGCCGCTGCCGGCCGTAGTCGCCGTCGGTCACCCCGTTTTCCGGGTACCGCTGCCGGACGTAGTCCAGGGCCTGCCAGCCCTCAAGGTGCCGGGTGCCCTTCTTGTACTGCGCCTGCGGGCCGACGTAGCCTTCCCCGACGGATTTGTGCGTCCGGTGCGTACCGTCCGGGCGGCGGTGCTCCGACTTGACGTTCTGATCGATGTACATCGTGACGCCGCCCATGGCATCGACGATCTTCAGGAAGCCGCCGAAGTTGATGATCGCGCCCGCGTCGAACCGCTTGATCCCGGTCACCTTGGAGACCGTCAGGGAGAGCAGTTCGAAGCCCTGGGCCGCGCTCGGCAGCTTCTGGCCGGGCACCTTGCTGCCGTACGACATCGCGGCGTTCAGCTTCGTCCGGTCGCCCGGGAAGTCGGCCTTGGCGAACCGGGGTATGTCGACCAGCAGGTCCCGGGGCATCGAGAAGAGGTACGCCGAGTCAAGCGTCTCGTTCACGTGCAGCACCATGATCGAGTCAGCCAGCGGCGGGGTCTCCGGCTTCCGCGGGTCGATGCCGACCAGCAGGATGTTGAGCGGGCCCTTGATGTCCGACTTCTTCTCCGCCGCCGGTGCACCGACGGCCTGGTCGCCGAAGAGGTCCTCCTCGGTCACCGCGCCCTCGAACCGGGCCAGCACCGCCTCCAGGCCGACCAGCACGCCGCCGCTGAGCACCACCAGCACGGCGCCGAGGATCGTGCAGAGCCGGGCCCAGGTCGGCACGGACGACTTCTTGCGCCGCCCCTGGATGATCGGCCGTCCGCCGCCCGACAGGTCACCCACCCCACCGTGGCCGATCAGTCCGACGTCGCCGTCCCGGCCGCGTTCCGACCGACCCGCCCGCCTGGTGGACCGGCCAGCGCCCTTGCCACCCTCGCTCACTGCATCTCCATCCGTCGCGCCCTGCGAATTCTGCGCCCGTCAATAAGGACGGGCCGACGGGGCGGAAATGTTGCAGAGACTAGCCATGGATCCTGGTGCCTGTGGCGCCGGTACCCGGCGCCCCGGCCGCACCAGCGCGGATGTCCCGGATGGCTCCGGCACCGAGCGGCTACTTCGCCTTGTTCAGTAGTTCGGGGTTGTTGATGACGAAGCTGTCGACGGTGCCGGCCCTGATCGCGGCGAAGAACTCGTCCGCGATCGGCTGGAACTTCTCGCCCCGGTATGAGCCGCCCTGGGTCACCCCACCACCCGGCAACTTGATCATCTGGATCGAGTCGGACCGGAGCCCGCGCAGCGCGAAGGCGAAGTCGACCAGGTCGTGACCGCGACCATTGAAGATCAGCGACTCGCCGGCCGCGCGGAGCACAGAATCCAGCTTGATCGGGTTGGTCACCACGTCCTTGCTCAGCGCCTGGTCGGCCATGGCCCGGACGAACTGCTGCTGGTGCCGCTGCCGGTCGTAGTCGCCGTTCGGCAGGCCGTACCGCTGCCGGACGTAGTCCAGCGCCTGCCAGCCCTTGAGGTGGGCGTTGCCCTTCGTGTACTGCGCCTGCGGCCCGGTGTACCCGCCACCACCCGGCTTCAGCGTGCGCATCTTGCCGTTCGGCTGCCGGTGCTCCGACTTGACGTTCGTGTCGATGTACATGTCGACGCCGCCCATGGCGTCGACGATCTTCTGAAAACCGTTGAAGTTGATGATCGCCCCGGCGTCGAACCGCTGGATGCCGGTCACCTGGGAGACGGTCCTGGAGAGCAGTTCGAAGCCCTGGGCCGCGCTCGGCAGCTTCCCGCCAGGCACCTTGCTGCCGTGCGCCATCGCGGCGTTCAGCTTCTCCGTACCACCGTCGTAGTCGGCCTTGGCGAAGGCCGGGATATCCACAAGCAGGTCCCGGGGCATCGAGAAGAGGTACGCCGAGTCCAGCGTCTCGTTCACGTGCAGCACCATGACCGAGTCGGCCAGCGGAGCCCACTCCGGCGTCCGCGGGTCGATCCCGACCAGCAGCACGTTCAGCGGGCCCTTGATGTCCGACTTCTTCTCCGGCACCGCGCCGGCCGCCTCGTCGCCGAAGAGGTCGGCCTCCCGCACCGCTCCTTCGTAGCGGGCGAGCACCGCCTCGAAGCCGACCAGCCCGGCGCCGCTGACGAGCACCAGAAGCGCACCGAGCATGGTGCAGACCCGGGCCCAGCGCGGCGCACTGGACCTGCCCGGGTGCCGCTGACCCGAGCCCGTCCGCCCGGGACCCAGCCGCTCCGGGCCAGGCTCGTCGGCGGCCGGGTGCCCCGACGTGGCGCGCCGCCGCTGCCGGGCCAACCGGTGGGTCCTGCCGCCCGACCGACCGTCCCCGCTGCCGCCTTCACCCACCAGACACTCCGTTCGTAGCACCCCGTGACCAGGACGGGCCCACTGCACAGAGACGTTCGCCGGTCAGCCGGGGTTGCGGGCCGCCCACGACGGTACCCGGCAAAGTCGGGTTACCAAAGCACCGGAACCGGATGAAGATCGAGCAAATCGACCAGAGCGCACTGGTGAACAGCGGGTGAAGACGCCGGAGCCGCACCGGCGACTGCCGGTGCGGCTCCGTACGCGTCCTCGCCGGTGAACTAGTCCTTCATCAGCTCACGGGCGTTGCGCTCCAGGTCGTCGAGCCCACCGCACATGAAGAAGGCCTGCTCCGGGAAGTGGTCGTACTCACCCTCGCTGATCTTCTTGAACGCCTCGACGGTGTCCTTGACCGGCACGTACGAGCCCTTGATGCCGGTGAAGACCTCGGCCGCGTAGGTGTTCTGGGAGAGGAACCGCTCGATCCGGCGGGCCCGGCCGACGGTGAGCTTGTCCTCCTCGGAGAGCTCCTCGATGCCGAGGATGGCGATGATGTCCTGCAGGTCCTTGTAGCGCTGCAGGATCCGCTTCACCTCGGAGGCGACCGCGAAGTGCTCGGCACCGACGAACTCCGGCGCGAGGATCCGGGACGAGGACGCCAGCGGGTCCACCGCCGGGTAGATGCCCTTGTCGGAGATCGACCGCTCCAGGTTGGTGGTGGCGTCCAGGTGGGCGAAGGTGGTGGCCGGCGCCGGGTCGGTGTAGTCGTCCGCCGGCACGTAGATCGCCTGCATCGAGGTGATCGCCTGGCCCCGGACCGAGGTGATCCGCTCCTGGAGCTCGCCCATCTCGTCGGCCAGGGTCGGCTGGTAGCCCACCGCGCTCGGCATCCGGCCGAGCAGGGTGGAGACCTCCGAACCCGCCTGGGTGAACCGGAAGATGTTGTCGATGAAGAGCAGCACTTCCTGCTTGTTCACGTCCCGGAAGTACTCCGCCATGGTCAGCGCGGAGAGCGCCACCCGGAGCCGGGTGCCCGGCGGCTCGTCCATCTGGCCGTAGACCAGCGCGGTCTTGTCGATGACGCCGGACTCGGTCATCTCGTGGATGAGGTCGTTGCCCTCACGGGTCCGCTCACCCACCCCGGCGAAGACCGAGGTACCACCGAAGTTGTTGGCGACCCGGGTGATCATTTCCTGGATGAGCACCGTCTTGCCCACACCGGCACCGCCGAACAGGCCGATCTTGCCGCCCTTGACGTACGGGGCGAGCAGGTCGATGACCTTGATGCCGGTCTCCAGCATCTCGGTCTTCGGCTCCAGGTCGGCGAAGGCCGGCGCCTTGCGGTGGATCTGCCACCGGTCGGCCGCCTCGAAGGTCTCACCCTCCTTGAGGTTGAGCACCTCGCCGATGGTGTTGAAGACCCGGCCCTTGACCGCGTCACCGACCGGCACCATGATCGGCGAGCCGGTGTCCCGGACCTCGGTGCCCCGGACCAGACCGTCGGTCGGCTGCATCGAGATCGCCCGGATCATGTTGTCGCCCAGGTGCTGGGCGACCTCCAGGGTCAGCGTCTTGGTGCCCCCGGAGAGGGTCACGTCGACGTGCATGGCGTTGAAGATTTCCGGCATGGCGTCGCGCGGGAACTCGGCGTCGACGACCGGGCCGATGACCCGGACCACGCGGCCCGTCGCGGTCTTGGTCTCTGAAGGAGCAGTCATCACACTTCACTTCCCGACGCGGCCAGCGCGTTGGCGCCGCCGACGATCTCACTGATCTCCTGGGTGATCCCGGCCTGGCGGGCCGAGTTCATCTCACGCGTGTAGGTTTCGATCATTTCCTCGGCGTTGTCCGTCGCGCTCTTCATCGCCCGACGACGCGAGGCCGACTCGCTGGCCGCCGATTCGAGCAACGCCGCGTAGATCCGCGTGTTGATGTATTTCGGCAGCAGCGCGTCCAGCAGCGCGTCCGCCTCCGGCTCGAACTCGTACGCCGGCAGCAGCCCCTCGGAGCGCGGCCGGTCCTCGACCTCCATCGGCCCGATGATCCGGGCCACCGGGGTCTGCGACATCAGCGACTTGAACTGCGTGTAGACGATGTGCAGTTCGTCGACGCCGAGCACGCCGTCGATCCCCGGGTCACCGCCCTCCAGGTCGTCCGCGCCGGAGACGAACGCCTTGATCAGCGTCTCGCCCACCTGCTTGGCGTCGGCGAAGGTCGGCTGCTCGGAGAAGCCCGTCCAGCTCGCCTCCACCTTCCGCTGCCGGAACCGGTAGAAGCCGACGCCCTTGCGGCCGATGACGTAGAGCACCGGCTCCTTGCCGTCGGCCTTCAACCGGGCGATCAGCGACTCCGCCGCCTTGATCGCGTTGGAGGTGTAACCGCCGGCCAGGCCGCGGTCGCTGGTGACCACGACCACCCCGGCCCGGCGGACCTTCGGCCGGGCGGTGAGCAGCGGGTGGTCGATGGCCGCGTTGGACGCCAGCGCGGTGAGCACGCCGGTGATGGCCTGGGCGTACGGCAGCGACGCCGCGACCCGGGACTGGGCCTTGGCGAGTCGGCTCGTCGCGACGAGCTCCATCGCCTTGGTGATCTTCTTCATCGACTTCGCCGAGCGGATCCGTTGACGAAGAACGCGTACCTGGGCAGCCACCGGTCAGCCCTACTGCTTCTCGGCCGGGGCCGACTCGCCGCCGCGGTACCGGGTGACCGTCTCGCGGTCCTGCTCGCCCTCCATCGGCTGGGCCGGTGCCTCGTTGAGCCGCACCTCGTCCTCCTTGCCGAGGAACATCTGCTTAAACCGGGTGACGGCCTCGTTCAGCGCGTTGATGATGTCGTCGTCCCAGTTGTTGTCCGCGATCGACTGCATCGTCGGCTTGTACTGGTGGCGGAGGAACTCCAGGAACTCGGACTCGAAGCGCCGGACCTCGCCGATCGGGACGTCGTCCAGCTTGCCCTCGGTGCCGATCCAGACCGAGACGACCTGCTCCTGCACCGGGAACGGCGAGTAGTTGGTCTGCTTCAGCAGCTCGACCAGCCGGGCACCCCGGCTGAGCTGGTCCTGGGACGCCTTGTCCAGGTCCGAGGCGAGCGCGGCGAACGCCTCCAGCTCGCGGTACTGCGCCAGGTCCAGCCGGAGCCGGCCGGCCACCTTCTTCATCGGCTTCACCTGGGCGGCGCCGCCGACCCGGGAGACCGAGGTACCCACGTTGATCGCCGGCCGGACACCCTGGTTGAACAGGTCGGTTTCCAGGAAGATCTGGCCGTCGGTGATCGAGATCACGTTGGTCGGGATGAACGCGGAGATGTCGTTGCCCTTGGTCTCGATGATCGGCAGACCGGTCATCGAGCCGCCGCCCATCTCGTCCGAGAGCTTCGCGCAGCGCTCCAGCAGCCGGGAGTGCAGGTAGAAGACGTCACCCGGGTACGCCTCGCGGCCCGGTGGGCGACGCAGCAGCAGCGACACCGCCCGGTACGCCTCGGCCTGCTTGGTCAGGTCGTCGAAGACGATCAGGACGTGCTTGCCGGCGTACATCCAGTGCTGGCCGATGGCCGAGCCGGCGTACGGGGCGATGTACTTGTAGCCGGCCGGGTCGGAGGCGGGCGAGGCGACGATGGTGGTGTACTCCATCGCGCCCTGCTCCTCCAGCAGGCCCTTGACCGAGGCGATCGTCGAGCCCTTCTGGCCGATCGCCACGTAGATGCAGCGGACCTGCTTGGCCGGGTCGCCGGAGCGCCAGTTGTCCCGCTGGTTGAGGATGGTGTCCAGCGCGACGGTGGTCTTGCCGGTCCGCCGGTCGCCGATGATGAGCTGGCGCTGGCCCCGGCCGATCGCGGTCATCGCGTCGATGGCCTTGATGCCGGTCTGCAACGCCTCGTTGACGCTCTGCCGGGCCATCACGTTCGGCGCTTGGAGCTCCAGCTCGCGGTAGCCCTCGTTGGCGATGTCGCCGAGGCCGTCGATCGGCTGGCCGAGCGGGTTCACCACCCGGCCGAGGAACGCGTCGCCGACCGGCACCGAGAGGACCCGGCCGGTCCGCTTGACCCGCTGCCCCTCCTCGATGCCACCGTAGTCACCGAGCACCACGACGCCGATCTCGCGGACGTCGAGGTTGAGCGCCAGCCCGAGGGTGCCGTCCTCGAACTCCAGCAGCTCGTTGGTCATGGTCGAGGGCAGGCCCTCGACGTGGGCGATGCCGTCACCGGCGTCGGCGACGGTGCCGACCTCCTCACGGGAGACGTCGGGCGAATAGGAGGAGACGTAGCGCTCCAGCGCGCCGCGGATCTCCTCCGACGAGATGGTCAGCTCGGCCATCCTCTTCTTCCTCTATTCAGGGCCCGGTTAACCGGAACGGCGTGGATGTCTTTCTCGGCGCTACGCGGAGGCGTCAGTGGTGGTCAGCCCCGCGCGAGCGCGTTTCTGGTGTCGGTGAGGCGGCGCAGGATCGTGCCGTCGTAGAGGTCGGACCCGATCTGGACGCGCAGCCCGCCCAGCACGGTCGGATCCACCGTCTGCTTGACGCTGACCTCCCGACCGTATAGCTCGGTGAGCTTGCTACCCAACCGGCGCTCCTCCTCCTCGGCCAGCGGGGCCGCAACGGTGACGTACGCCACCTGACGGTCCCGCCGGTCAGCGGCCAGCTCGACCAGCCGGGTCAGCGCCCCGGAGAAGGAGCGCCCGCCGAACCCGGCGAGCGCGACCTCGACCAGCTTGATCGTCACCGGTCTGGCCTTGCCGGACAGCAGCGCACCGGTCAGCTCGGCCCGCTGCGCCACCGGCGCGATCGGGTCGGAGAGCGTGTTGCTCAGCTCCGCGTCGGCGGCGACCACCTGACCGAAGCGGAACAGCTCGTCCTCCACCTCGCCCAGGTCGCCGGCCCGGTCGGCGCTGGCCAGCAGCGCCTCCACCCCGAGCCGCTCGGTGCCCTCGAGTAGCTGGGACGGCGCCGACCAGCGGCCGGAGACCAGCACGCGGAGCAGCTCCCTGGCGTCCGCGTCGACCTTGTCGCCGATCACCGACTCCAGCAGTGCGGCCCGGTCCTCGCCGGCCCGTGCCGGGTCGGAGAGCGCCCGGCGCAGCCGCGGCTCGCGCCGCAGCAGGCCGGCGACCGACCCGAGGTCGTCACCGGTGGCAACGATCCGGTCCGCGTCCGTCTGGCCGGCGTACGCGTCGAGACGCTGCCGTGCGGCGGCGTACGACTCCCGGCTGGCGGCCTGCATCAGCTCGCCCGTACGGCAGAGCCGTTGGCCGAGCCGTTGCCGGCGCCGACGCCTTCCAGGTCGGCCAGGAACCGCTCGACGGTGCCCTTGCGCCGTGCCTCGTCGGCCAGCGACTCACCGACGATCCGGCTCGCCAGGTCGACCGCGATCGTGCCCACCTCGGTGCGCAGCTCGCGCACGATGGTGGCCCGCTCGGCGGCGAGCTGATCCTTGCCGGCCGCGATGATCCGGTCGGACTCCTCCCTGGCCTTGGCCAGGACGTCCTGCCGGATGCCCTCGGCGTCGGCCCGGGCGTCGTCGCGGATCTTCGCCGCGTCGGTCCGCGCCTCGGCGAGCTGTGCGCGGTACTGCTCGAGGAGCTGGTTGGCCTCGGCCTGGGCGGCCTCGGCGCGCTTGATCCCGCCCTCGATGGCGTCCACCCGAGCCTGGAAGGTCTGCTCCATCCGCGGGAAGACGAACTTCATCAGCATGAAGCAGAGGATGGCGAAGGCGATCGACCCGATCACGATCTCCCGCCAGTCCGGCAGGATCGGGTTGTGGGTAACGCCCTCCGCAGCCCAGTAAAGCATCAGAACCTCCCGGTTCGAGGAGTACGGCTAGACGCTGAAGGCGTAGCCGAAGGCGATGCCCAGCAGCGCCAGCAGCTCGATGACGGCGAAGCCGATCCAGACGTACGGCAGGGTGATCCGGGACGACTCCGGCTGCCGGGCGGTCGACTGGATGTAGGCGCTGAAGACCAGGCCGACACCGATACCCGGACCGATGGCCGCGAGGCCGTAGCCGATGGCGCTGAGGTTGCCGGTGATTTCAACGGCGGCGAGGGTCGACGACAACATTAGTTGGTTCCTCCTGGAATCACGCGTGAGGGCTCACGCGGGACGACAACGGGTGTGCGGTTGTATGCGGGTCGGTGTTCGTCGGGTGCGCGTCAGTGTTCGTCGGCGAGCGCGCCCTGCACGTAGCTGGCGGTCAGCACGGTGAAGATGTAGGCCTGCAGGACGATGACCAGCGCCTCCAGGAAGGTGATCGCGATCGACACCGCCCAGGAGAGCACCGAGATCGGCTTCAGGAAGAACGACTCCGAATTCAGCAGCACGAAGCCGCCCATCGTAAAGACCAGCAGGATGATGTGCCCGGCGAACAGGTTGGCGAACAACCGCAGCGCCAGCGACACCGGCCGGGCGATGAACGTCGAGAAGAGTTCGATCGGGATCAGCAGCGGCTGCATGAACCACGGCGCCGGCGGCATCAGTGAATGCTTGAAGAACTTTCCGAAACCGTGGTGCCGGATGCCCACCCAGATGAACATCACGTAACTGATGATCGCCAGGAGCGCCGGAAACGCGATGTGTGACATCGGCGAGATCTGGACGAACGGAATAATCTGCCACAGGTTGTTGATGAAGATGAAGCAGAACAGCGTGGCGAGGTACGGCGCGAACGCCACGCCCCGGTGCCCGATCATGTCGACCGCGATGCTGTTCCGGACGAAACCGTAGATCGACTCCGCGATCCACTGCTTCTTGGTCGGCACCAGCTGCGGCTTCCGGTAGGTAACCAGGAAGAAAATGATCGTGACGGCGGCGCCCAGCCATATGAGTGCGGTGAACTTGGTGAACCACACACTGTGCTCGCCCCACGGCACGATGCTCGGCAGAAAGAAATCCTCCACGCTGGGTGGAAACGGAACCTTGCCGTCCTCCGCCAGGACGATCGACTGTCCGATCACCGCGTCCCTTTCCTAGCTAGGGGTGCCGAGTCGGCGGATGACCAGGTAGACACCCCCGGCTCCGCCGAGCAGGAACCCGATCCCGGTGGCCAGGCCACCTGTTTCGAGCCACTGGTCGACCAACCAACCGATGCAGCCCCACACCGCCAGACCTCCGATGAGGTATGCCAGCGCGGTCCACCCCTCGCCGGCCTCGGGAGTGCCCGAGCCACCGGGGGGTTGGGGGGTTTGGTCACCGGTCATGACGGCCGAACGATATCAGCCGGGGATACGAGGCTGTGCCTCACCCCCCGCACAACCTCGTTGTGTGGGCCTCTGGGCGGGCGCGTCGTCTGTGGGCACGCTACTCCGGTTCCGCCACCGGGAAAATGACCGATCACTGACAGTTTCCTGTGCCGTCCCGTCAACGGGACTCGGAGCAGGCCCGACCCGAGGCTGGTGACCCGGATCACGCCTCGGGCGGCCGGTGCGTCCGTACGGCGTGCACGGTGGCCACCCACCAGATGTTCGCGCCGGTCCAGGCCACCACCCCGGCGAGGACTCCCCAGCCGAACGGCTCCAGCCCGGCCCAGCCCCGGCCGGCGACCCCGGCCATCACCACACCGATCACGCTGAACTTGGCGACGTACATCGCCACACCGAACGGCAGCACCAGGGTGGGATGGACGGAGTCGGCCCAGGCGATGACCAGCGTGGAAGCCAGATAACTCAGCGTGACCAAGCCGACCCCGGCCGCGGCACCGGCCGCGCCGATCCGGCCGCCCAGCAGCGCACCGAGCACGGTGGCCAGGACCAGCAGGCCCGCGGACGCCCCGAGCACCACCGGCAGGTGCGCCAGCCGCCAGTGCCGGTCCGCCGTGCCGGGCGCGTCGGCCGGCGGCGACCCGCCGGCACCGCCCGCGGCGGCCACCTCCGGCTCCGCCGGCCGGTCCGCCACCTCGACCGGCTCCGCCCGGTCAGCCACGGGGGTACGCCGGGAACGCGGCCACCAGGTCGGCGACGTCCGCGCCGATCGCGGCGAGGGCGTCGGCACCCCCGGGCGCGGCCGGGTCGGTCCGGACGGCCCGGGAGATCAGTTCACCGATCCGGCGCATCTCCGGCTCGCCCATGCCCTGGCTGGTGACGCTCGGGGTGCCGACCCGGATGCCGGAGGCGACCATCGGCTTCTGCGGGTCGTACGGGATGGCGTTCTTGTTCAGGGTGATCGCGGCGGCGTCGCAGCGCGCCTCGGCGTCCCGGCCGGTGATCCCGGCCTCGCGCAGGTCGATCAGCGCGAGATGAGTGTCGGTGCCACCGGAGACCGGGCGCATCCCCTCCGCCGCGAGGGCGGCGGCCAGCGCCTGCGCGTTCGAAACCACCTGGGCAGCGTACGCCTGGAAGGCCGGAGACGCCGCTTCGCGCAGCGCCACCGCCTTGGCCGCCACGGAATGCATCAACGGTCCGCCCTGGATGAACGGGAAGACCGCCTTGTCGATCCGCCCGGCGAGTGACTCCCGGCACAGGATCATGCCGCCCCGCGGCCCGCGCAGCACCTTGTGCGTGGTGGCGCAGACCACGTCGGCGTACGGCACCGGGGACGGGATCGCCCGGCCGGCGACCAGCCCGATGAAGTGCGCCGCGTCCACCATGAGGTAGGCGTCGACCTCGTCGGCGATCTCCCGGAACCGGGCAAAGTCGATCAACCGGGGGTACGCGGTGGCGCCACAGATGATCATCTTGGGCCGGTGCGCCAGGGCCAGCTCGCGTACCTCGTCGTAGTCGATCAGTTCGGTGTCCCGGCGCACCTGGTAGCCGGCCGGGGCGAACCACTTGCCGGAGAAGTTGACCCGGCTGCCGTGCGTCAGGTGGCCGCCGTGCGGCAGGTCCATCGCCAGCACCGTGTCGCCGGGCTGCACCAGCGCGGCGTACGCGGCCAGGTTGGCGCTCGCTCCGGAGTGCGGCTGGAGGTTGGCGTGCTCGGCCCCGAACAGCGCCTTGGCCCGGTCGATGCCGATCTGCTCGGCCCGGTCCACCTCGGCACAGCCGCCGTAGTAGCGCCGGCCCGGATAACCCTCGGCGTATTTGTTGGTCAGGGTGGAGCCGAGCGCCGCCAGTACGGCCGGGGAGGTCAGGTTCTCGCTGGCGATCAACTGCAACCCGCCGCGCAGCCGGTCGAGCTCGTCGAGCAGCACCTCGGCGATCTCCGGGTCGGTCCCGGCCAGCTCGTCGAAGTCCGGCCCCCAGAACGTCGGCTCCCCGGCACCGAGCCGACCCGTCCGCTCGCTCAGCTCGCTCACCCCGGCACCTTCTCGTCGCGCTCGGCATTGGGCCGGGTCCGAGTCTATGGGGGGTACCCGGGACGCCGCCCGACGACCTGCCGGAGCGCACCGGCCGGGTGAGGCCGGTCGGACCTCGGCGGGGTGTGACCAGCGGGACGCGGGCAGCGGGTGCGTCAGCGGGAGGGGGCCGGCGGCGGGACCGGTGGCGTCGGCCGGGGCGCGACCACGGCGGGGCCGGGCGGCGTCGGGCGTACCGGACCCCGCGCCGTGGCGGTGGGTCGGGGTGGAGCCGGCGACGGTGGCGTCGGGCGGGGGACGGCGGCGGTGGGAGCCGGGACCGGCGGCGTCGGTACCGGCGCCGGGGCGAACGGATCGGGGCCCGGTCCGGCCGGAGTGGGGCCGAGGTCGCCCGGGCCGTCGCCGAAGGCGATCTCCCGACCCGGCGGAGTGAAGTCCTGCCGCGGCCTCCCCGCAAGCGCCGTGGCCAGGGTGGTGGCGACCGCCTCGATGACCTTCCGCTGCACCGGCTGGCCGACCGCGTCGCTCGGGTCGTCCGGGTTGGCGGCGATGGCCGCCGCCGCGAGCTGCGGGGTGAAGCCGACGAAGGTCTCCGTGGCGTACCCCTCCGCGCTGCCGGTCTTGCCGGCCACCGGCTGGTCCCCGAGGATTCTCGCCACCTCGGGGGCGCTGCCGCCGTCGCACTGGGCGTACGCCGACTGGGCGCCGACCGGGCACCGGGCCGCGTCGGTCGCCGCCCGGGCCACCTCCGCCCTGAGCATCTTTCCGCAGCTCGGCGCGGCGGCAGGCAGCGACCGGCCGGTGGAGTCGACGATCGAGAGCACCGGCAGCGGCTTGCAGTACCTCCCCTCGGCCGCCAGTGTCGCGTACGCGTTCGCCAGGTCCAGCGGGGTGGTGGCGGCCACGCCGAGGGTGAACGCCCCCCAGCCCTCCGCCCCGTACGTGGCCAGCCGGGCGTCGTCGTCGGCCCGGAACACGATGCCCAGCCGCTCGGCCATCCGGACCGCCCGGTCCGCGCCGATCCGCTGTTGCAGCGCCACGAAGTAGGTGTTGACCGAGCGCCCGAAGCCGGTCCACATGGTGCGGTAGCCGTCCATCCATCCCGGGTTGGCGTTGGCCGGGCACCAGTAGCCGCCGCAGGCGTTCGGCCCGTCGATCGGATAGCTGGTCAGCAGCCGGGACGGGGCCAGATAGCCCGAGCTGAGCGGCATCCCCTCCTCCAGCGCGGCGAGCAGGGTGAATATCTTGAACGTCGACCCGGCCTGATAGCCGTCGATGCCGCCGCCACCGGCGATCAACTGGTTGACGGTGTTCGGATAGTTGCGCTGCCCCGGCGGGTTGGGATCGAGCCGGTAGTGCCGGTTCACCGCCATCGCGAGTACCCGGCCGGTGCCGGGCTGCACCACTGCCATCGGCGCGGCCCGGCGGTCGGAGTATTCGTACACGGTCAGGGTCTGCCGCAGCGCGGTGGCCTGGATGGCCGGGTCGAGCGAGGTGGTGATCCGGTAGCCGCCCCGGCGCAGCGTCTGCTGCCGCTCGTCGACGGTGAGCCCGAATGCGGGGTTCGCGTTCCACCACTGCTGGAAGTAGTCGCAGAAGAAGCCCCAGTCGGAGCGCCCGTCCGGGATGCCGGCGCAGTCGTTCGGCTCGGCACCGGGCCGCAGCCGGATCGGCTCCGACTGGGCCCGGGTGGCGGTCTCGGCGGGGATCACTCCGGTCTCGGCCATCTGGCGCAGCACATAGCCGCGGCGGGTCAGGGCGGCGTCGGCGTCCCCGCCGATCGGGCTGTCCGTCTCCGGCGAACGGAGCAACCCGGCCAGCAGGGCGGCCTCGGCCAGCGTCAGCTGCCGGGCCGACTTGGAGAAGTACCGCTGGCTGGCGGCGGCGATGCCGTACGCCCCGGCACCGAAGTAGGCGATGTTCAGGTATCGGCTGAGGATCTCGTCCTTGGAGAGCCTGCGCTCCAGCGCGAGCGCGTACCGCATCTCCTGGATCTTGCGGCCGGCGCTGGTCTCGGTCGCCTCCGCACGCTGCTCCGGCGTCAGGTCGGGGTCGCTCTTGAGCACGTTGCGGACGTACTGCATGGTCAGCGTCGAGGCGCCCTGCCGCACCCCGCCACCCACCTTGTTCGCCACCAGGGCCCGGAGTACGCCCTTGAGGTCCACGCCGCCGTGCGAGTAGAACCGGGCGTCCTCGGTCGCCACCGTCGCCTGCCGCATCACCTCGGCCACCTGGGCCAGCGGCACGTTCGTCCGGTTCTCGTCGTAGAACGAGGTGATCGGGGTACGGCCGTCGGCCGCGAAGAGGTAGGAGCGCTGGGCGGTCGGCGGGGTACGCAGGTCCTGCGGCAGGTCCTCGTAGCGGGCGCCGATCGACTTCACCCCCACCGCCAGGAGCACCGAGGCCGGTAGCGCGGCGGCGGCCAGGATCGTCCCGGCCAGGATGCCGGCCAGGGTCATGGTCCAGAGCTGGTTCAGCCGCTGCCGGAGCATGCCGTACCTCCCGGGCGAGACAGCGTTTGACGCGACCCGGACAATCTGCCGGGTTCGGGGACCCCGTCAGCCTGACGGCTCATTCCGGGCGCTGCACCCGTTTCATGGCAAACCGGGCCAGATTCACAAGCCGGAGTGACGGCGGTCGAGTACGCCTGGCGGGAGATCTCCCACCTCGCCGGCGGTTCCCCCGGTCAGGGCAGCAGGACGGCGGCGAGCGGCCGGACGGCATCCTCGATCTCGTCGGCGACCCGGCTGAAACACTGGTCGCCCCGGCCCCACGGGTCGTCGAGGTCGTCGCCGGGCAGCGGGGAGGAGCCGCTGCGCGCCGCCGCCACCGCAACCACCAGGGCGGTGCCCCGGGCGTAGACCGCGTCCGGGTCGCTCGGGTCGGCCGGGGGCAGGGCCGTGGCGTCCACGGTGGGCAGCAGCCGGCCGAACTCGCCGAGCACGAAGGTGCGGTCGGCGGCGTCGGGGCGCAGCGCCACGACGTACTCCTGCTGGTCGGCGGTTGCGGTCAGCACCAGGTCGGCCGCGTCGATGTGCTCCGAACGGAGCTTGCGGGCGCCGAAGTCGGCCACGTCCCCGCCCCGGGAACGCACCTGCCGGGCGGCCGGCGGGTTCATCTCCTCACCCGCGTGCCAGCCGCCGGTGCCGGCGCTGTGGCTGTGCACCAGGCGGTCGGCGTCGTCCGCGTCGGCCGCCCGCCGGGCCAGCCGTTCTCGTACGGCCAGCGCGAGCAGCCGCTCCGCCATCGGCGACCGGCAGATGTTGCCCAGGCAGACGTGCAGGACCGTGAACGGCGGCACTCAGGACACCTGGCCCTGAATGTCCGGTACGACGTCGCGGAGCTTCTCCAGCGGGATCGCGCCCTGGCGCAGCACCCGGGGGACCTCGCCGGTGACGTCGACGATGGTGCTCGGCACCGGCTCCGGACACGGCCCCGCCTCCAGGTAGGCCCGGACCGCGTAGCCGAGCTGCTCCCGGGCCTCCTCGGCGGTCACCGCCGCCGGCTGGCCGGTCTTGTTCGCCGACGAGACGGCCATCGGCCCGGTCTCCCGGAGCACCTCCAGCGCGACCGGGTGCAGCGGCATGCGCACCGCCACGGTGCCGCCGGTGTCGCCGATGTCCCACTGGAGGCTGGGCGAGTGCTCGACCACGATCGTCAGCGCGCCGGGCCAGAACGCGTCGGCCAGGTCCCGGGCGGTGCTCGGCAGCATGAAGACCAGCCCGTCCAGCGTGCGCCGGGAGCCGACCAGCACCGGCGGCGGATGCTGCCGGTCCCGGCCCTTCGCGTTGAGCAGCGCCTTGACCGCGTAGGGGGTGAAGGCGTCCGCGCCGATCCCGTAGACCGTGTCGGTCGGGATCACGACCAGTTCGCCGTTCTTGACCGCCTCGACGGCCGCGGCGACGCCTCGGTCACGGTCCGCCAGTGACCGGCAGTCGTAGAGCATCACGAGGAGCCAGTCTGCCACGCCGGAGCGCCCACCGTGGCACGGGGACTTCCGGCCGGTTACCGGCGGGCGTCGGCCCGGCGGGCGGTGGCGAACCGGGGCCGTCCGACCAGGTCCGGATGATCGGCGATCTCGACGAACCGGCCGTGCGCACGCAACAGGTCCGGGACCGCGGTGCCGTGCGTGTCGTCGTGCTCGACGCCGACCGCCCCGCCCGGGCGCAACAGCCGGGCCGCCCGGTCCAGCACCAACCGGATCACCGCCAGGCCGTCCGGGCCGCCGAAGACCGCCTCCGCCGGGTCGTGCCCGGCCACGTCCGGCGGTACGGGGGTGCCGTCCGGCACGTACGGCGGGTTGCAGAGCAGCACGTCCACCCGGCCGGCGTACCCGGCCAGCAGCTCCGGGTCGGCCACATCCCCGGCCACCACCTCGATCGGCCGGTCGCCGGCAACGGCCCGCTCGGCGGCGTTGCGGCGCAGCCAGTCCAGCGCCGCCGCCGACCGCTCGACCGCGACCACCCGGGCCTCGGGCACCTCCTCCGCGACCGAGAGCGCGATCGCACCGCTGCCGCTGCACAGGTCGACCACCAGCGGCCCGCCACCGGCCGGGTCGGCGCCGGAGCGGTCGGGCGAGCGGCCGGCGGCGGTCCCGGCCGCTCCGACCCGCCGGGCCTGCTCGATGCCCCACCCGGCCAGCAGTTCCGTCTCCGGCCGCGGGACGAAGACCCCCGGACCGACCGCCAGCTCCAGATACCGGAACGCCGCCGAGCCGAGCAGGTGCTGTAGCGGTTCGTGCCGGGTACGCCGCTCGACCAGCTCCGCCAGCCGGTCCCGCTGCTCGCCGGTGAGCGGGCCGGCCACGGCCAGCGCACCGCGCGACACGCCGAGGACGTACGCCAGCAGAAGTTCCGCCTCGGTCCGGGCGGGCCCGACACCGGCCCGGGCCAGCGCGGACGTCGCGGCCGCGATCGCGACCGACGGTCGGGTCCGTTCTGTTGCTTCGTGGGGATGCCGGGGGATACGCGTCACGACATAATCATGAAACGTCGGCCGGGAATCATTGCGTTGCGGGCGCGTTTCCACCCCGGATCGACTGGATGCTCAGACCGGTCGAGCGTCCCGGCGGGCACCGTGCCTCCGGGCGACCGGTCGGCTCCTCGACTCCGCGGGGCTGACTGGCGAAGCGATGGAGGTTGTGCGTGAGTTGGCTCGACCGGGTCGGTGACCGGGCCGAGGAGTTGAGACACGCCCGTTCGCTCATGGAGAGCAGCCGATCCGCCGAGGCATGTCTGATCTTCGAGCAGGTGATCAGCACCACCGACGACCCGTACTCCCGGGCCGACGCGTTGCTCCAGCGACTCTCCGCGATCCTCAACCTGGGCCGTACCGCGGAATACACCCGGGCGGTGGAGCAGGCCTTCGACGCCGCCCGGGACCTGCCCGAGCCGTACCTGCACGGGCACCTGCACGCCCTGGCCGCGCTGGCCGCGCACAACCAGGGCGCGCTGGACCGCTGCGTCACCCACCTGGTCCGGGGCGCCCGGGCGCTCGGCTCGGTGCACGAACCCGACCGGGAGACCGCCTGGGGCTGGCACGACCTGGCGATGGCCTACTCCTACCTCGGCTTCCACGGCTACGCACTCGGCGCCATCGAGCGGGCCCGCCACCTGGGGCTGGCCGCCGGCATTCCCGAGGAGACCTTCGCCGCGCCCGGCATCCGGCTGCGCAACGCGGTCGCGCTGGACCACCACGGGGACAGCGACGGCTGCCTGCGGGTGCTCCGGGACGTCGGCTGCGACCTGGAACGGTTCGTCGGGGCCGGCACCGCCGGCCAGTTGCGGCCGAGCAGCCGGGCGGCGTACGGATACGCGCTCGCCCGGCAGGCCGCCCTCGGGGCCGCGACCGGCGGGTCGGCAGTACCGGAACTCGATCCCGACTGGCTGCTCGGCAACGGTGGGGACAGCGCGCGTACCCGGGACATGCGGCAGCTCGGCGGGGCGTGCCTGGCCATCGCCGCCGGTCGACCGGCCGAGGCGCTGGCCCGGCTGGAGACGGTGCACGTCTCGGCCGAGACGCTGGGCGCGGCCGAGCACGCCCGGCTCTCCAGCCTGGCGTACGCCCGGGTCGGCGACCACGCGGCGGCGCACCGGGCCGACCGGTACGCGTTCCGGCTGGCGACCCAGCGCAACGACCGGCTCCGGGACGTCTACGTCGACGGCATCGCGGCCCGGATCGAGCACGAGGAGATGCGCCGGGAGGCGGCCCGCTACGAGGGCGAGGCGCTGACCGACCCGCTCACCGGGCTGCCGAACCGCCGCCGGTTGGAGCGGTACGTCGCCGGGATGGTCGGCCGGGGCGAGCGGGCGGTGGTCGGCGTGGTCGACCTCGACGGCTTCAGGGCGGTGAACACATCGCACGGCCACCACTCCGGTGACCTCGTGCTGCAACGGATCGCCGGAGTGATCAACCGGGTGATGCGGCGCGGCGACTTCGTGGCCCGGTACGGCGGCGACGAGTTCGTGGTGGTGCTGCCGGGCGCCGGGATGGCCGAGGCGGGTGAGGTCGGCCGGCGGATCAGCGCGGCGGTCGCCGCCGAGGACTGGGAGTCGATCGTCCCGGGCGCGCCGGTCGGGGTGAGCGTCGGCTTCGCCGAGGTGCACGGTCCGGGTACCGAGCTGCGGGACCCGCTGAGCGTCGCCTTCGAGCTGGCCGACCGGGAGATGGTCCGGGCCAGGGCCAGGGCCGCGCGGTGAGCTGACGGCCAGCCCGGTGAGCCGGGCATGGCTCAGCGGCGGGACAGCTCCGTCTCGCCAGCCAGCCGGGCCGAGCGGTCCGCCTCGGCGAGTGCGTCCAGCACGCCGTCCAGCTCACCGGCGAGCGCCAGGTCGAGGTTGTACGCCGTGTAGCCGATCCGGTGGTCGGTGATCCGGTTCTGCGGAAAGTTGTACGTCCGGATCCGCTCGGACCGGTCGACCGTACGCACCTGGGAGCGGCGGGCGTCCGAGGCGGCGGCGTCGGCCTGCTCCTGGGCGTTGGCGAGCAGCCGGGCCCGGAGGATTCGCATCGCCTGCTCCCGGTTCTGCAACTGGGACTTCTCGTTCTGGCAGGAGACCACGATCCCGGTCGGAATGTGGGTGATCCGCACCGCCGAGTCGGTGGTGTTCACCGACTGGCCACCCGGCCCGGACGACCGGAACACGTCGATCCGCAGCTCGTTCGGGTCGACGGTGACGTCGACGTCCTCGGCTTCCGGCAGCACCAGTACGCCGGCTGCGCTGGTGTGGATCCGCCCCTGGGACTCGGTGACCGGCACCCGCTGTACCCGGTGCACGCCGCCCTCCCACTTGAGCCGGGACCAGACCCCGTTGCCGCCCTCGGGCACCCCTTTGGCCTTGACCGCGAGCGAGACGTCCTTCACCCCGCCCAGGTCGGAGTCCTGCGCGTCCAGCACCTCGGTCGCCCAGCCGTGCCGTTCGGCGTACCGCAGGTACATCCGGAGCAGGTCACCGGCGAAGAGCGCGGACTCCTCGCCGCCCTCACCGGCCTTGATCTCCAGGATCACGTCCTTGGCGTCGTGCGGGTCGCGCGGGATGAGCAGCTCGGCGAGCCGACCCTCCAGGGCGGGCAGCGCCGCGGCCAGCGACTCCGCCTCGGCCGCGAACGACGGATCCTCGGCAGCCAGTTCGCGGGCGGCGGCCAGGTCGGCCCGAGCCTGCTCCAGCTCACCGGCGGCCTTGTGCAGCGGGGTCAGCTCGGCGAACCGTCGGCCCACCCGACGGGCGGTGGCCTGGTCGGAATGGATCGCGGGGTCGGCGAGCCGCCCTTCCAACTCCGCGTACTCGGCGAGGAGACCGGCCAGCCGATCGCCGCTCATGCTCGTACTCCTTCTGCCGGAACGTGGGACGGGCGGTAACGGCACGACGGCGCCCGCCCCCGGCGACGAACCGGAGGCGGGCGCCGTCGACGCGGCTACTTGGCCTTCTTGGCCTGAACCTTGGCGTACTTCTGCTGGAACTTGGCGACCCGGCCGGCGGTGTCGAGCACGCGCTGCTTACCGGTGTAGAACGGGTGGCAGGCGCTGCAGGTCTCGACGTGGATCGAGCCGCCCTTCGCCGTGCTGCGGGTCGTGAAGGTGTGTCCGCACGAGCAGGTGACCTCGGTGGTCACGTACTCGGGGTGGATGTTGGGCTTCATGTCGCCTCGGTCCTTTCGTGGATGGTCGCCGGGTCGCCCTCGGCATCCGTCGACCGCGAAATCGGGATGTCGCGGGGCGATGACGGACTCGGGCGTGAACCGGAACCGGTGGCCGACTGACCAGTGTGCCATGGCGGATGGGCCACCCCGAAATCGGGCTGCACACGTGATCCGTGACGGATAACGTCACTCCTCCCTCCCGCATTCCCACCCCGCCGGAAGGCACACCCGTGGTCACCTCCGCGTCCGATCCCACCCTGCTCGCCCCGGCCACCCGGCTCGCCGAGATCCTCGATCCGGCGGCGCTGGCCGCCGCGCTCGCCGACGGCCAGGTCCGGGTCCAGCGGCATCCGGAACGCCCGATCGCGATCTACAACTACAGCGAGGCGTGCACCTACGCGGGAAACTGGACGCCGGTGACGTTGGCCTGCCGAGGGCTGATCGTGGACGAGTCCACCGGGACGGTGCTGGCGCGGCCGTACCCGAAGTTCTTCAACCACGACCAGCCCGGCGCACCGGCGCTCCGGCCGGACGCACCGGCGGTGATAACGGACAAGGCCGACGGAAGCCTCGGTGTGCTGTATCCGGACGGCGACGGCTTCGCGGTCGCCACCCGGGGCTCGTTCGCCTCCGACCAGGCCCGGCACGCCACCGCCGTACTCCGGACCCGCTACCCCGGCTTCACCCCGCCGCCGGGGCGGACCGTCCTGGTCGAGATCGTCTATCCGGCGAACCGGATCGTGCTCGACTACGGCGGCCTGGACGACCTGGTACTGCTCGGCACGGTGGAGATCGCCACCGGGCGCAGCTTCGGCCCGGAGACGGTGCCGGACTGGCCCGGCCCGGTGGTCGAGCGGCTGCCCCACGGCACGCTGGCCGAGGCGATGGCCGCGCCGGCCCGGGACGGCCGGGAGGGGCTGGTGGTGCACTGGCCGGACACCGACGAGCGAGTCAAGATCAAATATCCGGAGTACGTCCTGCTGCACCGGCTGACCTTCGGGCTCAACGCCCGGGTCGTCTGGGAGTGCCTCGTCACCGCGCAGGACCTCGCCGCCCGGATCGCGCCGCTGCCGGACGAGTTTCACCGCTGGGTCGACTCCGTCGTGGCCGAACTGACCGCGACCGTCGAGGCTCGGGCCACGAAGATCGAGCAGGCGTACGGTGAGCTCGTGGCCGGGTTGCCTGTCGGATGGACCCGCCGCGACTTCGCCGAGCGGGCTGCCCAGCACCCGGAGCGCGCCTTCCTCTTCCTGCGTCTCGACGGCCGCGACTACCGCCCACTGCTCTGGCAGCAGGCCCGCCCGCCGGCAGACTGGACGCCGCACCACGGCGAGTGAACCGGCGCCCGAGGTCGACTGAACGGGTGCCCGAGGTCGGCGCAACCGGTGCCCGAGGTCGGCAGGCGCTCGGTCGACAGGGGTCATGATGGCGACGAGCGGAGTAAGGGAGAAGCATGGCGCGACTGATCGTCACCCGGGGACTGCCCGCCTCCGGGAAGACCACCTTCGCCCGGAAGCTGCAACCCGGGGTGGTCCGGGTGAACCGCGACGACCTGCGCCGGATGCTGCACGGGGAACGGCTCTTCACCCAGTGGGCCGAGGGCCAGGTCACCGTGGTGCAGCGGGCCCAGGTCGAGGCGCTGCTGCGGACCGGGGCGGACGTCTGCGTCGACGACACCAACCTGCGGTCCCGGACCCTGCGGGACTGGGCGCAGCTCGCCGCGCGCTTCGGGGCCGACTTCGAGGTGCACGACTTCACCGACGTACCGGTGGACGAGTGCGTCCGGCGCGACGCCGAGCGGCCCGAGCAGGACCGGGTCGGCGAGGAGGCGATCCGGCGGCTGCACGAGCGGTACCTCGCCGGGCGGGCACTGCCGCTGCCGGTACCGACCGTCGAGCCGGGCGGGCCGGCGGCCGTCTACACCCCGCCGACGGACGAGGCGCCGGAGATCGTACTGGTGGACATCGACGGCACGGTCGCGTTGATGTCCGGGCGCAGCCCGTACGACATGACCCGGGTCGGCGAAGACCGACCCAACACCGCCGTCATCTCGGCGGTCCGGGCCATGCACGCGGCCGGGTACGGGGTGGTCTTCTGTACCGGGCGGGACGCGTCCTGCCGTGAGCCGACCGAGCAGTGGCTGGCCGAGCACGTCGGGGTGCCGTACCTCGCCCTGCACATGCGGGCGGTCGGTGACCAGCGCCGCGATTCGGTGGTCAAGCGGGAGATCTTCGACCGGGAGATCCGCGACCGCTACCGGGTGGTCGGGGTCTTCGACGACCGGATGCAGGTGGTCAAGATGTGGCGCGGCCTCGGCCTGACCGTCTTCCAGGTCGCCGAGGGCGACTTCTAGTCCGTCGACCGGCCCGCCCACCACGCACGCCCGCCACCGCTGCCCCGGACGCCCACCACCGCTGACCCGAGCGCCCACCACCACCCACGTCACACGCCACCACACACGGACCGCCCCGGCCACCCACGTCACGCGTCGCCGCACGCGGACGCCCGCTGCCGACCTGGACACCAGAGGCGCTACCGCTGTCGGATAACGCCTCTGGTGTCCAGGTCCGTCTGGATGCTGGCGTGGAGGGGACGTCACCCGGGCTACCGGCGCATGTGCGGGGACGGTCGCCCGGGTCCGCCGGGCTAGCGGCGGGTGAGCGGGACGGTCGTCCGGGTGGTCACCCCGTTCACCGTGACGGCGAGTTGGACGGCACCGCTGGGGCGCAGCCCGGTCAATCGGCCGGTGGCCGGGTCGAACCAGGCGGCGTGCCAGGGCCGCAGTCCTCGCACCGGTCCGATGTGGAGGTTCGGCGAGCCGGACCAGTCGGCCGAGAGCGGGGCGGCGACCGGCACCTGCCGGCCACCGGGCTGGGTCACCGTGGCGGTGACCGCGACCGTCGACCCCGCCGCCAGGCTGGACGGGGCGGCCAGGGTCAGCCCGTCCACGTGCGCCCGGGTCTGCGCGCTCACCCACTCCGGCCCCTCGGCCAGCGGGTCGCGTCGGGCCGCCGCCGCCTCGGCCGGACTGACCGGGTCGACCCCGAACATCGTCCAGCCGCTGAACCCGCCCAGGTGCGGCGCGGTCGACGGGTTCTTGCCGGCGTTGCCGTTGATCAGATACGGCACCCCGTCGACCCGGTCGGCGGAGAAGCTGCCGACGTGTCCGCCCACGAAGAGCGCCCCCTTGCCGGTCTCGCGCTGGAACTCGGCGAGCCACCGTTCCAACAGCGCCGCCTCCTTGCGGTCGCCGAGCTGGCTCGCCCTGGCCGGCGTCGGGTCCCGGGGCGCGTGGTGCTCCAGTACCACCACCGAGCCGACGGCGGGGTCGCGAGCCGCGCCGTCCAGGGCAGTACGCAGCGCCAGTACCTGCCCGATGCCGCCGCCGCGCAGGCTGCCGGTGGAGGTGTCCAGGGTGACGAACCGGGTCCGGGTGCCGCCCCGGCGCGGGGTGTGGTCGAAGACCCGGTAGGTCTGGCCGAAGACCGACCGGAAGTTCGTGATCGGCGCCCCCATGATCTCGTGGTTGCCCGGCACATAGTGGTACGGCAGCGCGCCGCCCAACTCCTCGTCCAGGATCCGCTTCGCCAGCGCGAAGTCCTCCGGATAGGCCGTGTCGACGAAGTCCCCGTTGATCACCAGGAAGTCCGGCCGGGCCGCCTTCACCTCGCGCAGCGTACGGCGGGCCTGGGCGACCAGGTCGCTGTCCGGATCGGCGGCCACGAACTGGGCGTCGGAGAGCACCGCGAACCGCCAGGGCGCCCGGTCGACGGTGCCGTCGGTCAGCACCACCCGGTCGGTGCGGAGCGGCTCGGCCGGCGCGGTCACCTCGGACGGTACCCGGGCGACGATGTCGTCGATCACCACCTCCCCGGTGTACGCCGCCGCCGCGTCGGTCTCGGCCACGTAGAACCGGCGGATCCGGACCGGGTACACCACGCCGGCCGGTACGGCCAGTTCGACGTAGCGCCAGCCGGTCCAGTCGAGGTACGGGCCGCGCAGCACGTGCTGCTGGTCGAGCGCGTCGTGCAGGTGCAGGCTGGGCCACTCGCCGTGCCCGTTCGCGTATATCCACATCCCGAACGACTGCGGCTGCCCGGCCACCGGGATGTACGCGGGTGGGTCGGCGTACGCGGCCCGGGTGCCGGTGGACTGGCCGAAGTCGTACGCCAGCTTCAGGCCGGTGCCGGTGCGGCCCGGCACCGGGGTCGCCGAGCCGGTGGCCCGGGCGGCACTGAACCGCCAGCTCGCCGCGTCGTCGAACATCGCCACCGGTACGTCGGTGAGCCCGACCGTCACCGGCAGCAGCGTACTGGCCGCACCGACCCGTACCGTGACCAGCCCGGCGCCGCTGTCCACCCTGGCCTTCACCGCGAGGCTGCCGTCGGCGGCCGGGGTGATCTCCAGCAGCTCCCGGTCGTACTCCAGGCGCAGGTCGGCCGGCTCGATCGGCGCGATGTTCCCCTCGGCGTCGTAGCCGACCACGCCGAACGACCCGGTGCCGCCCGTGCCGGCCAGCCCGACCTTGTCGACCGTGCCGTCGATCCGGGCCAGCGGACCGAGCACGGTCAGCGGCAGTTCGCCCCGCGCCCGGCCCCGGGAGGCGGTGACGGTCACCTCGCCGGAGCGCCGGGCCCGGAAGACTCCGGCGGAGTCGACGGTGCCCCGGGACGACGGTTCGGTCCGCCAGTTCGGCGCACCGGCCGCCGGGCCGTACGTCTCGTCGTAGCCGGCCGCCGACAGCCGCCGGGTCAGGCCGGGGAAGACCCGGTCCGGGCGCCCGCCGCGCACCGGCCCGACGCCCGGCGCCGCCACCGGGTCGAGCACGGTCTTCACCCAGTACGCCCGCAGCCGCCCGCTCCCCTCCGGCGCGAAGAGCGCGAGCCCGTTCGGCACCGGCCGCTCCGAGCCGTCCGACGGGCTGTTCTCGACCCGGACAGCCGGCTGGCCGGGCTCGCGGGCGAGCAGCGTCGACGAGCCGCCACCGTCGAGGTTGAGCGCGTTGTGCGCGCCGAGTTCGGCCATCATCCGGCCCAGCTCGGTCAGCGTCACGCCCCGGCTGTCCGCCTGCCGTCCGTCCACCGTGAGCAGGAACATTTTCCGGCCGTCGGCGGAGAACCCGACCGCGGTCCGGGGTTCGGGGTTGACGTCACCGATCTCCTGCGGGACACCGTCCCGGACGAGTACCCGGTTGCCGCCGACCGCGGCGCGCAGCGTGCTGCCGTCCGACGGCTTCGGCGCGTACCGCAGGTCGACCGGGTCGCCGGGGCGCAGTGCGGCGAGCGCGTCGGCGCCGGCCTCCCGGCCGAGCAGCACCGTCGTACCGGCCGGGATCGGGCCGCTGCCGGCGGCCGGGGTGACCGTGCCGACCCGCCCGCCGACCAGGGTGACCTCGGTGACCCGGCTGGCGCCCTCGACCGCCCGGGTCCGGGAGTACGACCCCCAGAGCGGGGTGAAGACGCCGACGCCGCCGGGCGCGACCATGTTGTTGAACTGGGTGAGGGTGACCGGTCCGGCCGGCAGGGTGGCGGTGCCGTCGAAGTGCACCTGGACCACCCGGCCCACGCCCTCGGCGGTCACCCCGACCGCCTCGTGGTGCCCGGCGACCGGCGACTGGACCAGCTCACCGTCGCGGATGCCGATGCCCTGGGCCGCGCCGGAGTTGTTGATGTCGAAGAAGTCCCCGTTGACCGCGGCCACCGCACCGGCCCGGTCGACGGCCCGGCGCAGCGGTTCGGCCCGGGCGACCTCGCCGGAGTTGACGTAGTCGACGGTGAGCCCGCCGGTCAGGTCGGCGGTGAGTGCGTCGGCCCGCAGCCAGCCGTTGGCGTCGTACCGGTCGAAGGAGGTCAGGTGGAGCCCGGGCGCGACCGGCCGGGTCCGGGTGTCGGTCACCAGCCCGTCGTCGGCGGCGGCCGGGACCGGCGCGGACGACGGTGCCGGGTACGACGAGGCGGCCGGAGCCTCCTCCGGCGCGGTGGCGGCGGCCGGCACGGGCTGCGGCGGCACCCGCACCGGTTCGGCGTACGCCGGGACCGGACCGGCGAGGATGAGGGACGGCACCAGGAGCAGCAGCCCGGCGAGGCGGGCGGTTCGGCGGCGGGTCACCATGCCCGGTAGTCAACCGGACGGCGTATAGAACTTTCAATAGTTGACGATTGAACCGAAGGAAAATTCCATCAGCCGCCCCGGGTCCCGTTCCCGGACGACACGTCGGCGCCGGCCGGCCGGTACCCGCCGCCGAGGACGTGCTCCCGGCCCCAGGCACCGAGCGGCTCCAGCGCCGCGTTGAGCGAGACACCGAGCGGAGTCAGCGAGTACTCGACCCGGGGCGGCACCTCGTCGTAGACCTCGCGGTGCACGATCCCGTCCGCCTCCAGCTCCTGCAGGTGCGAGGCGAGCACCTTCTCGGTCACCCCCGGCACCAGCCGGCGCAGCTCGCCGAACCGGCACACCTGTCCGCCGAGTGCCCAGAGGATCAGCACCTTCCACTTGCCGCCGACCACGGCCATCGCCGCGTCGATCCCGCAGACGTACGCCCCCGGCACTCCCGGCCGCCGTACCGTCGGCATCGCCACCCCTCCCCACCAGCCCACTTCCCCCGGGGTAACCACCCACTTCACAGTGCGTACTTGAGCGCCCGGCGGGCGGCGGCAAGTCTACGAGCATGGAACAGGACACCGCCGCGAGAACTCCGCTGACCCTGCTCGGGCTCGGTGCCATGGGTACCGCACTCGCCCGCGCCTGGCTCGCCGCCGGGCATCCGCTGACCGTCTGGAACCGCACCGCAGCCCGGGCCGCACCGGTGGCCGCCGACGGCGCCAGGGTCGCCGGCACCGCTGCCGAGGCGGTGGCCGCGAGCGGCCTCGTCGTCACCTGTCTGCTCGACGACGCCTCGGTCCGGCAGGCGCTGGCCGACGCCGACCTGACCGGGCGGGACCTGGTCAACCTCACCACCAGTACACCCGGCCAGGCCCGCGCCCTCGCGGACTGGGCGCACCAGCGCGGCGCCCGGCTGCTGGACGGCGGGATCATGGCGGTACCACCGATGATCGGCGTCGCCAGCTCCGGCGGCTACGTCTTCTACAGCGGCTCCCGGGACCTCTTCGAGGTACACCGGGGCGTGCTCGCCGTACCGGCCGACACCCGGTACGTCGGCGCGGATCCCGGATTCGCCGCCCTGCACGACGTGGCGCTGCTCAGCGCGATGACCGGGATGTTCGCCGGAGTCGCGCACGCCTTCGCGCTGATCCGCCGGGAGGAGATCCCGCCGAAGGACTTCGCCCCGCTGCTGGAGGGCTGGCTTACCGGGATGGCCCCGTTCGTGCACCTGGCCGCGGCGCAACTGGCCAGCGGCGACTACGTCACCGGTACCGGGTCCAACCTCGCGATGATGGTGGCCGCGAACGAGACCCTGCTGACCACGGCCCGGGAGCAGGGGGTCAGCACGGAACTGCTGACGCCGTACCTGGACCTGATGGCCCGCCGGCTCGCCGACGGGCACGCCGCGGAGAGTGACACGGGAGTGATCGACCTGCTGCTCCGTTGACCCGGCCCGGAAACCCACCGTGGGGCCCGGCCGAACTCGGCCGGGCCCCACGAACGTGCCCTCAGGGTGTCGGAGGTGTCACTCCCCCGGCGTCGACTTCGCGATCTGCATCAGGAATTCGATGTTGGTCCGGGACTGCTTGAGCCGGTCCAGCAGCAGATCCAGCGCGGCCTGCGAGTCGAGTGAGTGCAGCACCTTGCGCAGCTTGTGCGTGATGGCCAACTCCTCCGGGGCCAGCAGGATCTCCTCCTTACGGGTGCCGGAGGTGTGGATGTCGATGGCCGGGAAGACCCGCTTGTCGGCGATCTTCCGGTCCAGCTTCAGCTCCGCGTTGCCGGTGCCCTTGAACTCCTCGAAGATGACCGTGTCCATCACGGAACCGGTCTCCACCAGCGCGGTGGCCAGGATGGTCAGCGAGCCGCCGTTCTCGATGTTCCGCGCCGCGCCCAGGAACCGCTTCGGCGGGTAGAGCGCGGTGGAGTCGATACCGCCGGACATGATCCGACCACTGGCCGGTGCGGCCAGGTTGTACGACCGGCCGAGCCGGGTCACCGAGTCGAGCAGTACGACCACGTCGTGGCCCAGCTCGACCAGGCGCTTGGCCCGCTCGATCGCCAGCTCGGCGACCGTGGTGTGGTCCTGCGGCGGACGGTCGAAGGTGGCCGCGACGACCTCGCCCTTGACCGAGCGCTGCATGTCGGTGACCTCTTCGGGCCGCTCGTCGACGAGCACGACCATCAGGTGGCACTCGGGGTTGTTGTGGGTGATCGCGTTCGCGATCGCCTGCAACACCATGGTCTTACCGGCCTTCGGCGGCGACATGATGAGCGCCCGCTGACCCTTGCCGATCGGCGTCACCAGGTCGATGACCCGGGTGGTCAGGATGTGCGGCTCGGTCTCCAACCGGAGCCGCTCCTGCGGGTAGAGCGGGGTCAACTTGTAGAACTCGGGACGCCGCTTCGCCTCGTCCGGGTCCATCCCGTTGATGGTGTCGAGCCGGACCAGCGGGTTGTACTTGTCCCGCCGCTGCTCGCCGTCCCGGGCCGCGCGCACCGCGCCGGTGACCGCGTCACCGCGACGCAGGCCGTACTTCTTGACCTGGGACATCGACACGTAGACGTCATTCGGACCGGAGAGGTAGCCGGTGGTCCGGACGAAGGCATAGTTGTCCAGCACGTCGATGATGCCGGCCACCGGGACGAGTACGTCGTCCTCGTTGACCTGCGGCTCCCGGCCGCCACCGCCCTCGCCGTTCTCCGCCCGGTCGCCCCGGCCCCGGCGCCGGTCCCGGAAGCGGCTCCGCCGGCTGCGCCGGCCGCCGCCCTCACCGTCGTCGTCGCCGTCGTTGTCCCGGTCCGCCGAACGCTGTCCACGGTCGTTCCGCGACTCGCCGCGCTCGCCCCGGTCGTTCCGCTCGTTGCGGTCCCGGCCGTTGCGCGACTCGCCCCGGTCGGCGCGGTCTCCGCGCTCGCCACCGTCGGTCCGCTCGGCACCCTCGGCCCGCTCCTGGCGGTCACCGCGGTCGGCCCGCTCTGCGCGGTCACCGCGGTCGGCCCGCTCTGCGCGGTCACCGCGCTCGGCCCGCTCTGCGCGGTCACCGCGCTCGGCCCGTTCCGGACGGTCGGCCCGCTCCGCCGGCGCCGCCTCGGTCTCCACCTCGGCGGTGGCGGCAGCGCCCCGGCTGGACCGGCGCGACGTCCGGGCCCGACCCTCGCCGCCAGCGGCGGCGGTGGCGGGCACCTGCTCGGCGGCCCGGCGCTCACCGTCCGGCCGGTCGGCGCTGTCCCGCACCTCGGCCCGGACCTCTTCGCGAGCCGGTGCGGCCGCGGCCGACACCTCGGCACGCGGGCGTGGCGCACCGCCGCCCGCGGTGTTGGTGGCACCAGCCTGCCGTTCCGAGATGGCGGCGATCAGCTCGCCCTTGCGCATCCGGGCCGTACCGGAGATGCCGAGCGACGCGGCCAGGCTCTGCAACTCTGGCAGCAGCATCGCCGACAGCCCGGTGCCGGTCCGCCGACGACGGGTGGCGCCTGCGGTGGCTTCGCCAGCGACGTTGGAAACATCCGACGTCACGTCGGTGGTGTCGCTCAATGGATTCCTTCCCTCGATAAGGCCGGGGCTGCCCGTGGCCCGAAGTGCTGGCTGGCCGGGCGGCCTCGGTACACCCGTCTCGCTTGACGCGTCACGGGAGTCTGTAACACAGCAGCCGGTTGGTTTCCCGACCCACCAACATCGGTGGGCAGGTCTCGCCGCCTGCGGCGACCTGTGGAAACTGCGGTGCGGCGTAGACCTAGGCAGGGGTGAGACGGGCTGACCGCCGAGAGCTTCGGGGGTGCACCGACCCGCAGGAGTCGCATTGCTTCGCGGCTGTGCTAAGTCTAGAGCGTAATCAACTCTTCCGACCTGCGGCAACAGGGCCCCGCTCGGCGTGTCCCAGTCTACCCCTATCGACCCGCGCCCCGGCTACGTCTATGGGCAACCTTTGCGCAGTCCAACCCATTCCCGCCGGGAAATTCTCGTCGCTGCCGGTGAGTGCGAGAATCGACGGGCCCGCCCCACTGACCACAGCGGCCACACCAGCCGCACGCAACTCGGCGAGCCGGGCAGCGGTGCCGGGCATCCCGGCCGCCCGGTAGGGCTGGTGCAACCGGTCCTCGGTCGCCTCGAAGAGCAACTCCGGATCGGTGGTCAGGGCGTGCACCAGCAGGGCGGCCCGGCCGGCGTTGCGGGCCGCGTCGGCGTGCGGCACCGTCGCCGGCAGCGCCGCCCGGGCCGTCTCGGTCAGCCCGCGCTCCTCGGGTACGAAGACCGTGGCCCGGACCTGCGGCGCGACCGGCAACCGGACCGCCCGGGCCGTACCGTCCGACTCCGTCCAGGCGATGGTGAACCCGCCGAACAGACACGGCGCGACATTGTCCGGATGTCCTTCCAACTCGGCCGCCAGCCGCAGCGCCGCCGCGTCGCCGAGCTGCCGCGTCCCGTCCTCGACCAGGGCCCGGGCGAGTTGGATCCCGGCGACGATCGCCGCCGACGAGGAGCCCAGGCCGCGCGCCTGGGGGATCCGGTTGACACACTCCACGGCCAGTCCCGGCGGCTGACCGCCGAGAGCGTCGAAGCCGGCCCGCATGGCCCGAACGACGAGATGGTCGTCGCCGGTCGGCAGCTCGCCGGCGCCCTCTCCGGTCACCTCGACCCGACAGCCGCCCGGCGCCGTCCGGGCACTGACGTCGTCGTAGAGCGCCAGCGCCAGGCCGAGCGCGTCGAAGCCCGGGCCGAGGTTGGCGCTGGTCGCCGGCACCCGGACCCGGACCGGTTCGGAAACGAAGGTCGGCCGCATCGGCTCATGCTAGGCGGCCCGGGGCCGGCGCCGGGCTCCACCGTCCGGGCCCTGGGACGGCACCGACCGTCCCGGGACCGGGCGTGCCGATCAGGCCGGCTCGGAATCCTCCGGCACACCGCTGCCCCGCTCCGTACTGTCCGGCCGGCTGCCGTCCGCGCCAGTGCCGTCCGCGCCAGTGCCGTCCGCGCCAGTGCCGTCCGCGCCAGTGCCGTCCGCGCCAGTGCCGTCCGCGCCAGTGCCGTCCGGCTCCGCCGGTGGCCCGGCCGGGCCACCGGCCCGGGCCGGCTTCGCCGGCCGGCCGGCCGAACGCAGGGCCAGCCGCAGGGCGTACTCGATCTGGGCGTTGACGCTGCGGATGTCGTCCGCGGCCCACCTCGCGATCGCCTCGTAGACCTGCGGGTCGAGCCGGAGCAGAAGTTTCTTGCGTTCCGCCATGGGCGCGCGAACCTAGCCGTAGAGGGAACCGGTGTTCACCACCGGCTGGGCGGCCCGGTCACCGCAGAGCACGACCAGCAGGTTCGCCACCATCTGCGCCTTCCGTTCCTCGTCCAGCTCGACCACGTGCTCCTCGCGCAGCCGCTCCAGCGCGTTCGAGACCATACCCACCGCGCCTTCGACGATCTTGAACCGGGCACCCACGATCGCACTCGCCTGCTGGCGGGCCAGCATCGCCTGGGCGATCTCCGGGGCGTACGCCAGGTGCGTGATCCGGGATTCCAGCACCTCCACGCCGGCCAACTCCACCCGTTCGCGCAGCTCGGAGGTCAACTCGTCGCTGACCACCGCGCTGTCCCGCAGGCTGGCCCGGCCGGAGTCGTGCGCCTCGTACGGATAGCTGGTGGCCAGGTGCCGGACAGCCGCCTCGGACTGCACGGCGACGTACTCGACGTGGTCGTCGACCGCGAAGGCGGCCCTGGCGGAGTCGACCACCTGCCACACGACGACGGCGGCGATCTCCACCGGGTTGCCGTCGGCGTCGGAGACCTTGAGCCGGGCGGTCTCGAAGTTGCGCACCCGGAGCGTGACCTTCTGCCGTGCGGTGAACGGCCAGGTCCAGTGCAGGCCGGCCTGCCGGACGGTCCCCACGTAGCGGCCGAAGAACTGCACCACCTGAGCCTCGTTCGGGTTGACCACCGTGTATCCGGTGGCGACCACCGCGGCAAGGAGGGCGTAGCCGACCGCGACCACCGTGATCCGGAGGTCGACACCCGGCTCGTCGAGCAGCGGCACGATGATCGCCACCCCGGCGGCGGCGAGGACCAGCATGAGCGCGGTCGGAATGAACCCGGAGATCCGGAAGGCGGCTCGTTCCATGACATCTCCCTGCCCAGCGATGTGATATCACGATGATATCGGACGAGCGCCACCGCGTCGACCCGGCACCGGGCTGTCAGTGTCGACTCCGGTACCGGGCCGGCAGAACGTCGTCAGGGCAGTCGGGTCTGGTCCTCGGCGGCGTCCCGACCCCGCTGCGAGGCCGCGTAACTGACCACCCGCAGCCGCTGGAGCAGGCCCCTGGGCCGCAGTTCCGAGCCGCGCCGGCCGTCCGGGTCGAAGGCGAGCGCGGCATCCAGCTCGGCGGGCAGCCGGGTGCCGAAGACGACCCGGCCGAAGGCCCGCCACGGGCCGCGTACCCCGGCCGCCAGCAGCTCCAACCGGGCCTCGTCGCGGGCGGCGACCTCGGCCACCTCGTCGAGGGAAGACCCGAGGGGACGGTCGGCACGCGCCAGCAGGTACCTCCGACGACCGTCGAACCGGTACGCCAGCAGGCTCCCGTACGGCCCGGCGAAGTCCCTGCGCGGCACAGGCAGGTGCCGGAGCAGCGGCGGCCGGCCGGTGCTGGAGAGCAGCAGGTCGAAGGGGCCACCGCCAACGTGCAGCCGGACGGCGAGCCCCAGCACGTCCGGCCAGCCCTCCGGGGTCGGGGTACCCCGGGAGAGCCGCACGGTCCCCGGGTACCGGCCGGAACCGCCGGCCAGGCGGTCGGCGAGCGGCCCCGACAGCTCGACCTCGCCGGTGAACGAGAGCCCGCGCGGATGCAGTACCCGGCCACCGCGCCACCGCGCGAGGCGGCTGCTCGCCCCAACACCCGTCACCGTATCGATGCCCTCTCCTACCCACCCGTTCCCCGGATACTCACTCCGGAGGGGACCCCGCGCGGCCGGACGGTCAGGAGGCGGCGCGGGGTGGGTCGGCGGGGGTGGCGGGGGTGGCGGCGGCGAGGGCGGGGCTCTCGTCTTCGGACGGGTCGAGGCGGCGGGTGGCGACCCACCAGCCGAGCGCGTACACCAGGGTGGTCAGGCCGCAACCGGCCAGCACCACCCGCTGGTCGACGTGGTCCACCACCCCGGCCACCACGAGCTGGCTGAGCGCGATGGCCACGGTCGCCAGCATCATGTCGGTGGCGAAGACCCGCCCCCGCAGCCGGTCCGGCACCTCATCCTGCAAGGCGTAGTTGGACATCACCCAGTTGCTGCCGCCGGCGAGGTGCGCGACGAAGACCAGGACCAGCACCAGCGGGAACCAGCGGGTCACCGACACACCGAGGTAACCGAGCCCGTACAGCGACATCGACAGGGCGAGGCCGGTGAAGAGCCAGGACCGGTGCTTCAGCACCCGACGCATCAGCAGCGGACCGACCAGCGCGCCGGCACCGCGTACCGCGAAGAGCAGGCCGGTGCCGATCGGGCCGACCCCGTAGAGGGTGGCCAGCAGCGGAAAGACGGTCAGCACGCCGTTGCCGAGGCCGACCGCGCTCTTCACGGTGACCAGCGCCAGCACCCGGGGGCGGTGCCCGATGTACCGCATCGACTCGCCGAGCGCCGCCCACGGGTTCGGCGCCGGCAGGTCGTGGTCGCGCGACTGCTGCATCGGCCGGCGGATCAGCCAGGTCAGGCCCGCGGCCACCGCCAGGGCGCCCAGGGCCACCCAGAAACAGGTGTACGGGCCGACGGCGGCGGTCAGCACGCCGCCGAGGGACGCCCCGACGATGCTCATCGTGCCCCACGCCGAACCGGCGACCGCGTTCGCCGCGGCCAGGTCCTCCGGGTCCACCACGTTCGGCAGCGCGGCCGAGGCGGCGGGCGAGTAGAACGCCTTCGCCACCGCCACCGCCCCGACCGCCACCAGTGCCAGCCAGGCGGTACCGGGACCGCGTACCCCGAGCAGCAGCACGATCGCGGCCAGGGCGGTGAGGTTCGAGGCGATCAGGATCCGCTTGCGGTCCAGCCGGTCCGCGACCGTGCCGGCGTACGGCAGCAGCAGGGCGAGGATGCCGTTGTCGACGGCGAGCACCAGGGCTCCCCACACCCCGCTGCCGGTCAGCTCCGGCAGGAGCACCAGCAGCGGCACCATCACGAACCAGTCGGCCCCGAAGACCACGAGCTCGGCGCTGAAGAGGCGGCGGAAGTCCCGATTCCGGGTAAGGACTGAAACGGCAGACGACACGTACCAGGACCCTACCCGCCCCGGGGCCGCGCCCCCGTGCACCGACGAGGACCGGTCCACAGGTGGCGATAACCACGGCCACCCGCGACCGGTCCTCGTCGTGCGCTCCGGCCGGTCAGCTCTCCGGCCCGTCAGCTCAGCCGGTCAGCTCTCCGGCCGGTCAGCTCTCGGTCGGCGGCAGCGGCGACTTCCGGCTCTTCGGCAGCCGGAGCACCTCGAACTGGTCGGTACCGTCGATCAGCGCGCCGGACGGCGCAGGGTGTGCCGGCACCGGGCCCGGTGAACCACCGGCGCGGGCGCCGGCACCGACCGGCACCGGCTCCCCGGCCGGTACGCCCGGTACGCCCGCCTCGTCGCCGCCGGCCGACCCTGCCCCGGACCGGCGCCGCCGGATCCGCTCCTTGGCGTTCTCCACCATCGTGTAGAGGGTCGGCACCAGCACCAGGGTCAGCAGCGTCGAGCTGATCAGGCCGCCGATCACCACGATCGCCAGCGGCTGCGAGATGAACCCGCCCTCGCCGGTCAGCCCGAGCGCCATCGGCAGCAGGGCGAAGATGGTCGCGATCGCGGTCATCAAGATCGGCCGCAGCCGGCGGCGGCCACCCTCGACCACCGCCTCGACCACGCCCATCCCCCGGGCCCGGTACTGGTTGATCAGGTCCATCAGCACGATCGCGTTGGTGACCACGATGCCGACCAGCATCAGCACGCCGATCAGCGCCGGAACGCCCAGCGGGGTGCCGGTGGCCAGCAGCAGGCCGATCGCGCCGGTCGCCGCGAACGGGATGGAGACCAGCAGGATCAGCGGCTGGATCAGGCTGCCGAAGGTGGCCACCATGATCACGAAGACGATCGCGATCGCGGCCAGTACCGCCAGCCCCAGATCGGCGAAGGCCTCCTGCTGCTCGGCGCTGACGCCACCGATCTCGAACGTCGCCCCCGGCACCTCGATCCCGTCCAGCTTCTCCCGCAGCGCGGTGGTGGTGGCGCCCAGGTTGGAGCCGGTCGACGTACCGCTGACGGTGATGCTGCGCTCGCCGTCGATCCGGGTCACCGCGAGCGGCCCCTGCACCTCGGTCACGTCGGCGATGTCGTCCAGCTTCACCGCACCGGCCGGGCCGGGCGGCCCCACCCGCAGGGCCCGGAGCGCGTCGATCCCGGCGGGCGGCTGCCCGGTACGCAGCACCACGTCCTGCTGCCGGCCGTCCAGCGACACCTGGCCGAGCGGGCTGCCCCGGAACTGCTGCGCGACGAGCTGCCCGACGGCCGCCTCGGAGAGCCCGAGCCGGGCCGCGGCGGCCCGGTCCACCTTGACGTCGATCCGGGGGGCGCTGTCGGCCAGGCTGCTGCGTACGTCGGTGACGTCCGGCGTCTCCGCCATCGCCCTGCTCACCTGCTCGCTCGCCCGGGCCAGTACGTCCTGGTCAGCCGCGCGGACGATCACCTGGATCTCGTTCACCGCACCGCCGCCGGGCCCGCCGGCCCCGCCGAAGCTGAGTTCACCGGCGCCGGTCAGCTTGTCGAACTCCGCCCGGAGCGCATCCTCGACCTGCCCGGCGTCGGCCTCCTCGGCCAGCGCCACCGAGAAGCTCGCCTCGTTGGCGCTGCCTCCGCCGCCGAACGGGTTGCCGCCGCCCCCGCCCACGGTCACCTGGTACGACTCGACCCCGTCGGTGCCGGAGAGCACCCGCTCGACCTGCTTCGCGGCCGCGTCGGTGGCGGCCAGGCTGCTGCCGACCGGGAGTTCCTGGCTGATGCTCAGGGTGTCCTGCCCGGAGTCGTCCAGGAAGTTCGTCTCCAGCCGGGTGGCGAGGCCGAAGGTGCCGAGCAGCACCACCAGGCCGAGGGCGACGGTGAGCCAGCGCCGCCGGGTCGCGAACCGGATAACCGGCAGGTACCCGCGCTGCAGCGGGCTGCGCAGTTCCTTCTCCTCGGCCGCCCGCCGGACCGCCTCCTCGGTCGCGCCACCGTTCGCCGGCCGGAGGAACCAGTACGCCAGCACCGGAATGATGGTCAGCGACACCAGCAGCGAGGCGAGCAGCGCCACCGTGACGGTGATCGCGAACGGTGCGAAGAGCTGCCCGACGAAGCCGCCGACCAGCACGATCGGGGTGAAGACGGCGACCGTGGTCAGCGTGGAGGCGACGACCGCGCCGGCCACCTCGCGTACCCCGCCGAGGATGGCGGTGCGTTTGTGCTCGCCGTATCCGAGATGTCGTTTGATGTTCTCCAACACCACGATGGAGTCGTCGACCACCCGGCCGACCGCGATGGTCAGCGCGCCGAGGGTGAGCAGGTTGAGCGAGTAGTCGCCGATCCAGAGCGCGATCAGCGCCACCAGCACCGAGAGCGGGATGGAGACCGCGGTGACCAGGGTGGACCGGACCGAGAGCAGGAAGACCAGGATCACGAGTACGGCCATGACCAGGCCCAGCAGGCCCTCGGTGGTCAGGCTCTCGATCGAGGACTCCACGAACGGCGCCTGGTCGAAGACCACGGTGAGGGTGGCACCGGAGGCGGTGCCGAGGTCGGCGAGCCGGTCCCGGATGTCGTGCGAGATCCGCACCGCGTTGCCGTCCGGCGTGGCGGTGACCATGATGCCGAGGCTGTCGACGCCGTCGGTCCGGGTGAACGAGGTCGGCGCGGCGAGCTGCTGCTGCACGGTGGCCACGTCGCCGAGCCGGACCGGCTGGCCGCCGGACCGCCCGGGCAGGAAGATGCCGGCGAGTTCCTCGACCGAGCCGATCCGGCCACCGACCTGGACCGTCCGGGTCTGGTCCGCCTCGGTCAGCGCCCCGGCCGGGATGGTCACGCCGTTGGCGCGCAGCGCCTCGCCGATCGCGGTCGGCGCCACGCCGGAGGCGGCCAGCCGGGCCGGGTTGGGGGTGATCACCACCTGCTCGTCGCGGGCCCCGGTCACCTCGACGGTACGGACACCGTCGATCGACTCCAGCTCCGGTACTACCGTCTCGGCGAGCTTGTCGGCCAGGGCCCGCTCGTCGCCGTTGCCGGCCGCCGCCAGCACCACCGCCGGCAGGTCGTCGGTGCTGCCGGCGATCACCTGCGGCTCGACGTTCTCCGGGAGTTGCGCCTCGATCCGGTTCAGCGCGGTCTGCATCTTGTTGACCGCGTCGTCCAGGTCGGTGCCGAACTCGTACTCGACCTGGAGGGTGGCGCTGCCCTCCTGCGAGGTCGAGGTGACCTTGGTCAGCCCGGCGATCCCCTGGATGCTGTTCTCGATCGGCTCGGCGACCTGCTCCTCCACCACCTCCGGCCCGGCGCCCGGGTACGGCGCGATGATGAAGGCCGCCGGAAACTCCAGCGAGGGCAGGAGCTGCTGCTTCAGCGACGGTACGGCGTACACGCCGAACGCCGTGACCACGATCGCGATGAGCGCGACAAGCCCTCGGTTGGCGAGACTGAGTCTGGCGAGGAACGACATCAGCGGCTCACTCCTGTTATCGAGTTGGCGCGAGAATGCGATCGCGCGAGTCCCGACTCGGCGCGGCAGGGGAGAGTCTGCCTGACCCGGAACTCCGCCCCGGCGTCGGGGCGCTGGCCGCAGCCTGCGAGTCGACCGGCCCCGGGGACAACTCCGGCTCAGCCACCTCTCAGCAGCTCCCGCCGTGCCCGGTGCCCGGCGGGCGGGATCTCCGGACGGGGGTCAGGCCAGGTCGAGGGCGCGGGCCGCGGTCGGCACGTCGTTGCGGATGGTGATCGGCGAGGGGGCGGTGGAGATCGCCCACTCCGGGTCCTTGAGACCGTGCCCGGTGACCGTGCAGACCACGGTGGAGCCGCTCGGCACCCGCCCCTCGGCGGCCTGTTGCAGCAGCCCGGCGACGCTGGCCGCGCTGGCCAGCTCGACGAAGACCCCCACCTCGCGGGCGAGCAGCCGGTACGCCGACAGGATCTCCCGGTCGGTCACCGCCGAGATCAGCCCGCCGGAGGCGTCCCGGGCGTCCACCGCCTTGGTCCAGCTCGCCGGGTTGCCGATCCGGATCGCGGTGGCGATGGTGGAGGGTTCGCGTACCGCCTCGCCGGTGACGATCGGGGCGGCCCCGGAGGCCTGGAAGCCGTACATCTTCGGGCGGCGGGTGGCGTTGCCGGCCTCGGTCTCCTCCGAGTAGCCCATCCAGTACGCGGTGATGTTGCCGGCGTTGCCGACCGGCAGGCAGTGGATGTCGGGGGCGTCGCCGAGCGCCGCGACGATCTCGAACGCGGCGGTCTTCTGGCCGTGTAGCCGGTCGATGTTGACCGAGTTGACCAGGGCCACCGGGTAGTCCATGGCCAGCTTGGCGGCGAGCGCCAGGCAGTCGTCGAAGTTGCCGTTGATCTGGAGCAGCCGGGCGCCGTGCACCAACGCCTGGGCCATCTTGCCCAGCGCGATCTTGCCCTGTGGCACCAGCACGGCGCAGGTGAGCCCGGCCCGGGCCGCGTACGCCGCCGCCGAGGCGCTGGTGTTGCCGGTGGAGGCGCAGATGATCGCCTTGTTGCCGGCCTCGACCGCCCGGGAGACCGCCAGCGTCATGCCGCGGTCCTTGAACGAGCCGGTCGGGTTGGCGCCCTCCACCTTGAGATAGACGTCACAGCCGAGCCGTGCGGAGAGCACCGGAGCGGGCAGCAGCGGGGTGTTCCCCTCGTTGAGGGTGATCACCGGCGTGGCCTCGCTGACCGGCAGCCGATCCCGGTACGCCTCGATCAAGCCCCGCCACATGTCGCTCTCCTCGCGTCGCGGTCCCGCCCCGGCCGTCGGCGGCGGGCACCTCCTCCACGGTGACCCAGGGTCGCCGATCCGGTGCGCCCGCACCACCCGCTAACCATCTGGCGGGACAGGGCCGATCAGCCGGACACGCCCCGGCTAGCGGTCGCCCCCCTCGACCCGGAGCACGCTGGCGATCGACCGGACGATGTCGAGCCGGCGCAGCTCGTCGACGGTGGCGGCGAGCGCGGCGTCCGGCGCGGTGTGCGTGACGATCACCAGGATCGCGTCGCCGCCCCGGCCGACCGGTCCGGCCGCCCCGTCCGCCGGGCCCGCCGGGGCGGGCGCCTGCCGCACGGTGGCGATCGACACGTCGTGCCGGGCGAAGACCCCGGCGACCGCGGCCAGTACCCCAGGTCGGTCGGCCACGTCGAGGCTGATGTGGTAGCGGGTGACCGCCTCACCCATCGGCCGGATCGGCAGCGCGGCGTACGCCGACTCGCTCGGTGCGCGTACCCCGGCCAGGTGGTTGCGGGCCGCCGCGACGACGTCGCCGAGTACGGCGCTCGCGGTCGGCGCGCCGCCGGCACCGCGCCCGTAGAACATCAGCTCACCGGCGGCGTCGGCCTCGACGAAGACCGCGTTGAAGGCGTCACCGACGCTGGCCAGCGGGTGGCTGACCGGGATCATCGCCGGGTGCACCCGGACGCTGACCGACTCGGCGCCGGCCGAGTCCGGTCCCCGGGAGGCGATGCAGAGCAGCTTGATGGTGCAACCCATCGCCTTGGCGCTGGCCATGTCGGCGGCGGTGACCTCGGTGATGCCCTCCCGGTGCACGTCCGCGGCGGTGACCCGGGTGTGGAACGCCAGCGAGGCCAGGATGGCCGCCTTGGCGGCGGCGTCGAAGCCCTCCACGTCGGCGGTCGGGTCGGCCTCCGCGTAGCCCAGCTCGGTCGCCTCGTCCAGCGCCTCGGTGAAGCCGGCACCGGTGGTGTCCATCGCGGAGAGGATGAAGTTGGTGGTGCCGTTGACGATGCCGGTGACCCGGGTGATCGAGTCGCCGTGCAGCGACTCGCGCAGCGAGCGGAGCAGCGGGATGGCGCCGGCCACCGCCGCCTCGTAGTAGAGGTCCGACCCGCCCTCGGCGGCCGCGTCGTGCAGCGCCCCGCCGTCCTCGGCCAGCAGCGCCTTGTTGGCGGTCACCACACTCTTGCCGGCCCGCAACGCCTCGACCAGCCAGCCCCGGGCCGGCTCGATCCCGCCGACGACCTCGATCACCAGGTCGATGTCGTCCCGCTTGACCAGGCCGAGCGCGTCGGTGGTGAACAGCGCCGGGTCGATCGGCAGCTCACCCCGGTCCCGGCCGAGTCGGCGTACGGCGATCCCGGCGAGTTCCAGCGGCGCACCGACCCGGGCCGTCAGGTCGGCGGCCTGCTCGTGCAGCAGGCGTACCACCTCCGCGCCGACGGTGCCGCAACCGAGCAGTGCCAGACGGACAGGCTTCGTCAAGGTCAACCCACATCCAATGCCAGCAGATCGTCTTCGGTTTCCCGCCGGACGATCACCCGCGCGCGGCCGTCCCGGACCGCCACCACGGGCGGCCGGGGAACATGGTTGTAGTTACTGGCCATGCTCCGGCAGTAGGCGCCCGTTCCGGGCACGGCGAGAAGATCTCCGGGCTGCACGTCGGCGGGCAGGAATTCATCCTTCACCACCACATCCCCAGCCTCGCAATGCTTTCCCACCACCCGGGCCAGAATCGGCTCGGCGGTCGACCGCCGGGAGGCGACGGTCGCCGAGTACGACGCCCCGTACAGCGCGGTACGGATGTTGTCACTCATCCCGCCGTCGACGCTGACGTACGTGCGGATCCCGTCCACATCCTTGACCGTGCCGACCTCGTAGAGGGTGAAGACCGCCGGGCCGATGATCGCCCGACCGGGCTCGATCGAGAGCCGGGGCACCGCCAGCCGCAGCCCCTCGCACTCCCCGTCGACGATCTTGCCCAGCCGCTTCGCCAGGTCGTGCGGTGGCGACGGATCGTCCTGGGTGGTGTACGCGATGCCGAAACCACCGCCGAGGTCCAGCTCCGGCAGCTCGACCCCGCGGGCGTCCCGGATCTGCGCCTGGAGGCCGAGGATCCGCCGGGCGGCCACCTCGAAACCGCTGGTGTCGAAGATCTGCGAACCGATGTGCGAGTGCAGTCCCCGCAGTTCCAGCACGTCCTCGTCGAGGATCCGGAACGCGGCGGCGGCCGCCGCCCCGCCGGCCAGCGAGAAGCCGAACTTCTGGTCCTCGTGCGCGGTGGCGATGAACTCGTGGGTGTGCGCCTCGACGCCGACGGTGACCCGGATCAGCACCTCCGGCCGGACGCCCCGCTCCCGGGCCAGCGTGGTCAGCCGGTCGATCTCGTGGAACGAGTCCACGACGATCCGGCCCACCCCGGCGTCGACCGCCCGGGCCAGCTCGGCCGGGGACTTGTTGTTGCCGTGGAAGCCGATCCGCTCGGCCGGCATGCCGGCGGCCAGCGCCACCGTCAGCTCCCCGCCGGAGCAGACGTCCAGGAACAGGCCCTCCTCGGCGATCACCCGCACCACCGCGCGGCAGATGAAGGCCTTGCCGGCGTAGTAGATGTCCTGGTCCGGGAAGGCGGCCCGGAAGTCCCGGCAGCGGGCCCGCAGGTCGTCCTCGTCGAGCACGTAGACCGGGGTGCCGAACCGTTCCGCCAGCTCGCGCACGCCGAGCCCGGCGACCACGAGGGCGCCGTCGGCGTCGCGCGCCACGTTGCGCGGCCACAGTTGCGGCACGAGCGCGTTGACGTCCTCCGGGGTACGCAGCCAGGCCGGCCCTCGGACCCCGAGGTCGCCGTGCAGTGCCCCCGCTTCGTGAGCGCGCATCTGTCGTTCTCCTTACCGCACGCGCGTACTTCCGACCGGCCCGCTACGCCGGGAGCCGGAGATGACTCACATCTGCTCCGGCGCGGAGACCCCGAGCAGCGCCAGGCCGTTGGCCAGGACGATCCGGGTCGCCTCGACCAGCCAGAGCCGGGCCTGGGTGAGCTGCTCCGACACCGGCTGGCGGCCGAGCGGCAGCACCTGGCAGGCGTCGTTGAACCGGTGGTACGAGCCGGCCAGCTCCTCGAGGTAGCGGGCGATCCGGTGCGGTTCGCGCAGTTCGGCCGCGGTGGCCACCACCCCGGGAAACTCGCCCAGCGACTTGAGGAGGTCGTTCTCCTTCTCGTGGCTGAGCAGGCCCGGGTCGAAGTCGTCGCCCCGGCTGATGCCGAGGTCGACGGCGCGGCGCAGCAGCGAGGCGATCCGGGCGTGCGCGTACCGCACGTAGTGCACCGGGTTGTCGTTCGAGTTCTTGGTGATCTCGTCGATGTCCAGGGTCAGCGGCGAGTCGGTCGAGGACCGGGCCAGCGAGTAGCGGGCCGCGTCCACGCCGACCGCGTCGACGATCTCGTCCAACGTGATGATGTTGCCGGCCCGCTTGGAGAGCCGGACCGGTACGCCGTTGCGGACCAGGTTGACCAGTTGGCCGATCAGGATCTCGATGTTGAAGTCCGGGTCGTCCCCGGCACAGGCGGCGATCGCCCGGAGCCGGTTGACGTAGCCGTGGTGGTCGGCGCCGAGCAGGTAGACGCACTTGTCGAAACCGCGCTCCCGCTTGTCGATGTAGTATGCCGAGTCGGCGGCGAAGTAGGTCAGCTCGCCGTTGCTCCGGATCAGCACCCGGTCCTTGTCGTCGCCGAAGGCCGTGGTGCGCAACCAGATGGCGCCGTCGGCGTCGTAGACGTGACCCTGCTCGCGCAGCCGGCCCAGGGCGTGCTCGATCGCGCCGCTGGTGTGCAGGGTGCGCTCGGAGAACCAGACGTCGAAGTGCACGCCGAACCGCTCCAGGCTGGCCCGCATCTCGTCCAGCATGAGCTGGTAGCCCCGGTCCCGGAAGACCGGCACCGCCTCCTCGGCCGGCAGGTCGGGCAACTCGGGGCGCTCCGCGACGATCCGCTCGGCGATCTCGCTGACGTACTCGCCGGCGTAGCCCTCCTCCGGGGTCGGCCCGCCCGACGCCGCCGCGTACAGCGACTGGCCGAACCGGTCGATCTGGGCGCCCGCGTCGTTGACGTAGTGCTCGCTGGTCACCTCGGCACCGGCGGCGGAGAGGATCCGGCGCAGCGAGTCACCGACCGCCGCCCACCGGGTGTGCCCGAGGTGGATCGGGCCGGTCGGGTTGGCCGAGACGAACTCCAGGTTGACCCGCTGCCCGGTGAGCCGGTCGCTCCGCCCGTACGCCTGACCGGCCCGGACCACCTCGCGGGCGAGCTGCCCGGCGGCGGCCGGGTCGAGCCGGAGGTTGAGGAAGCCCGGCCCGGCGATGTCGACCGACTTCACGCCCGGGGTCCGGGCCAGCTCCTCGGCGAGGGCGGCGGCCAGCTCCCGGGGCGGCAGCCCGACCCGCTTGCTCAACTGGAGGGCGATGGTGGAGGCGTAGTCGCCGTGCTCGGGGTTCCGGGGTCGCTCCAGCGGCACGGACTCGGGCAGTACCGAGTGATCCAGACCACGCCGGTCGAAGACGGCGTGTGCGGCGGCGAGAACGGCCTCGGCGAGGTTGGCGGGAGTCACCGAACCATGCTAGCGGGGGTAGACTCGGTCACTCGGTGGCGACCCTGCGCATGTGCGGCCCGCCATCCCCTGACCGACCGACCTGACGAGGGACCATGAGCATCAGCACCTCGGGCGGCGAACAACGCCGTCCGTCCGTGGTCAGCACCGGCAAGAAGGCGCCGGCCGGCGGTAAGCCCGCCGAGGGCGAGAAGGGGGCCGGGGCCAAGCCCGCGGGGACGGCCGCCAAGTCCGGCTCCACCGGGAAGGCCGGCTCCACCGGGAAGGCCGGGGCCGCCGGCAAGTCCGGCGCGGGCGCCCGGGTGCCGGCCGGACGCAGCGGCGGCGGGGGCGGGAAGAAGCCCCAGCAGCGCCGTCCGGTCACGCCGGTCAGGGTCAGCCAGGGCCGCTCGTGGGGCTCCATCGGCCTCTTCGTCGCGGTCGGCGTCGTCGCCGTCGCCATCATCGGGTACGGCGCGTACGCGGTGATCCAGAACGGCAAGAAGTGGGAGGACAAGGCCGCCGCGATCGACGGGATCGTGAACTTCCGGGAGAGCGACCCCTCGGCGGTGAACCCGCTGCCCGGCAAGGAGTCCCACGTGGCCGGCCCGCTCACCTACAAGGTCAACCCGCCGGTCGGCAGCTCGCACAACAACGCCTGGCAGAACTGCATGGGTGACGTCTACGACGCGCCGATCGCCAACGAGCACGCGGTGCACAGCCTGGAGCACGGCGCGGTCTGGATCACCTACAAGTCCGACCTGCCGGCCGAGCAGGTCGAGCAGTTGGCCAGCAAGGTCCGGGGCAACGAGTTCATGCTGATGAGCCCGGTGCAGAACCTCGACCGGCCGATCTCGCTGCAGGCCTGGGGCTACCAGCTCAAGCTCGACAGCGCCACCGACGGCCGGATCGACGACTTCATCGAGGCACTGCGGCAGAACGCCAGCATGGAGCCGGGCGCGGCCTGCTCCGGCGGCATCACCGCCACCGGTACGACCCCGCGGGACAACGTCCCGGGTGACCAGCAGCAGCCGGTGCCCCCGGCGGGCGGTTGATCGGCGTGACCACCGAATCGGGGGCGGTGGCGACCACCGCCGCCCCGGAGGAGGACGAGGGCGTCGGCCGGGGCTCGGGCAGGTGGAGCGCCGGCACCGCCGCGCTGGCCCTCGCCATCCTGCTGGGCCTGCTGCTCGGGTTCGCGGGCGGGCTGCTCGCCCCCGGCCTGCTCCGGCCCGGGGACAGCTCGCCCGAGGCCGGGTTCGCCCGGGACATGTCGTCGCACCACGCCCAGGCGGTCGAGATGGCGATCCTCGCCCACGAGAAGACCACGGACCCGGACGTCCGGACCCTGGCGGCGGACATCGCACTCACCCAGCAGGCCCAGATCGGCATCATGCAGACCTGGCTGAAGGAGTGGGGCCTGAGCCCGACCGGTCGCCAGCCCCGGATGGCCTGGATGCCGGACGGCGCGGGCGCGGTCAGGAACGGGCTGATGCCGGGCATGGCAACCGACGCGCAGCGGGCCGAGTTGCGCGCCGCCACCGGCCGCGACTTCGACGCCCTCTTCCTGAAGCTGATGCTCGACCACCACCTCGGCGGCATCCACATGGCCGAGGGGATTCTGGACCTCTCCGACGACGAGCAGGTGACCGCGATGGCCGAGTCCATGGTCGCCGGGCAGAAGAAGGAGATCTCGTTGGTCCGGACCCTCCAGGGCAGGATCGGCGCCCGCTGACCCTCGCCACCCGTTCCGCCTGATCCGGCGGCCGTCCGACGGGACGGCCGCCGGTTCCGTTTCCAGCGGCGACGGTGCCAGGTGTATCCGTTAAGCCCGTGTTCGGCTTCTTGCCCGCTTTGGCGACCTTTCTCCATACATAACGTGACCAGTCGGGATCTGCGGTCGTTGTCCTAGACATGACGGTTGCTCTCCGGGACGGACGTCGGTCGGTCACCAGCTGGTGCCGTCGACACACCATCGGCGGGGACGGCGCGGTCGCGGCCGTCCGGCGCGGACAGCGGTCCGGCGAGGCGGGGACGCTCAGCCGCGAACAGGAACTGGAACTGATCGAGACGCTGCGCGGGAGCTACCCCGACACGTTCGGGCTGGACGACGAACTCTGGACCCGGCAGAGCGTCGCCAGCCTCGTCCACCACCGGTACGACCTGCCCGTCGACAGCGCCGAGATCGGCAGCTACCTGCGGGCCTGGGGCCTCGGCCCGCGACAGCCCACCGAACGGGCCTGCGGGCTCTGCGTCGACGCGGTGGCCCTCTGGGTGGAACGGGAGTATCCGGCGATCGTGCGCACCGCCCAGGAGCACCGGGCCGAACTGTGCTGGATCGGCCGTACCCGCCTGCACGGGGTGGTACCCGCCGCCGACGTGCTCTCCGCCGTCTCCGTACGCGGCCGGGTGCGGTTCCTCATCACCACCCCGAACGTCGATTCGGCCCTCCCCCGGGACTTCCTGCTCCGGCTCAGTGGGGCGGAGGAGGACGCCGTACACGTCGTGGTCGACGGCTCCTTCACCCGGGCCGAGTGGCCCCGCCGACTCCCGCCCCGGATCGTGCTGCACCCACTGCCGAGCTGCGGCCGGTAACGGGGGTCTTCCCTGGTAGAACGGGCCGGACAGACACGGCGGATACCGATTCGTGCCCGGGCGCCCACGCCTGCTACTCTTCCTGGGTCGCTGAGCCCCCGTAGCTCAGGGGATAGAGCACCGCCCTCCGGAGGCGGGAGCGCAGGTTCGAATCCTGCCGGGGGCACTCTTGACGACCAGCACAACGACGCTCCTGACAAGGAAATCCGGTCAGGAGCGTTTTTGGTGCGCCCGGCTGCCGACGGTGGTGCCCGGCCGCTGGCGGGTGGCCGCGCCGAATGGGTGCCGAGGTTCGTGGCCAGTCAGTCGTAAATCTCGGGGTCGCGTGCATTCCGCCCGCAGGTCGACCCGGGCATACTGGGGCACCGGTGCGCAGAGAAAGTGAGCCGTGGCCGCTGCGATAGACGGATACCTCGCCGAACTCGACCGTGCCCTGCGAGGGCCACGGCGGGTCAAGTACGGCCTTCTCCGGGAGGCCCGGGACAGCCTGGTCGACGCGACCGAGGCGTACTCGGACCTCGGCCTGGCCCCCGAGGTCGCCGCACGGCGCGCGGTCGACGACTTCGGTGAGATCTCCCGGATCGCCCCCGGATACCAGGCCGAGCTCGCGCTGGCCCAGGGCCGGCGGACGGCGCTGCTCGCCTTCGCCAGCCTCGTCGCGCAGCCGCCGATCTGGCACCTGGTCGCCTGGAAGGCGGCCGAACCGGACCCGCTGCCCGGACTGGCCGGGTTCCTCGACACCCTGGTGAGCTGGCTGGGGATGCTGGCCGTGGCCGTCGCGCTACTGGCCACCTGGGCCTCCGGCGCCGGGGTACGGCGGCTCGGCACCAATCCCCGGCGCATCCGGCTCACCGGGATCTTCGCCTGCACCGTGGCGGCCACGTTCAGCGCGATCGGCCTGATGCTCGCGCTCGTCAGCCCGATCACCGGCCCGATGGCCCTGGCCCGGTTGCCCATCGCGGTGGTCTTCCTGATCCTGCCGATGCTTCTCGTGGCACTGAACGGGGCACGCTGCCTCGCGACGGCACGCGCGGCGACGACCTCCCGCTGAGCCCCGCACCCCGACCCACCTCGCGCTCCCGCTGACGCCGCAGACCGGCTGACGGCGGCCCTGGCGCCCGTCGACTCCACCCCAGACGAGCCCGTCCGCGCACCAGGAGGCCCGTCCACCGCCACCCGTGCCCCTCCAGCGGGACCGTCCTCGCTTACGTAGCTATCCTACATGTAGATTGCTAACGTATCGACGGACTGGTCACGGAGCGACCAGTGGGTGGACCCGAGAGCGCGAGGAGAGCCGACAATGCCGACCGAACCAACTCCTGCCGACCGGCCCGACGGCGAGGTGCCGGACGGGACAGGCACGGCCGTCGCCGGCAGTACCGGGCCGGCCGGAGCCGGTCTCTTCGCCCGGGTGGCCGGGTGGGCGTACCGGCGGCGCTGGGCCGCCCTGCTGACCTGGGTCGTCGTGCTGGTCGGCCTCGCCGTGGCCGCCCAGGCGGTCGGGACGGACTACCACAACGACCACTCGCTGCCCGGCACCGAGTCCCAGGCCACCACGGACACGCTCCGGGAACACGGCTCACGGCAAACGGCGGGCAGCTTCCAGATCGTCCTGCACCAGCCACGCGGCATCGACACCGCCGAGGTCCGGCAGCGCGTCGAGCCGATGCTCGGCCAGGTGCGCGGGATGGCCTCGGTGGCCGAGCTGACCAGCCCGTACGACGACCGGGGCGCCGTCTCCGCCGACGGCACCATCGGGTACGCCACCGTCACCCTCGACAGGCCCAGTGAGGAGGTGCCGGCCGACGACGTACGGGCCGTCATCGAGGCCGCCCGGGCGGCAGCCGGGGACGGGCTGCGGGTGGAGTTGGCCGGTGACCCGGTCCGGGCCGCCGAGGAGAGCGAGGGTGGCCCGGCCGAGGGCGCCGGCCTGCTCGCTGCCCTGGTCATCCTGGTGATCCTCTTCGGCTCCCTGCTCGCCGCCGCGATGCCGATCGGGATCGCGATCTTCGCGGTGGGCAGTACGCTCAGCCTGGTCGTACTCGCCTCGCACGTCGCGACGGTCGCCGACTACACCGCCCCGCTGATGGCGTTGGTCGGGCTCGGCGTCGGCATCGACTACGCGCTGCTGGTCTTCTCCCGCTTCCGGTCGGAGTTGCTGCACGGCGCAGACCGGGCCACCGCCACCCGGATCGCGTTGGACAGTGCCGGTCGTACCGTCTTCTTCGCCGCCTGCACGGTGGTGATCGCCCTGCTCGGCCTCATCGTCCTCGGCCTCGGCTCGCTCCAGGGCGTGGCCGTGGCGGTGGCGCTGACCGTGCTGGTCACGATGCTCGCCTCGCTTACCCTGCTCCCGGCGCTGCTGGCCATCGTCGGCGGTCGCGTCGAGCGCGCCATCCGGCGCCGCGCGGAGCGGGCGAAGCGGGCCGAGGGCGCGGTATGGCGGCGCTGGTCCGGCTTCGTGCAGCGCCGGCCCTGGCTGGCCCTGCTGCTGCCCACGGCGCTGCTGGTGCTGCTCGCGGTGCCGGCCCTGGACATGCGGCTGGGCTTCGCCGACGCCGGCAGCGACGCGCCGACCTCGACCAGCCGGCAGGCGTACGACCTGATCTCGACCGGGTTCGGCCCGGGACAGAACGGTCCACTGGTGGTGGCCGTCGAGGGCGGCCAGCCGGCCGCGACCGAGGTGGGCGGCGCGCTCGCCGGAGTCGAGGGCGTCGCCTCGGTGACCCCGCCGTTCCCGGCACCCGACGGGCAACTGCACACCCTGCTGCTCTTCCCCACCTCCGCCCCGCAGGACGCGGCGACGATGGACCTGGTGGACCGGCTGCGTACCGAGGTGCTGCCACCGGTGGAACGGAGTACCGGGGTACGGGTCTCGATCGGCGGCGGTACGGCGGCCGCGGTCGACTTCGCCGACGCGATCTCCGACCGGCTGCCGCTCTTCGTGGTCGTGGTGGTGGGCCTCTCCGCGCTGCTGCTGGTACTCGTCTTCCGGTCCCTGCTCATCCCGGTCAAGGCGGCGGTGCTCAACCTGCTCAGCGTGGCCGCCGCCCTCGGCGTGATCACCTACGTCTTCCAGTACGGCAACCTGGGCGTCCAGCCCGGTCCCGTCGAGGCGTTCGTGCCCGTACTGATCTTCGCCATCGTCTTCGGGCTCTCGATGGACTACGAGGTCTTCCTGGTCTCCCGGATGCACGAGCACTGGGAACGGCACCGGGACGCCGAAGGCGCGATCCGGGAGGGCCTGGCCACCACCGGGCGGGTGGTGACGGCCGCCGCCGCCATCATGATCGTGGTCTTCAGTGCCTTCCTGTTCGACCCGGGCCGGATGCTGCAACAGTTCGGGCTCGGCCTGGCGGTCGCGATCTTCGTGGACGGCTTCGTCATCCGCTGCCTGATCCTCCCCGCGGTGATGCAGCTCTTCGGCGCCCGCGCCTGGTGGCTGCCGTCCTGGCTGGGCCGCTGGCTGCCCCGGGTCGCCCTCGAACGTCCCGAGGCGGCCACCCCGGTCACCGCCGGGGCCCCGAGGTCCACTCTGGTCTGATCCCCTGCGGCGTCCGGGCCGGACGGACCCCACCACCTCCGGCCCGGACGCCGCACCGCCCCCGACCCAAGGTGTTGCCGGCCCCGCATCTCGCCCGGGCG